>JAYUAE010000212.1:0-3129 GCA_043741515.1 Candidatus Eiseniibacteriota bacterium | reverse complement strand
CCGCGGGCGTCATCGCGAGGATCTGGTCCGCCAGCGTTCGCAGGTCCTTCGCGGACACCGCCGCCAGGTCCCCTTCCCCCTTCAGCGCGCGCGCGGCGAACCGCGCCTCCGGCCCGATCGCGATCAGGTTCGCGACCTTGTCGAAAGGCAGCGTCCGTTTCACCTCGTTCATCATCGCGCGGATGTTGTGCTGGATGAGGCGGGTCATGGCGCGCCGGTCGCCGCTCTCCGCGCGCAGCAGCTCCCGCATGCGGAGCGTGCCCAGATCGTAGGTGAGCGATCCGGCCACGTCCCCCCCGCGCACCAGCGCCCACTCGGTCGATCCCGCGCCCAGCTCGAACATGAGCGAGTCCTCCTGCGCGAAATCGGGCCGTCCCGCCAGGGCGCGCTGCACGGCCGCGAAGGTGAGCAGGGTTTCCTGCGAGCCTTCGATCACCTCGACCTCGATGCCGGTCGCGAGGAACACGCGGTCCACGAAGGTGTCCCGGTTGAGCGCGACGCGCACCGCGTTCGTGGCAACCGCGCGCGTGTGGGTCACGCCGTAGCTGTCCATCATCGCGCGGTACTGCCGGAGGATGTTCACCGCCTTCTGGATGCTCGCCGCCGAGAGCGTTCCCGTCCGGAAGGTGTCGCGGCCCAGCGTGAGCGGCTTCGCAACGTCCTCGAGGACGCGCACCGATCCGTCCGGCTTCAGCTCGGCCACGAGCATGCGGACGCCGCTCGAGCCGACATCGATGACGGACAGAACCGGATCAGGCACGGGTCTTCAGCACCGGACTGAGGTGGAACTCATCCTTGAAGAGCTCCCCACCCTTCTCTTCCACGGACCACTCGTCCAGCGTCACGTCTCCTCGTGTGCGCGCCTTCAGCACCAGCTCCGAGTCGCGTTTCTTCGCCTTCACGGAAATGACCCGCTGGCGGTGATCGTGGTCGAGCGCGTCCGCGAGGCGAAGATGCGCCGCCATGCCTCGCACACGGACCCGCGCTCTCTCGGGCAGCACGGCGTAGCATTCGTGGCTGCTATCGGGCGGCGCCTTGCGGTGGTATCGCGCCACGCACGCCACGATATGAAGTTCCTCGTCGCTCAGCCCCAGGAGCGGCGTCTCGGAGATGATGTAGTAGGCATGCCGGTGATGCCCCGCCGCAGAGATGAAGTTCCCGACCTCGTGGAGAAGCCCCGATATCTCGAGCAGCAAACGGTCCCGCTTGCCCAGGCCGTGCACGGATTTGAGCTGATCGAACAACGAGAGCGCAAGCACCGTGACGTGACGGGAATGTTTCGGGTCCGTGTCGTACTTGCGCATGACCGCGCGCGCGGCGTTCAGGGTCTGCGAGGATTCCAGCTTCTTTTTTCCCGACGCTCCGGCGGCGAGGGCCAGGTCCAGGAGCACGCCGTCCACCAGCCCCACGAACGGCACCAGGATCTGCTTCGCCGCCGTGCGGGCGGCGACGCGCTCGAAGATGGCGCCCGCGGGCACGATCACGTCGGCGCGATCAGGCCTCAGGCCGTACTTCTTCGCGCGCTCCTCGGGCGCCATCCTGGCCAGCGTCTCGAGGAGCCTCTTCAACTTGCCGAGCGGGAGCGCCACGGGCCTCCGGACGCTGTCGTCCTTGCCCGACGATGAGTTCGAGGTCAGCGTCGCCAGCGCCTCGATGTTCCCACCCGTCCCGATGAGCTGTGTCACCGAATGGCCACGCAGCGACTCCAGCAGGGGAAATCGCGACGCGGCCACCGTCTCACGGAGAATGCGGAGCGGCTCGGCTTTCACTTTATTCTTCGCCTTCTCGGCCTTGCCCACCTGCTCCAGCAGCCGAACGGTGCCGAGATTGTGGGACTCGACGAGGAGGATCTCGCCCTTCTGCAAGAGCGCCAGCTCGCTCGATCCCCCGCCGACGTCCAGGATCAAGGAGGTGCCCCGCAGCCTCAGCTTGAGCTTGGTCCGCACGCCCAGCGCCAGCAGGCGCGCCTCCTCGGTCCCGGGGATCATCTCGAGGTCAATTCCGGTTTCGGTGTGCACGCGCTCCAGAAACACCGAACGGTTCTTCGCCTCTCGCGTGGCGCTGGTCGCGACCGCGCGATGGAGCACGACGCCGTGCTCCTCCATGGTCGCGCGAAAATCGCGAAAGGCGTCCAGGGCGGCATCCAGGGTCTCGGGAGCGATCCGGTTCGTCTTGAACACGGATTCGCCCAGTCGCACCGGGACCCGCTTCCGCTCGAGGATCTTGAAGCGGGTCGGGCTGCTGAATTCCGCGATGGCAAGCCTCATCGCATTGCTCCCAACGTCCATCCCCGCGCATCGGATCGGGAAGGTTCCGGCCTTGGTTTCGCTCATGATTTCCATCTTACGCTATATGCTAGAATTCCGGCTAGGAGAGGAGGCTGCATGGAACTACTGATCGTACGACACGCGATCGCCGTGGAGCATGGCGACCCCGCTTACAAGCGAGACGAGGACCGTCCGCTCACCCCGGAAGGGATGCACAAGTTCCGGCGCGCGGCGCGCGGGCTCAAGGAATTCGCGGCCAGGCCGGACCGCATCGTCTCGAGCCCGTTCATCCGCGCGCGCCAGACGGCCGAGATCCTGCGCGACGTGGTCGCTCCCGGCGCCAAGATCGAATTCTGCGAGGACCTCGTTCCGAGCGGCGATTTCGCGCGTGTGCTCGCCTTCGCCAAGGGGCTCGGCGTCGAGCGCGTCGCGCTGGTGGGCCACGAGCCGCACTTGAGCGGATTCACATCGTATCTTCTGGTCGGGGACAAGGGCCGGGCCGACGTGGTCTACAAGAAAGGCGGCGCAGCGCTCGTGTCCTTCTCGAATTCCCCCGGGGCCGGCCACGGCACCCTCGAGTGGCTGATCCAGCCCGGGGCCTTGCGCGACATCGCGTCCACGTAACGTGAGATTCCTCGTGGAACCTTCCGGCGATCTCGCGCTCGAGAGCCCGCTCGACGAAACTCCGTTCGCGGCTCAGGAGGGAGAGGCTCTCGGCGACGTCGCGATGAAGAGCATGGGCCGCCAGCTCGCGCGCATGTTCTGGAACGAGCCGGGAGCCCGGCTCGGCGTTGATCCCGAGTTCGTGCACGGCATGCGCGTCGCGACGAGGCGCCTCCGGACGGCGCTTCAGGTCTTCTCG
>JAYUAE010000211.1:0-7344 GCA_043741515.1 Candidatus Eiseniibacteriota bacterium | reverse complement strand
ACCATGACGACGAAGGTTGTAGCGGAAGCCTGGCCCGCGCTGCCGCTGGAGAGCTGGAAGGACACGCGCGCCACGCTCCACGTGTGGATGCAGGTGGTCGGAAAGGTCTGCCTTGCGCTCACGCCGCGGATAAACCACTTCTGGAACATCGCGTTTCACCTGACGCCGCGCGGGCTGACGACGCTGCCGATGAACGCGGGCAACGGAACCTTCACGATCGCGTTCGACTTCATCGACCACAACCTGGTCTTCCAGTTTTCGGACGGCCGGACCCGGATGAATCCTCTCGAACCCCAGACGGTCGCGGATTTCTATCGCCGGACCATGGCCACGCTTCACGATGCGGGGGTCGCCGTCCGCATCTGGACGATGCCGGTCGAGATACCGGACCCCATCCGCTTCGAGGACGACGTGGTCCATCGCTCCTACGACCCGGCGTACGCCGCCGCGTTCTGGCATGCTCTGCTCGCGATGCAACCGGTGTTCGAGACCTTCCGGTGCAGCTTCGTGGCGAAGTCCAGCCCGACGCATTTCTTCTGGGGAAGCTTCGATCTGGCGCTGACGCGCTTCTCCGGGCGCCGGGCGCCGGAACGGCCGGAGGCGGACCCGGTCACCCGCGAGGCGTACTCGCACGAGGTGATCAGCCACGGTTTCTGGCCCGGCAACATCGCGGGGCCAAGCGCTCCGGGGATCGACGCGTCATTCTACGCGTACACCGCGCCGGAGCCTCCAGGCTTCAAGGACGTCCAGGTCCTGCCTGCGGCGGCCTTTTACAGCAAGGACTTCTCCATATTCATCCTTCCCTATGAAGCGGTGCGGAAGTCGAAGACTCCGGCCAACGACCTGGCCGCATTTTTGAACAGCACGTACGACGCCGGCGCGCGACTTGCCCAATGGAACCGGTCCGAGCTGGAACGGAGGTAGGTTGATGGAAGGGGACACCTGCGCCCACGAATACTAGTCAGAAAGGAGCTCGCCTGCCGCCCTCCGATGCAATCCTGAACCGGCTCCGCGCGCTCGAGCCGCTCACGCAGGCGCTGGAGCCGTCTCCCGCCGAGCGGGCAAGGCTGACGAGCGCGGCGATCGCGCATGCCGAAGCGATCCTCGAGTGGCTCGAGTCGGCCCCGGGGTCCAGCCCCGATCAGGGATCGGCGGCAGCGATTGCCGGAGCGCCGATCGGACGCGACCCGATCGGGATGGAACGCGCGCTGGACATCCTCTCCCACCACGTCCAGAAGAACGGCCAGAACACGACAGCATCGGGCTTCTTCGCGTACATCCCCGTGGGGAGCACCTATCACGGCGTGCTCGGTGAATTTCTCGCCGCGGTGTCGAACCGTTTCTCCGGCAACTTCCTCGCGGCCCCCGGGGCCGTCCGGATCGAGAACCAGGTGCTCCGCTGGCTCGCATCGGTGGTTGGCTATCCCGCCACGGCGGTGGGGAATCTCACGTCGGGAGGAAGCACGGCGAACCTCAGCGCGATCGTGATCGCGCGGGAGGCGGCCGGGCTCAAGGCGCGGGATTTCGAGCGAGCGGTCGTCTACCTGACGGAGCAGGCGCACCATTGCGTCACCAAGGGGCTCAAGACCGCGGGTTTGGGGGAGTGCGTGGTGCGCAGGATTCCGATCGACGACCGGTATCGCATGATGCCCGCGAGGCTGGACGCCGCCATGGCCGAGGACGCTCGGGCCGGCCGGATCCCGTGGCTCGTGGTCGGCACCGCCGGGACCACCGACACGGGGGCCGTGGATCCGCTGGGCGAGATCGCCGCGATCGCCGCGCGTCACAACGCGTGGTTCCACTGCGACGCCGCGTACGGTGGCCCGTTCGCCCTGTGCGCCGAGGGGAAAAGGATCCTCTCGGGGATCGAGCGCTCGGATTCGGTCGCCCTGGATCCCCACAAGGGATTCTACGTCCCTTTCGGCGTGGGCGCGGTTCTGGTCCGCAACGCGGATGCCATGCGCGAAGCCTATTCGTTCACGGCGAACTACATTCCGCGCGCGGGGCAGCTTCTCGAGGAGCCTTCGCCCATGGAGCTTTCCCCGGAGCTGTCCCGGCCCTTCCGGGCGCTGCGGCTCTGGCTGCCATTGCAGGTGCTCGGCACGGCGCCGTTCGAGGCGGCGCTGGAGGAGAAGCTCCTTCTGGCGAGGTATGCCCGCGCACGCCTTCTCGAGGTGGAGCAGCTCGAGGTCGGTCCCGAGCCGGATCTCTCGATCGTGGTGTTCCGGGCGAAGCCGCTTCGTGGGAACATCGATGAGTACAACGAGAGGCTCGAGCGCTCGATCATGGAGGACGGCCGGGTCTCGCTATCCTCGACGACGTTGAAGGGATCGCGGTTTCTCCGGCTTGCGGTGCTCTCGCCCCGGACCCACAAGGACGCGATCGATCTGGCAATGGATGTGATCCGCGAGAAGATCGAGGCGCTGGTTGCGGGCTGAGGCGGGACGTGTAGACCTCACTAAAGATCGTCCCCGGGATGGTCGATACCGGCCATTATGGGACTCGTCGAGACGGTCGCTCGCATTCCGGATTTCATCGAGAATCTGGTCGGCCACGACATTCAGTGGAGCATCACCCGCGAATACAACCGCGCGCTCCGTTCGGACCTGCACCGGTTTCCTGCCTCCGTGACCCTCCCGCGGCCTTGCGGCGAGAATCTTCCGGAGCGCGTCGTGGAGCTGTTGCTGGCGCGCCTGTCCTACTGGCCGGGAGCCGCGGTGCTGGATGTCGGTCACGCGAACAGCATGGCCTGCCATCGGGACATGGTCCGGTCGTTGCCGAATCCCCGCAACATCACCGGGATCGACATGGCCGAGCCTGTGTATGACGTGGGGGAACTGTACGCGGCATCCGTGCGGCGAGACATCTGCGACACGGAATTTCTGGACGACACCTTCGATCTGGTCTGGTGCATCTCGTCCCTGGAACACATCGGAATGGACAACTCGGGTTACGGTGAGCCCCGGTCCGATGATGCCGCTGCCGACCGGGCGCTGGCCGAGATGATGCGCATCACGAGGCCCGGCGGGTTCATTCTCGTGACCGTGCCCTATGGAAAGTTCGAGAACCACGGCTGGTTCCGGAATTTCGACGAGGAGACGCTTCAGGATCTTCTCGAAGTGGTGCGGCCGCAGGCGACGGTGCACGAGCTCTACTTCGGGCACTCGCACGGCGGCGGATGGTCGCGGTTCGACGCCGAGGAGCTGAAGGGAACCGGTTATCTCGACGAGGGCAACGCGGGCGCCGCGGGTCTGGCCGCCGTCGTCATCGAAAAGGATTCCCGCCTGCTCTAACGCTCTCGGACGGCGTCCTCGTCGGAAAGCCGCTCGATCGCCTTCCATTGCGCGCCGGTCACCGGCATGACCGACAGCCGGGAAATCCGGGTCAGCGCAAAATCCACGAACCGCTTGTCCGCCTTGATCTCCGCGAGAGTCACCGGCCGCTTCAGCTTCCGGACGGGAGCGACGTCCACGGCCTGGAGCTTTCCCGACCGGTCCGCCGGATCGGGATAGGCGTCCGCGGAGGCCTTCATCACGCCGACCACCGCCTTCTCGTCACCGGTGTGATAGTAGAAGATGAGGTCGCCCTTCCGGACCGATCTCAGATGCTTCTGAGCGAGCGGATTCTTCACGCCCACCCACGAGGTTTTCCCGTCCGTGACGAGGTTCTCGTAGCTGTAATTCGCCGGCTCTTCCTTGAACAGCCAGTTCATCGCGAGCGCCCCATTCGCGGCGGGTCTGCTGCCGGACTCCCAGAACACATCCATCGTCCATGCTATCCGATCAGCGGCGCCCCCGCACCGGTCCGTTTGCGCTAGACTCCCACCATGAGTCTCGCTTCGGGGAGCCGCATCGGCAATTACGAGATCCTCACGGCGCAAGGCGCCGGCGGCATGGGCGAGGTCTACCGCGCGCGCGACACCCGGCTCGACCGGACCGTCGCCATCAAGTCCCTTCCGACCGTGTTCGCCACCGACCCTGCGCGCCTCGCGCGCTTCGAACGCGAGGCGAAGCTGCTCGCCTCACTCAACCATCCGAATATCGCCGGCATCTACGGGCTGGAGGACGTGTCGGGCTCGCCCTACCTCGTGCTCGAGTTCGTGGAGGGGGAGACCCTCGCACAACGCCTGTCGCGCGACCCCCTGACGGCGCGGGAGACGCTGGAGGTCGGCGGGCAGGTCGCCTCGGCCATCGAGGCCGCCCACGCGCGCGGAATCGTCCATCGCGACCTCAAGCCCGGCAACGTCATGATCAACTCGTCCGGCGTCGTGAAGGTCCTCGACTTCGGGCTCGCGAAGGGAGGGGCCACGGAGGATGGCTCATCGGCGGACATCTCCGCTTCGCCCACGCTGGCGCTCTCGGCCACCGGGCAGGGAATCATCCTCGGGACCGCGCCCTACATGAGCCCCGAGCAGGCGCGGGGCAAGGTCGTGGACCGCCGCACCGACGTCTGGTCGTTCGGGTGTCTCCTGTTCGAATGCCTGACCGCCCGGCCGGCCTTCGAGGGAGAGACGGTCTCCGACGTGATCGCCCGGATTCTCGAGCGCGACCCCGACTGGGGCGCCCTTCCGGTCTCGATCCCCCCGCGATTGCGCGACGTCGTGCAGCGCTGCCTCACCAAGGACGTGGCGGAGCGCCCCCGCGACATCGGAGACCTCCGCCGCGAGCTGGGGGCCATCGCGCTGCAAATGTCGTCGCCATCGGGGGCGCGCGCAGCGGTCGCCGATCTGCCGTCCCTCGCCGTGCTCTACTTCGAGAACCTGTCGAGCGATTCCGAGAGCGAGTACTTCTGCGCGGGCATCACCGAGGACATTCTGACCGACCTCTCGAAGATCAAGGGCCTGCGCGTGGCGTCGCGGAACGCGGTCGCCCGCTATCGGGGCGCCCCGGCGGACCTCCCGAGAGTGGCCTCCGATCTCGGCGTGAAGTCGGTGCTCGAGGGGAGCGTCCGGCGCGCCGGCGATCGGGTGCGCATCTCGGCGCAGCTCATCAACGCCTCGAACGGGTTTCACCTCTGGGCCGAGCGCTACGACCGCACGCTCGCCGACGTGTTCGCGGTGCAGGAGGAGATCGCCAAGTCCATCGCCGACGCGCTCCGGGTCGCCCTGACGCCGGCCGAGTCCGAGAGCCTGGTGCAGAATCGTCCCGAGGACGTTCGCGCCTATGATCTCTACCTGCGAGGCCGGCAGCGCTACGGCAGCTATACCCTCGAGGCGCTTCGTGAAGCGCTCGAGCTGTTCGAGAAGGCGATCGCGCTCGATCCCGAATATGCGCTGGCCTGGGCGGGAGTCGCGGACTGCTACGGCCAGATGTTGCAGTACGACATGAGCAAGGACCCCGAAGAGACTACGCGCTTGGGGCTCCAGGCGGCCCGGCGCGCGATCGCGATCAACCCCCGGCTTGCGGAAGCCCACAAGGCCGAGGCTCTGGTCCTGCGCTTCACCGGAGATCTAGCGGCGTCGAGGGCCGCCCTCCTGAAATCGTTGAATGCGAATCCTCGGTTCACCCCGGCGCTCATCAATCTCGCGGTCGACGCCTTCAGCAACGCCGATGTCGCCGGGACCGAACGCTTCGTTCGCCGGGCGCTCGAGGTCGATCCACAGGACGCGTTTGCGACCACGTGGCTGATCCAGGTGCTCAAGTTCACGAGGCGGGAGGATGAGGCGATGGAGAGGGCGCGTCGCCTGAGAGCGCTCTCGGACGACCCCTTCTACGTCAGCGCGGTTCACATCTTCCCGGCCTGGATCCATCTGGGCCGCGGCGATCTTCAGGGGGCCGAGAGGGCGCTCCGCGAGGGCCTCGCGGACGGCGTCTCCCCCGACAGCATGCGCACCGTCGAGGCCGCGATCGCGGCACGCACAGGTCGCGACAAGGAAGCGGTGCGATTGCTCCTCGAGATCGATAAGGCGGCCCGGGTCGGTCCCGGCGCGCTATCCATCGCCGCGTCCGCAGCCATTCGTGTCGGAGAGCTCGATCTCGCCGCGCGCTTCCTCGAGCGCAAGTTCCTCCGCGATCTTCAGCTTTGCATCGTCCGCCTCGACCCCGACCTGCATCCGCTTCTGGACCGCGAACCCTTTGCGCCGCGCCGCGCGCCGGTCGCGCTGGTCTGGCCGCTCGAGGCTCCGATGATCGATGCCGCTCGCCATGCATTGTTCCGGGAAGTGCACATCGAGTCGGGGATGCCGCAGGGGAGCGAGCTCTCCGCGAAGCAGTGACGCGCCGATGGCGGCGCAGGGCGAGGAATCTCAGGGCTCGAAGGCGTACAACGGGATCTCCTCCTCATCGCCGGGGAGCTTCGCCATGCGCTCGAACGTGAGCCCGATCTTCTCGAGGACCCGGATCGAGCGGTGATTGGCCGGCGAGACGATCGCGACGATGCGTCTCAGGCCGAGCGCCCCCGCGCCGTACTGAAGCACGGCCCGGGCCGACTCGAGCGCATACCCCTGGCCGCGGTGTCCCGGAAGAAACGCGAAGCCGATGTCCACGTCGTCCAGCCCCTCGCGCTTGATGAGTCCGCAAGTGCCGATCGGCTCCCCGGAGGATTTCAACGTCACGACGTACATTCCGAACCCCACGCGCTCGTACGTCGCGAGCGTTCCCTTGCGAAGATAGTCGCGCGCGTCGTCGAGGCTGTGCACGTTTCGATCGCCGATGTGCTCGAGCCAGCCGGGATCGTTGACCAGGTCGAAGACGAACGCCGCGTCCTCGAGCGTGAAGCGGCGAAGGATCAGGCGGGGCGTCTCGAGGACAGCGCTCGCTTCCGTCATCGGGGCGGCCCGTGTTCCGGGACCCTGGGGTCGTGCGCACAGATTGAAGGCATGGGGAAAGTGTAGCAGCACTGCCGAAAACGCGAGAAACTCTCGCTCTTCGAAAACAACCGGGCGCCGCTGAGAGGACGCTGCCGGGTTGCTCCGAACGGCCGCTGGGGTGGGATGTTGGCGCGGGAGCGGCGGCTACGGGGCTCTAGGAGTGAGTCGCCAGGAAGTATCCGAAGCGTCATTCTCGGCACGATGATAGAGAGAGATCCAGAAAGGTCGGGGTTAACCCGCGTACCGACCCTGCCTTGTTTTGGGGAGATTTTGAATCTTTTTCATTCTCGCCTGTAGTTCTGCCTCGATTAGCAAACGCCCGCAGCGCGGAGAGACTCGGATGCCGGCCGTACCTGGGTCCCCAGCAATTCCGGTTTCTCCGAGCGATTCGTCAACAAGTTACTGTTCGACGCAGCGGGCCATCGCCTGATTACGGCGGTATGGGGAGCGCCGCACTTCGGCGGCGTTTTCGTTTCGCGTTCCGCGGGCGACGTAGGACGAAAGTGGGTCCGCCTGGGGACCGGATTGGACGGGAG
>JAYUAE010000210.1:0-3138 GCA_043741515.1 Candidatus Eiseniibacteriota bacterium | reverse complement strand
GCGTGTGGCAGGGGATGGCCCTGCCGCGCCTCCTCGCGGACGCGTTCCTGGCCGCCGCGATCGGCGTGGGGTGCATCACGCTCTTCCGGAGCGGACGGAAGCTCGAGCTGGCTCGCGAGCGGGATCAGATCAAGTGGCTGCTCTGGGGATTCGCGGTCGGGGTCCTGCCCTACGTGTTCCTGCGCGCGCTGCCGAGGCTATTGAGAATCACCACGAGCATCCCTCCGGAGCTGGACCGCCTCTTCGAGCTGGCCATCCCGGTCGCGGCCACCTTCGCGGTCGTGCGCTCCCGGCTCCTGGACATCGACATCATCATCCGGCGCAGCCTGATCTATGGAATCCTGGGAGGCGCGCTCACCGGGATCTATCTCCTCGTGGGCGTGGTCGCGGGGGAGAGGATCGCCACCAGCGCTCCCAAGTACTCGGGGCTCTTCCAGATTTTCGCGGCCGCGCTCCCTGTGATTCTCTACACGCCGGCGCGCCGCTGGATCGGGGCCTGGGTGGATCGCACGTTCTTCAAGATCCAGCACGATTACGCCGGCGCGCTTCTCGTTTTCCAGGACACCGTGCGCGCCGGCGCGAGCCAGGAGGAGATCGCGGAGCTGTGCCGGCATTTCCTCGAGGAGCAGCTGTCGGTCCAGCGAGCGGTCGTCGTCGCGCGCCGGGGCGGGACGCTCGCCGTCTCGGGTGGTCTGGCCGATGCCGATCCGGAATCCATCCTCGAGGCGGTGGAGGGGTCGCCCGCGCCGCGGCGTCTTCTCGCCCGGCCGCACAGCACCAGCCGTCCCGATCTCGAGACGGACAGCTTCCCGGCCAACGTGGCCGCCGAGGATTTCCGTCTCGCGCTTGCCATCTGGGCCGGGGAGAAGTGCCTTGGCGCGATCCTCGTGGGCGCGAAGCAATCGGAGCGCCGTTTCATCGAAGAGGACCTGAAGCTTCTTCATGCGGTTCGCGCGCAGGCCGCCTCAGCCCTCGAGCGGGTGGAGCTGGTGCAGATCGCGGCGAAGGAGGCGTTCTTCCACGAGAACGCGGAGGATCTGGAGGGGCAGAAGAATCTCCTCTTCGCGACGCTGGCGGACGATCTGCGGAGGCCGCTCACGGTCGTGCGCTGGACGATCGAGACGCTCCTCGAACGGATGGGGCACGCTTCCTCGACGCAGCATCTCGCCGAGCTTCAGGCGATCCAGGCTGCCTCGAGCGAGCTGGACCGTCTGGTGAAGCATCTCCATGGGCTCAACCGCCCGGGGTCCGGGGGCCCGAGAGATCCCGAGCGCATCGATCTTCTTCCTCTCGTCCAGGAAGCGATGGCCGCGGTGACACCGGAGGCCAAGACGCGCCGCGTCCGGCTGGAGCTGAGCGTCGCTCCCGACCTGACGCCGGTGAAGGGCTACCGGGACCTCCTCCTCGACGCGGTGATCAACCTGATCGAGAATGCCGTCCACCACTCGCCGGATGGGCAGGCGGTCGAGATCGCGCTCGACCGGAAGGGCGGGGAGGACCGCGTGAGCGTCCGGGATCACGGACCGGGCATCCCGGCCATCCGCGATATCGGCGGGCTCTTCGATCGCCTGGAGGATGGCAGCCTTCCTCCGGGGGACCGGGGGTTCGGGCTCGGTCTCTACATCGCGCAGTCCTACCTCGAGCACATGCGGGGCAGGGTCCAGGCGGAGAACCATCCCGAGGGCGGGGCGCGCTTCGTCTGCGCGATTCCGGAATGGCGGAGCGCCGATCGGGGGGTCCACGCAGGCATCGCCGGCTAGACGCCGCGCTATCGTTCTGTGTTAGGTTCCGAACCGATGGATGAACGCAGGAAGGCCCCCGACAGGCGCAGGAAAAAGCCCGGGCATCTGAGCGCGAACCCGCATGCGCCGATCGATCGCGAGCGGACCGGGCCGCTGAGGCCCCCGCGGCCTCCGATCGGGCTCAAGATGCTGCCCGACGGGCGGATCGCGCTGCCCGAGGGGAATCCCTGCGAGGGGTGCGATCACTGCTGCCGCTACGTCTCGATCCAGATCGACCGGCCGGCCACCAAGCTCGATTTCGACAACATCCGCTGGTACCTGCTGCACAAGAACATCTCGGTGATGATCGACCACGAGGGGGACTGGCTGGTCCAGTTCGACACGCCCTGCGAGTGGCTGGTGGATGGGCGATGCGGCCACTACACGCTGCGTCCTGAGATCTGCCGCGAGTACGATCCTGCCGATTGCGAGCGCTACGCGGGTCCCGCCGAGAAGGTGCTCCTCATGAATCCCGACGACCTCGAGAAGTACTTGAGCTCGAGACCCACGCGGAAGAAGAGGGTCAAGGCCTCGTGACGACCTCCTTCACCAGCTCCATCGGGTCGTTGATCCGGAGCGGCGAGGTGGAGAGGAAGGACTGCGCGTACTTCGCCCCGATCGCCCAGCCGTGGGTGAGCGATATCGTTCCGATGTACTCGGAAAGCTCGGGTACGGGCGTCGTGGGCTTGGGCTTCGCGGGATTGTGGAACTGCGTCCTGTGCACAGCGAGCGCCTCCATCCACGCGTCGAAGTACTTGGTCACGTCCACGGTGAACGTGGGCTTGGTCCCGGGCGGGATGAAGTAGTAGAAGATCGCCTTCGCCTGGAAGGGGTCGCCTTCGACGGGCGCCTTCTTGAGGTGAGCGAGATTGAACGCCTGCGAGACCAGGATCCCGGTCTTGAAATGGTCGTTGTGTCCGAGCCCGCGTCCGATCGGTAGATCGTAATAGGGGGCGAAGACCATCTCCGGACGGTATTTCCGGATCGTGGCGGCCACGGCGCACCGATTCTCGAACGTATCCTCGATCCGGTTGTCCCCCAGATCCAGATTCACGCGCACGTCGAGCTTCAAGATCTTCGCCGCGTCCGCGCACTCCTTGTCCCGCTCCTCGGGCGTGCCCCAGCCCATGTCGCCGCGGGTCATGTCCACGATTCCGGTCGCGTAGCCCATATCCTTCATCTTGAGGAGAAGGCCCCCGCAGCCGATCTCGGCATCGTCGGGGTGAGGTCCGAAGACGAGCACGTTGAGCTTCATTCGCTTTCAGGCTCCTTGGTTTTGAAAAGCTGGTCCAGCTTCGAGCGCGCCGACGCCGCCCGGTCCTTGGTGTCGCCGCCCGTCGCGCCGCCCTTGGCGGGA
>JAYUAE010000209.1:0-16455 GCA_043741515.1 Candidatus Eiseniibacteriota bacterium | reverse complement strand
TCGGACGTGGTCTCGCGTACCGGGAGCGGCGAGCCCAGGTGGCGCGCGATCTCGACCGCGAAGCCGTGCCAGGTGGTGCTCCCCGTATTCGTCACGTGCACGGTTCCCGTGGCGCCGAGCCGGAGAAGCTTCTCGATGCCGCGCGCCAGGTCGCGCGCGTAGGTCGGCGATCCGCGCTGGTCGGTCACCACCTCCGGGGCCTCTCCCCGGCTGAGCTTTTCCGCGATCGCGGCCACGAAGTTGGCGCCTCCCTCCCCGAACACCCAGGACGTGCGCACCGTGAGGTGCTTCCTCGCCGTCTCGCGAGTCACTTCCTCCCCCGCGAGCTTGCTCCGGCCATAGGCGTTGATGGGCTTGGGCGGGTCGTCCTCGAGATACGGTCCGCTCTTGGTCCCGTCGAAGATGTAGTCGGTGCTCAGGTAGACCATCGTGGCGTCCCGCTCCGCGGCGAGCGAGGCCACGTGCCGCGTGCCGTCCCGGTTCGTGGCCATCGCGAGATCGAATTCGGTCTCGCAGCGATCCACCGCGGTCATCGCCGCCGCGTGGATCACCGCGTCGAACTCGATCCCCTTGGCCGCGGCGAACACGCGCTCCCGGTCACGCACGTCCACCTCGTCGCGTCCCCAGAGGTAAAGCGTGTTCCCCGAGGCCAGCCATTCGCGGATGGCCCGCCCGAGAATCCCTTCCGCGCCGGTCACGAGGATGCGCATGGCCTCCCCTACAACACGTCCACAAGGCTGGAGTCGCCGACCATGAAGCGGTACGCGGTCGGCTTGAGCTGCGAGCGCTGGATCCGGACTTCTTTCCCGATCAGGGACCCTTCGATCCGCACCGGGATGTCCTGGATGACGCAGCGCTCGAGCACGATCGAGTGCTCGATCTCGCTGTTCCGGAGCGTGACGTCGTCGTAGATCGAGGTGAACGGGCCGACGTAGGTGTTCTGGATGACACAGCGCTCGCCGATGATGAGCGGTCCGCGCAGGACGGAATTCTCGACGACGCTCCCCGCGCCCACGATCACCTCACCCTCGGTCCGGGTCTTCGGGTCCAGCTTGCCGCGGACGTCGCGCTTGGCGCGCGAGAGCACCATCCGGTTGGCCTCGAGCATGTCCTCGAGCTTGCCCGTGTCCTTCCACCATCCGGAGATGATGTGGCAGTGGACGTTCTTTCCGGTGTCGATGAGGTGCTGGATGGCGTCGGTGATCTCGAGCTCGTTCCGGTTGGAGGGCTTGATGGCGTTCACCGCGGCGAAAATGCTGGAGTCGAACATGTAGACGCCCACGAGCGCGAGATCCGAACGCGGCTCCTTGGGCTTCTCGGTCAGCTGCTTCACGCGATTCTCCGCGTCCAGCTCCGCGACGCCGAACTCCTGGGGGTTCGGCACGTGAGCGAGCAGGATCTGGCTGTTGGGCCGGTCGCGCTCGAACTCGCGCACGAGCGGCGTGATTCCGTCCAGGATCAGGTTGTCCCCCAGATACATCACGAAGGAGTCGTCCTTCATGAAACCCTGCGCGATCTTGACCGCGTGCGCCAGACCGAGCGGCGCCTCCTGCCTGAGATAGGTCGTCTTGATCCCGAAGGCAGAGCCGTCGCCCAGCGCGGCCCGGATCTCGGGCTCGGTGTCGCCGACGACGATCCCCACGTCGGTGATGCCCGCATCGCGGATCGCCTCGACGCCGTAGAAGAGGATCGGCTTGTTCGCGACGGGGACGAGCTGCTTCGCGCCCGTGTGGGTGATGGGGCGAAGCCTGGTTCCCTTGCCGCCGCTGAGAATGAGCGCTTTCAGACCCTGCCCCCCGTCTTCAATCGCTCGCGCGCGAAGGTACGGCCGCGCTCGAGCACCTCCTTGATCCGCGAGGCGTCCTTCGCGCCGGCCACGGCCTGCTCAGGCTTGCCGCCGCCCTTGCCCTCCACGATGGAGACAGCGTCGCGGGCCCAGTCGGCCGCCGAGAGCGCGGACATGATGGTTGTCCCACTGGTGGTCACCACCGAGAGCTTCCCGTCGATCGCGGCGGCCAGGAGGCCTCCGCCGTTGGGAAGCTTCCGCCGGATCAAGTCTCCCGCCTCACGCATCTCCTCCACGCCTGTCGCCGCCACCTCGGCCACGATGATGGGCGGGTCCTGGCCCGCGGCCTCTGCGATCAAACGCTCCACCTGCTCCCGGAGCCCTTCCCTGCTCTGCTTCGCCTGCGCCGACTTCAGTTCGCGCACCTCATCTTGTAATGCCGCGACGCGCTGCGCAAGCTGGTCGCGCCCCGCGCCGACACGCGCGCCCAGATCCCGCAGCGTGGCGCGGTCCTCCTCGGCGCGCCGGTAGGCAAGCGCTCCCGTGACGGCCTCGATCCGTCGCGTGCCCGAGGCCACCGCGCCCTCGGATTCGATCCGGAAATAGCCGATCTCGCCCGTGCGGCGCACGTGGCACCCGCCGCAGAGCTCGCGGCTGAACCCGGGGACGATGACCTGGCGGACGCGATCGCCGTACTTCTCGCCGAAGAGCGCCATCGCGCCCTCTTCCTGCGCTTTCTTGAGCGTCGTCCACTCGGTCAGGACCGCGAGGTCGTCCAGGATCTTCTCGTTCACCGCCGTCTCGACAGCGCGCAGGTCTTCGGGAGTGAGCCCCTTCGAGTGCGTGAAATCGAACCGCAGACGGTCCGGAGTGACGAGCGATCCGGCCTGCTTCAACTCCTTCCCGAACCTCGCGCGGAGCGCCGCGTGGAGGAGGTGCGTCGCGGTGTGGTTCCGCTGCGTCGGCGTTCGCTCCGCGGCGTCCACGATCGCGCGATAGGGACCGCCGGCAAGTGTTGCGGGCCCGCCCTCCAGGAACTCCCCGCGGTGGATGATGCGATCTCCATCGCGATAGACGTCCACGAGCCGGAGCTTCACGGGCTCGCCGCCGGGCCCTTGCGACTCGAGGGCGCCCGCGTCGGCGACCTGGCCACCCGACTCCGCGTAGAATGGGGTGGCGTCGAGCGTGAATTCGACCGCCGCCTTGCCCTCACCACCCGGGGCCGCGTCTCTCACGTCGCGGATCCAGAGGCCGTCCAGCTCCCAGCGGTCGTAGCCGACGAATTCGGAGTGCGCGCCCTGAGTCAGCGCGCGCCAGTCTCCGGCGGCGCGCCGGTTCTCGAAGCGCCCCTCCTTCTGCGCGCGCTCGCGCTGCTCCTTCATCGCCGCCTCGTACCCTGGCAGGTCCACCGTGAGGCCCCGCTCCGCCGCCATCTCCACGGTGAGGTCGATGGGAAAGCCGTACGTGTCGTAGAGCTGGAACGCGATCGCCCCGGGGAAGAGCTTCTGCTTCTTCTTCTCCAGCCCCGCCACGGTCTCCTCGAAGCGGTTGAGCCCTCGCTCGAGCGTCTGCTCGAAGCGGGTCTCTTCCTCCAGGATCGCGGCCGCAATGGCGGACTCCTCGCGCCTCAAGTATTCGTATTCGTCATGGTGGGTCATCTGGGAGACCACGATCGGCACGAGGCGAGAGAGAAACGCTCCCTCGATTCCGAGGTCCCGACCGAACCGGGCGGCGCGGCGAAGGAGCCGGCGCACCACGTAGCCACGGCCTTCGTTGCTGGGACGCACGCCCTCCGCGCACGTGAAGACCAGGGCGCGGATGTGGTCGGTGATGACACGGGCCGCGCGGCGGCCCCGGTCGGTCGCAGCCGCCTCGGGGGAGCCGAGCTGGCGCGCGGCGTCGCCGATGGGAAGCAGGAGATCCGTCTCGAACACCGAGGGCGCGCCCTGCAAGATCATCGCGAGCCGCTCGAGACCCATGCCGGTGTCGATACCGCGATTCGGGAGCGGGCGCCGCTCGCCCGACGGGAGCTGGTCGAACTGCGGGAAGACCAGGTTCCAGAATTCGAGGAAGCGCTCGCAGTCGCATCCGGGCCCGCATTCGGGGCGGCCGCATCCCATGCCCGGCCCCTGGTCCCAGTAGATCTCCGAGCAGGGGCCGCACGCGCCCGATCCGCCCGCGGGGCCCCAGAAGTTGTCCTTATCTCCCAGCCGCGTCACCCGCGCAGCGCCCAGCCCGATGTGGCTCGCCCAGAGATCGAAGGCTTCCTGGTCGTCCTTGTACACGGAGGGGTAGAGCCGGTCCGGCGGCATTCCGAGGACGCGGGTCGTGAACTCCCAGGCCCATTCGATCGCTTCCTTCTTGAAGTAGTCGCCGAAGGAGAAATTCCCGAGCATCTCGAAGAAGGTCGCGTGGCGCACGGTGAGCCCCACGTTCTCCACATCGGTGAGCCGCAGGCAGCGCTGCACCGTGACGGCGCGGCGGTGAGGCGGCCGGTCGGGCGAGGAGAAGTAGGGCTTGAACTGCACCATGCCCGCCGACGTGAAGAGGAGCGTGGGGTCCTGGTGCGGAACGAGCGCGGCCTGCGGCAGGTGTGCGTGCCCGCGTTCCTTGAAGAACGCGATGAAGGTGCGGCGCAGCTCGTCCTCGGTCTTGCGCATCGGGTGGCGCTACGTCTCCTCGTTCATGAGATCGCGGATCGTGTCCCATCCGAATCCGCGTCGCGCCAGCGCCTGCTGCATCCGGCGCCGGTACACCTCGGGCGTAAGCTTCCCGTACTTGCGTCGAAGCTGGGCGAACCCGAGAGCCGCCCGCCCCTCCTCGCTCGCGAGCGAGCGGCCGGAGATATCCGGGTCTTCCTCGAGAAACGCGTCCAGCTCCCGTATCAGCGCCTCGGGGACACCCCGCCGCTTGAGCTTCACCTCGAGGAGCCGCTTCCCCTGCGGCGCCTTGAAGAGCTCCGTTCGCAAAAAAGACCGCACGAACGCGCGGTCGTCCAGAAGCGAGACACGGCGGAGCCGCTCGATCGCGCGCTCCACGGCGTGGTCCTGATACCCGCGCTCCCGGAGGCGCCCTTCGACCTCCCGCTCGGTGCGCGGCCCGCGGGCGAGAATCCTCAGAGCCGCTTCCTTCGCGGCCTCCTCGGATCCCGCCCGCTCGGGGCTCAGCGTCATCGGCCCCCCGGCTCGAACCTAGATGCGGACCCGGCGCTCTCCCTTGCCGTCCGCCGCGGCCGCGGCTTCCGGCTGCGGCGCCGGGGCGCCCACGGCCCGGTTCAATCCCAGCGCCTCGCGGAGCTTCGCCTCCAGCTCGGCCACCGCGTCGGGATGCTCCTTGAACCAGAGCCTCGCGTTCTCTCGGCCCTGTCCGATGCGCTCCTCGCCGAAGGAGAACCAGGTGCCGCTCTTCTGGACCAGGTTCCGCTCGACGGCAAGATCCAGGAGCTCTCCTTCGCGCGAGATTCCCTCGTTGTACAGGATGTCGAACTCCGCCTCCTTGAAGGGGGCGGCAACCTTGTTCTTCACGACCTTCACCTTGACGTGGCTGCCGATCACGTTGTCCCCGTCCTTGATCGCGCCGATGCGCCGGATGTCCATGCGCACCGAGGCGTAGAACTTGAGCGCGCGGCCGCCGGTCGTCGTCTCGGGATTCCCGAACATGACGCCGATCTGCATGCGGATCTGGTTGATGAAGATCACGGTCGTGCGCGACTTGGAGATCGTGCCGGTGAGCTTGCGCAGGGCCTGCGACATGAGGCGCGCCTGGAGCCCCATGTGCGAATCCCCCATCTCCCCCTCGATCTCGGCCTTCGGCACGAGGGCCGCCACCGAGTCGATCACGATCACGTCGATCGCGCCGCTCCGCACCAGGTGCTCGGCGATCTCGAGCGCTTCCTCGCCCGTGTCGGGCTGCGACACGTGCAGGTTTTCGATGTCGACCCCGAGCTTCTTGGCGTAGGCCGCGTCCAGCGCGTGCTCCGCGTCGATGAAGACCGCGTTCCCGCCCGCCTTCTGGGCGTGCGCGATGATGCTCAGCGTCAGCGTCGTCTTTCCCGAGGACTCGGGGCCGTAGATCTCGATCACGCGCCCGCGCGGCACGCCGCCGATCCCGAGCGCCGCGTCCAGCGCGATCGAGCCTGTGGGAATCGAATCCACCTGGACCCGGGCCGACTCCTCCCCCAGCTTCATGATCGCGCCCTTGCCGAACTGACGCTCGATCTGCTGCACGGCCAGGTCGAGTGCCTTGGCGCGCTCCTTGGACATCTCCCTCACTCCCGGATTCATGACCATCTCCGATTCTCCCCTCTGCGAGTTATGGTGGCGTCCACTCCGGGGCGCCGGTAACGGGTCGGGGCGAAATGTTGGATTCGATTCTTGCCGGTTCTGCTTTGGCGTGGGCGCCGAGACGGGAACTCGGGGCGATCTAAGCCCCCGGCGTGCGAAGACGAATCTCCTCGAGCGCAGTATAGCGGGCTCCGGCCGGATGTAGATCACTTTTCATCACCACGATACGGTCGAGGAGGGCGCCCTCTGGAGGCGGAGGGGGCGCGTACCGGCGAAACTTCTCGACGCCCCGCGCCTGCTCCCGAACCCGGGCCAGGGTGATGTGGGGCCGGAACGGCTTGTCGGGCGGGCCGAATCCGTCCTGCTGGAGGCGCAGATTGACGCCCTTGGCGACGGTTGCGGCCTGCTCGGCGCCCTCCGAAAGTCCCACCCAGAGGACTCGAGGCTGGTCCATCGCCGGAAAGGCGCCCGGGGCGCCCAGCTTCGCCGTGAAGGCGGGAAGCGCCTCGACCCCGCGCCGGGCGGATTCTCCGGCGCGCCGGACTCCCGAGTCACCGAGATCACCCAGGAAGCGGATCGTGATGTGCATGTTCTCCGGCTTGACCCAGGAGAGCCCGGACATCTGCCCCGCCAGGTCCTGCGCAATCCTGGAAAGGTGGTCGATCCACGCCTTCGGGATCACGAGCGCGATGAAGGTCCGGACCACGCCACTCCCGCTCCGAGGTTTCGCCTCGCCAGATCCAGCGCGAAAAAGGACGCCCGCGCGATGATGTCGGCGCGCGATCCCCCGAACATGAAGCGCTCGCTCACCTCTCCGTCCGGCCCCGCGAAGCCCAGGAACGCGAGCCCGACCGGCTTCTCGGCGCTTCCCCCGTCGGGGCCCGCGATCCCGGTCGTGGACACGGCGCACGTGGCGCCCAGCCGCTCGCGGGCGCCTCGGGCCATCTCCTTCGCCGTCTCCGCGCTCACGGCGCCGCGGCTTCGGAGCGTCTCGCCGGAGACTCCGAGGAGCGATTCCTTGGACTCGTTCGAGTACGCGATCACGCCCCCCCGGTAATACCGGGAGCTGCCCGGGCTCGCGACGAGCCGGGCGCCGACTTCGCCCCCGGTGAAGGACTCGGCCGTCGCGATCGAAAGCCCGTGCCCGAGGAGCGCTTCCCCCAGCACCTCCGACAGCGTGCGGTTCCCGACCGCGTACGCGTGCGCGCCGGCCCGCTCGAGGAGCTTTCGCTCGCCGCGGTCGAGGACGCCCTGGAGCCACATCGCGTCCTCCGAGGACGCGCTCAGATGGAGGTCCACACCCGAGACGCGCGCGATCGTGCCCAACGCGAGATCGGGTTCCTCCAGCTCGAACCCCGAGAGCTTCTCCGCCAGCGCCGATTCCCCGATCCCGATCGTCCGCACCACCCGGAGGCCCGACGCAAGCCCCGGATTCCGGCTCTTGAGGAATGGAATCACGTAGCTCCGCATCATCTCCTCGGCCTCGGAGGGGACCCCGGGGAGCGCGAAGCATTCGGTCTCCAGATGCTTGAAGTGGAGACCGGGCGCGCTTCCGATCGGATTCGGGATCACGCTGGCGCCGCGCGGGACCAGAGCCTGCGTCTCGTTGATCGGGGGCATCTCGATCCCGCGCTCCTTGAAGCGCGCGCGAATCTGGTCCAGGACGGCGCGGTCGAGAATGAGCCTGCGGCGAAACACGGTCGCGATCACCTTCCGCGTGATGTCATCCGCGGTGGGCCCCAGCCCTCCGGTCGTGATCACGACTCCGGCGCGGCGCACGGCCGTGCGGAAAGCCTCGCCCAGATGCTCCGGCTCGTCCCCGACGGTCGTGTGGTACGAGGGCCAGACTCCCGCGTCCGCGAGGAAGCCCGAGACCAGCTCGAGGTTGGTGTTCCGGACGAGCCCGTGGAGAAGCTCGCTACCGGTGGTGATGACTTCCGCGATCATCGTCAGTGCGTTACCCGCGCGAGGAGCTGCAACACGATGTTGGCATAGAGCCCGGCCAGCACGTCGTCCATCACCACGCCCAATCCCCCCGGCAGCGCCTGCGCCTGGAACACCGGCGGCGGCTTCCAGATGTCGAAGACGCGAAAGAGCACGAACCCGGCCACGAGCGAGAGCGCGTACGAAGGATGGACGTGGCCGAGCGCCGGAACGCCGCACATCGTGATCATCATCCCCGCGACTTCGTCCGCCACGATGGGGTGCGCGTCATGACCCAGCGTCCTCTCGGCGTGGCCGCACACGGGAATCGCGAGCGCGGTCACGGCGAGGGTCAGCCCGAGAAATGCGGGAAGGCCGAGCCGGGGCATGACGAGGAGGAGCAGGAGCGCCGTGACCGCGGAGGCCCACGTCGCCGGCGCCACAGGCAGACGGCCCACTCCGAGCCCGGTCGCGAGCAGGACGGCCAGACGCCGCACGTCCCCTTATCCCAGCGTTTTCAAGACGAGCTTGCAGGCCACCTTGAGCGTGTCGAAAACTCCGGTGCCCCGGAGCGCCACCGCCTCGAAATAGGGGGCCTTTCTCGGGTTCAGCTCGCGCTCCAGATCATCCACCGGCACGACGCGGGGAAGGTCCCGCTTGTTGTACTGCATGACGAACGGGATCTTCTCGATCGTCAGGTCCTGCTCGGTCAGGTTGTCGAGCATGTTCATGTAGCTCTCGACGTTCGCCTCGAACCGGTCGATCTGCGAATCCGCGACGAAGACGATGCCGTCCACGCCTTTCAGGATCAGCTTGCGGCTCGCGTTGTAGTAGACCTGCCCCGGGACGGTGTAGAGGTGGAACCGCGTCCGAAAGCCGCGGATCTGCCCCAGCTCCAGGGGAAGGAAATCGAAGAAGAGGGTGCGATCCATCTCGGTGGCCAGCGAGATCATCTTGCCCCGCGTCTCCTGGGGCACCCGCGAGTATATATGTTGAAGATTGGTGGTCTTGCCGCAGAGTCCGGGGCCGTAATAGACGATCTTGCAGTTGATCTCGCGGGACGAATAGTTGATCAGCGACACGTAGCCGGGTCTCTCCTATTCCTTGAATAGGCTGTCAATCTCGCTTTCGGCTTCGGCCGTGAATTCCGCGCCGAGCGTCGTGGCACTCAGATCCTCGTTTCGGTACTGGAGCTTGTCGAAGAGCTTGTTCAGAACCGAGAGAAGCTCCTCTCCCCCGCGCCGGGCCTTGAGCCGCACCAGCCCGAGCGAGGTCTTCTTGTCGAAGAGCACGACCAGGATGACCCGGTTCGCGATCATGGACAGGTACATGCTTTCGTTCTGGCCCTGATGGACGAGGGTGGCAAAGTCCTGCTCGCCCACCATCTCCGCAAGCTGCTGATTTGCCGCGAAGTCCGCGGCCGCAAGGGAAGAAAACGAGGTCACGTCGAATCCTGGGGGCTCGCCGATGGAACTGATGAGCTGGCCGGTCTTGTCGATCAGCATGACGCTTTTCGAGCTCGAGGATTGGATCAGGCTCTGGAGGATCGTGTTGATCGACCAGAAGTCTTCCTCGAAGAGCGCCCAATTCCCCTTGACCATGGTCCCTGCTCCTTGGACACACCTGGGCCTTGCGGCATGTACGCCGACCGGCTGTTTTCCAGAAGGGGGGGTGTCCTGCCCTGGCCTTCCGTATCAGCCGGCGCCGAGACCGATCCCCATCCACCCCACACACGCGCGCATGGAATGCGACGACACCATGACGCTCGACAGAGAATTGGGCCGAACGCTAACACTTCCCGTCCGGCGGTCAAGCACAATGTGTTCGAACTGGAAGAGTTATATCTCCTTGCGCCCGCTCAGGGCGCGGGCCAGGGTGACCTGGTCGGAGAACTCGAGGTCGGAGCCCATGGGCACGCCGCGAGCGATCCGCGTGACGCGCACGCCGGGCGCGTTCTGGAGGAGCCGGGCGATGTAGAGCGCTGTCGCTTCGCCCTGCGCGGTCGGGTTCGTGGCCACGATCACCTCGGTCACACGACCGCCCTTCACGCGCTCGATCAGCTCGGCCAGCTTGAGCTGCTCGGGGCCGATACCGTCGATGGGCGACAGGGCGCCCTTCAATACATGGTAGAAGCCGCGGAATTCACCGGTCCGCTCGATGGCGAGCACGTCCATTGGCTGCTCGACCACGCAGAAAACCGTGACGTCGCGACGCGTATCGGAGCAGATGGCGCAGGGCTGGGTCTCGGTGACGTTGCCGCAGATGCGGCAATCCTCGACCCGGGCCTTGAGGTCCAGAATGGCCTGGGCGAGCTTCCTGGCGTCCCCCTCGGAGGAGCGGAGCAGGTGGAACGCGATCCGCTGGGCTGACTTTCGCCCTACGCCCGGGAGGCGGGTCAGCTCCGCGATGACCGATTCGAGGATTGCGCTCGAGTACTGCATCGAGCCTAGAAGAGCCCCTTGGGAAGCCCCATCCCGCCGCTCAGCTTGCCCATCCCCTCTTCAACCAAGCGCGTCACCTTGGCGCGCGCGTCGTTGAATGCGGCAAGCACCAGGTCCTCGAGCAGGTCCGCCTCCTCGGCCTTGACGACCTCGGGATCGATGGAGATCTTCGTGACCTCCTGGGCCCCGTTCATGGTGACCTTCACCTTGCCCTGGCCCGAGGATCCCACCATCTCGCGCGTCTTGAGCTCGGCCTGCATCTCGGTCATCTTGGCTTGCAAGGCTTGCGCCTTCTGCAGCATCCCCGCGATGTCCTTCATGCGTTTCCCTCCTCGGGGCCGGCCGCCGGCGAGCCCGGCGCCAAGACCTCTCCGTCGAAGAGCTCCACGATCCGCTCCACGAGCGTCGCCTCGGGCGCGCCCGCCGCGGGCGCTTCGCTCTCGGTTCCGCCGCCGAGGGTTGCCAGGCCGGGCGGCACCGTGGACTCGCACAGAAGCCTGGCTCCGCGGCCATAGAGACGTTCCAGCTCTTCGTTCAGGATTTCCCGATTCTCCTTCATCTCAAGCATGGCGCGGTGGAAGGCGTGTTCCACCGAGAGCGCGATCCGGACATTTCCGCCGGTCATGCCGAGGTAGTACCCCTCCTCGAGGCAGGTGCCGAGCAGCAGCTTTCGCTCCTTCACGCGGTCCACGGTGTTGCGCCAGCGCACGACCGGGTCCTCAGGGTCTGCGGCCTCCACCGCAACCGGCGATTCCACCAGTCTCAGCACGGCGGGGGCCGCGGATGGCTCCGCGGTCGCGGCGCGAGCCTGCATGGCGGCCGGCACTGCCGCCAGCGTGGCGCGCGGCGGCTCCGGATCGGCGCCCGCGCGTGGCGGCGCGGACCCGCGGCGCGGCGCCTGCGGGGCCGGTGGCGCGGGCGCGCGGGGCGCGCCTGCCCCCGGCGCGATGACGGCCGATGGCGCCGCCGAGATTCCGCCGGCGCCGAGCTTCGCCTCCAGATCGCCCAACCGCCGGATCAGCTCCTCGATTCTCGCGGCGGTCGGCAGCGTGCACATCTCCACGAGCGCGACCTCGAGCAGGATGCGCGGCGCCTCGGCCCGCCGCAAGAGCGCGCGCGTCTCAAGCAGAAGGGCCAGGATGGCGTTGAGGTCGGTGGGGCGGAATTCCTTCGCCTGCGTGACGTAGCGCTCCCGGTCCGAGGGCGCCGCGTCCACGAGCTTCTCCAACGATCGATCCACGGCGATGAGGAGCAGCTGGCGCAGATGGTGCGAGAGCCCGTCCGCGATCTCCTCCACGTCCATGCCGCCGTCGTGGAGCCGGTCGAGCACTTGCAATGCCGCCCCGGGATCGCGCTTCGCGAGCGCCCCTCCGAGATCGAAGTAGGCGTCGAGCCCCGCGAGCCCGAGCGCCTGAGCGACCGTGGCGGCCGTGACCCCCTCGGGCGAAACCGCCAGCGCCTGGTCGAGCCTCCCCAGCGCATCCCGCACGCTCCCCTCCGAGGCCCGCGCGATCAATGCGGCCGCGTCCTCCTCGAGGGAGACTCTCTCCCTGGCCGCGATGTCGAGCAGGTGCTTCACCAGCTCCTCGCTTCGAAGGCGGCGAAATTCGAACACCTGGCAGCGCGAGGCGATGGTGTCGGGGACCTCGAGCGGCTCGGTGGTGCAGAAGACGAAACGCACGTGCTCGGGCGGCTCTTCCAGGGTCTTCAAGAGCGCGTTCCACGCGAAATCGGTGAGCTGGTGCGCTTCGTCGATGATGTAGACCTTGAATCGCCCGCCGGAGGCCGTGTACTTCACGTTCTCGCGGAGATTCCGGATCTCCTCGATCCCGCGATTCGACGCGCCGTCGATCTCGAGCACGTCTAGCGAGTTGCCCGCCGTGATCCCGAGGCAGCTTCCGCATTCGTTGCAGGGCTCGGACTCACCGGGCTTCCGGCGCTCGCAATCCAGCGCCTTCGCGATGAGACGGGCGGTGGTCGTCTTGCCGCTTCCGCGCGGGCCCGCGAAGAGGTAGCCCTGCGCGACGCGATTCTTGGCGACCGCCTGCTCGAGCGTGGTGCGGATGGGGTCCTGGCCGACCAGATCGGCGAACCGCTGGGGCCTGTACTTCCGTGCGAGGGCTAGGTGGGACAAGGGAAACTCCTAACGTGGCGCGCGTCTTGCGCGCTGCGTGGCAATAAGCCCCCCCGGTGCCCGGCTCGAGCCAGTTGAGTCCGCGGCACATCGAGGTGACCGCTGACCGCTGCTACCTTCCGGTCCTGACGGGGTTCGCGACTCTCGATTGCGCGGGAACTGGCCGTCAACGCCAAGCCACGAGGAGGCCAATGCCCTTTCTCGAAGCTCTTACGGCAGTTGCCACGGGAGCGAAATGGTGGAGATGAGCGGGATCGAACCGCTGACCTCCTCGTTGCGAACGAGGCGCTCTCCCAACTGAGCTACATCCCCACCGAATCTAGTTTGCTTCACATCTGGCGGAGAGAGAGGGATTCGAACCCTCGAAGCACTTTCATGCTTACACGGTTTCCAACCGTGCTCCTTCAGCCACTCGGACACCTCTCCGGGAAGCTCACGTCTCGCGCGCTCCCACACGCGCTTTTTCTCAGGATGGCGGAGAGAGAGGGATTCGAACCCTCGATACGCTTACGCGTATAGCGGTTTTCGAGACCGCCCGATTCAGCCACTCTCGCATCTCTCCGCGGAGGAGAATACGCGAATCGTGACGGCATTTCCAGCCTACGGGGGCGTTCCTCAGACCTGTCCGCGTCGTCTGGAGCGGAAGAACGACTCGAGGAGCGCCCCGCAATCTTCGGCCAGGATTCCCGGCTGAACCTCCGCGCGGTGGTTCAGGCGCATGTCCTGGACCACCATCGAGAGCGAGCCGCAGGCGCCCGCCTTGGGATCGCGCGCCCCGTAGACAAGGCGTGGGACCCGCGCCAGCACGATCGCCCCCGCGCACATGTGGCAGGGCTCGAGCGTGACGTAGAGGGTGGCTTCGTCGAGGCGCCAGCTCTTCACGGTCTGCGAGGCTGCGCCGATCGCGATGATCTCCGCGTGCGCGGTGGGGTCCTGGGCCGTCTCGACGCGGTTCCGTCCCCGCCCGATGATGCGCCCTTCCCACGCGACCACCGCCCCGACCGGAACTTCGCCGTCCGACGCGGCCGCGCGCGCCTCGGCCAGAGCGGCCTCCATGAAGCGCTCGTCGAGGGAGGTTTGCGGCTCGCTCACTTGTTCGGGAATTTCTTGAGCGCGGCCCGCACGAGGTCGGAGGCAACTTCCTGGACCCGCGGAGGCTCGTTGGCTCCAGCGGTCTGGATCCGGCCCGTATCGTCGTAGCCGACGGTGGAGCTGGTGAGGTCGATCTCGCGCGCGAGCCTCTGTTCGCGAACTTCCTTGGTCCAGAGCTTCTTCTTGTCGCGGATGCCGAAGAGCGCGAAGCGGAGACCGACGGTCGTGGAGGATTGCCCCTCGCTGATGTTGTGGGCGCGCTTCGTCTCCCATTCGCTCACCTTGACGAGGAGCACCGCGTCGGCGAAGAGGAGCGAGTCGAGGCCGCCGACCGCGGTGGAGTCCAGCAACCCGTTCCGGGACCAGCGATCCGTCACCGCGAGCGCCTGATCCAGCGTGTTCGCATCGTTCAGGACGCGCTCGACGTCGCCGGGCATGAGGAACACCGCCCTCGACCGGTCCACCTCCTTGAACTGCTCCCGCAGAACATCCTCCATGATCTTGTCGGCGCTCGCGTCGCCGCTCCCGTTCACGACGGGCAGCACGGCAACGCGAAGCCCCTTCGTGGCAGGCGGCGCGTTAAGTTTGACCTCGGGCTCCTTCTCGGCCCCGGCCGCCAGAGCGGCTCCCGCGGCAAGGAGAAACATGGAGAGGAGGATGGCGAGGGCCAGCGCGGCGGAGTGGTTCAGGCGGTGACGGATCATGGGATGCCTCACTTGGGTCCGGCTTCAACTTCGGTTGCTGCGGATGGAGCAGGTGGCGCGCCCAGGAGGATTTGAACCCCCAACCCTCTGATCCGTAGTCAGATACTCTATCCAGTTGAGCTATGGGCGCGCACTGCCGATTTCCGAAAACAAAATGGCGGAGAGGAGAGGATTCGAACCTCCGGACCGGTTTTACCCAGTCAACCGCTTAGCAGGCGGCTGCCTTCAGCCACTCGGCCACCTCTCCCCTACGTCTCGATGTGCACAGGGATGCATGAATCTACCCTCGGGAAGCCTCGCGGTCAAGACGGGCCCTCGCGTTCCCGGCGCTCCTCGCGGCCCGAGACCGTGCCTGGGCGGGCCGGCTCGACGTGGATGGTCAGCTCCACGATCTGGGGGAACGCCGTCCGGATCGCCTCTTTCACCTCGTGCGCGATCTCGTGCCCCTCGAAGACGGTCATGGTGGGGGAAACCTCGAGGTGCATGTCCGCGACGCAGTAGAGCCCCATCTTCCGCATGAGGAGCTTTTCGACGCGATGGACGCCTTCGTGGCGCTCCGCGACCTCGGTCGCGCGTTCGACCAGGTCCGGCTCCGCGCTCCGGTCCATGAGCTCCTCGGTCGCGGGTCTCAGGAGCCTCATGCCGGTGAAGAGGATCACGCCGCTCGCGAAAAGCGCGGCCCAGTCGTCCGCCACCTCGTAGCCCTTCCCGCCGATGATCGCCACCGCGATCCCAACCGCGGCGGCGGCCGAGGTGATCGCGTCGGTCCGGTGGTGCCAGGCGTCGGTGTGGACCGCCCCGCTCCCGATCTTCCGGCCGACCCGGTGCATGCGCTGGAAGAGCCCCTCCTTGATCGCGATCACCACAAGAAGCACGATGAGCGTGAACGCGGCGGGACCCTCGTGCGGCGCGCGGATCTCGTGGATCGACTGGATCGCGATGCCCACGCCCGCCATGAGGAGGAGCACCGCGACGAGCGCGCCCGCGATGGGCTCCGCCTTGCCGTGCCCATAGGGGTGCTCGGGGTCGGGAGGCCGCGCGGCGATCTTGAGCCCGCGCCAGACGATCAGCGATCCGAACACGTCGCCGAGCGATTCGATCGCGTCCGCGATGAGCGCATGCGAATGGCCGAGGACGCCCGCAAGGAGCTTTCCCAGAGCGAGCGCCATGTTCGCCACGAGGCCGAGCATGCTGGCGCGCATCCCCCGGCCGTAGCGCTCGAGCTGGAGCTCGTGGTTGTGCCCGTTCACGCGCCGATCCGCCGCCGCATGAGGTCGTGCCGCGAATCCACCCGCATTCCGACCCGCTCGTAGAGCCCGATCGCGCCCGGGTTCTCGGCGTCCACGCCCAGGGCGATGCGATGCTGCCCACGCGAGCGGAACGTCTCGAAGGAGCGGGCCAGGAGCGCGGACCCCACGCCTTTCCCTCGCCATGCCTTCCGCACGCCCAGCTCGCGGATGAAACCGATGTCGCCGTGATCGTAGGCGACCAGCCCGCCCGCAACGCGATCCCCGTCCCAGGCGATCAGCCAGACCGTGGGATCGAATTTCTGGTGCCCCGTGCGCTGGGCCCACCACTCATCGAATGTGCGCGTCGTATGGCGGAAGTGCTCGGCAAAGGATTCTTCGATGACCGCATGAATGGCGCGATCGTCGATCCCGAGGCGGAGCGGCTCGATCCGTATCCCCGTGGGGGGCGGCTCATCACCCGGGGGTGGCACGGGCGGCAGGTCGATTCTCATCCGGAAGAACGTACGCGCTTCTTGATACCCGGACCGCTCCAGCACGGCCCGCAGCTCCGCCTCGACGCTGGCGACGAAGAACGATAGCGAGGCGTCGGGCGCGGTGGCCATCGCGCGCGCGCGCGCTTCGATGGCGGTCAGGAGCACAGGCGCGAGCATGTCCACGGACTCGCCGGGCCGAACGCGCAGGTCGCCGTCGAAGTCGACGCCCGGCGCGCGGGCGCCGATCGATGCGTAGCCGGCGACGGTTCCGTCCGGGCCATCCAGGACCCAGGCATCGCGTGCGAGATCGAAGCCCGGCGCGGCCCAGTCGCTCCGCACGTCTTCGATATCGGTGTCGGGCTCGCCGAA
>JAYUAE010000208.1:0-3144 GCA_043741515.1 Candidatus Eiseniibacteriota bacterium | reverse complement strand
CGCGCGAAACCACGCGCGGCCGCGGCGGGCCTGCGAGGCTCCATGGATCAGCTCGTTCACGTCAATCAGCTCATCGCCCACGCGATCAGCTTCATCATCTTCCTGTTTCTGGTCCGTGGCGCGTTCAACACGATCATCCTCCCCCCGATGCGCGAGCGCCGGGAGCGGATCCGCGCCGAGTTCGAGCGGATCGAGATGGAGAAGGCGGAGGTCGCGAAGATCCGCCAGGAGTACGAGGGTCATCTTAAGAAGCTGGAGGCGGAGAGCCGGCAGCGCATCCAGGAGGCCGTTTCCGAGGGCCAGCGGGTGGCCGGCGAGATCCGCGAGGCATCGCGCAAGGAAGCACAGGACATGATCACACGCGCCCGCTCCGAGATCGGGATCGAGCGCGACAAGGCGCAGGCCATGCTTCGCAACGAGGTCGTGGACCTGGCGGTCGACATCGCGGGAAAACTCCTCCATGAGGAGCTGACCGCGGAGAAGCATCGCAAGCTGGTGGACGGCTTCCTGGCCGAGGTGGAGCAGGTGAAGTGATCTCCGCCGTCCTCGCACGCCGCTACGCGCGCGCCCTCCTCGAGCTCTCCAAGAAGCGCGGCGATCTCGATCAGACGCACCAGGATCTGCAAGCGCTCTCGCTCGTCTTCGAGCGCGACCCGCGGGTGCGCCGTTTCTTCGAGGCGCCGAACATCGCCCGCACGGAGAAGGAGGCGTTCCTCGCGAAGCAGTTCAAGGCGAAGGTCAACCCGAGCATCTACGGGCTCCTCGTGCTCCTGCTCCGGCGCAGGAGATTCGACCATCTGGTCGCCATCGCCGGAGAGTTCCACAAGGTGGCCGAGGAAGCCCAGGGCATCACGCGCGCGGTCGTCCGCACCGCCGTCCCGATCACGGACGGCCAGGCGGACGCCCTGACGCGCGCGCTCAACCGGCGCACCGGCCGGAAGGTCACGCTCACCCGCGAGGTGGATGCCGCGCTCCTCGGAGGCGCATCGCTCTCGCTGGATCACAAGGTCATCGACGGCACTCTCGCCACCCAGCTCTGGCGCATCCGCCGGCAGTTGCGGGACGCGCGGGTCTGAACCCCGAGGTCAACACATGGCACTGAAACCGGAAGAAGTGAGTTCGGTCCTCGAGCAGGAGCTCGAGCGCTACGAATCCCGGCTCAAGATGGAGAGCGTCGGGACGGTCCTCCAGGTGGGCGACGGTATCGCCCGGATCTGGGGCCTGGACGACGCGATGGCGGGGGAGCTCTTGACGTTCCCCGGTGATCTGACCGGCATCGTCCTCAACCTGGAAGAAGACAACGTCGGCGCGGCGCTCTTCGGCGGCACGGACAACGTGAAGCAGGGGGACACCGTGCGCCGCACCGGAAAGATCGCATCCGTTCCGGTGGGCGACGCGATGATCGGCCGTGTCGTGAACGCGATCGGGCTGCCGATCGACGGCAAGGGGCCCATCGCCACCACCAAGACGCGCCCGCTCGAGACCGGCGCGCCGGGAATCGTGGACCGCCAGCCGGTGAATCAGCCGGTCCAGACCGGCCTCAAGGCGATCGACTCGATGATTCCGATCGGCCGCGGGCAGCGGGAGCTCATCATCGGCGACCGCCAGACCGGCAAGACCGCGCTCGCGATCGACACGATCCTGAACCAGAAGGGTGGCGACCTTCACTGCATCTACGTCGCGGTCGGCCAGAAAGACTTCACGGTCGCGAAGGTCGTGAAGGTGCTGGAAGACAAGGGCGCCATGAGCTACACGACGGTGGTGAGCGCGGGCGCCAGCGAATCGGCGCCGCTCCAGTACATCGCGCCCTACACGGGCTGCGCCATCGGCGAGGAGTTCCGGGACGCGGGCAGGCACGCGCTCGTGATCTACGACGATCTCAGCAAGCACGCGCAGGCCTATCGGCAGCTCTCGCTACTGCTGCGCCGTCCGCCGGGCCGCGAAGCGTATCCGGGGGACATCTTCTATCTCCACTCGCGTCTGCTGGAGCGCGCGGCGAAGCTGAACGACAAGCTGGGCGCGGGCTCGCTCACGGCGCTGCCGATCATCGAGACGCAGGCGGGCGACGTGTCGGCCTACATTCCGACCAACGTCATCTCGATCACGGACGGGCAGATCTTCCTCGAGAGCGACCTCTTCTTCTCGGGCGTCCGCCCCGCGATCAACGTCGGGATCTCGGTCTCGCGCGTGGGCGGCAAGGCGCAGACCAAGGCCATGAAGAAGGTGGCCGGACGTCTTCGGCTCGACCTGGCGCAGTTCCGGGAGCTGGCGGCGTTCTCGCAGTTCGGATCCGACCTGGACAAGGCCACGCAGGAGCAGCTCACCCGCGGCGAGCGGATGGTCGAACTGTTGAAGCAGGGCCAGTACGACCCCATTCCCGTCGAGCGCCAGGTCGCGATCATCTACGCGGGAACGCAGGGTTATCTCGACGACGTGCCCACCGACCAGGTGCGCGACTTCGAGACCGGACTCTACGCGTTCCTGGACAAGAGCTACGCGGACCTCATGCACGATCTGAAGGCGAAGTACGAGCTGACCGAGCCGATCGAGGCCAAGCTCAAGAAGGCGATCGCGGAGTGGAAGCAGCAGTTCACGAGCAAGCGCGGGAAGTCCGCGAGGTAATTCGTGGCGACCCTTCGCGACATCCGCCGGCGGATCCGGAGCGTCAAGAGCACGGCGCAGATCACCAAGACCATGGAGATGGTCTCGGCGGCCAAGCTGCGCCGCGCGCAGGCCGTGGTCGAGTCGGCGCGTCCCTACGCGGTCGACCTGAGCGCCGTGCTCGCGAATCTGGCCGAAGCCTCGGACGACCTGGGCCACCCGGCTTTCGTCCGGCGCGAGGCGCGCCGCCGCGCGATCGTGCTCGTCAGCTCCGACCGCGGGCTCTCGGGCGCGTTCAACACGAACCTGATTCGCGCCGCCGAGGAACGAATGCGGGAGAAGCCGCAGCCCACGCAGCTCGTGCCGCTGGGGAAGAAGGGCTTCGACTACTTCCGGCGCCGGGGCGCATCGATGCTGGCCTCCAAGACCGATCTCGGGGGAGTCGCCGACTGGAAGTTCGCCGAGGAGACGAGCGGCGCCATCATCGGCCGCTTTGCCGCCGGCGAGCTGGACGAGGTGGACCTGATCTACACGCGCTTCCAG
>JAYUAE010000207.1:0-3152 GCA_043741515.1 Candidatus Eiseniibacteriota bacterium | reverse complement strand
TTCTGCCGCTCGACACCGAAACGCGGCTCGCGTCTCCTGCGGTGCCGGTTGCTTCGGGGCAATTCATTCGCGACCTCGACAGCGACGCCTCCTCGGTCGTCGCCGTCGGTGAGGCGCGCAGCTACGCGCAGCTCAGCCGGAGCGGTCTCAAGGGGAAAACCCTCACGGCCGAGGTGGATCGCCTCACCTCGATCGAGCCGTTCCATGTTTCCCTGGTGGGCGGTCTCGCCGTGATCTCGGAGGACGACCAGGCCCCGCCCGGCGAGCCGGATGAAACGGCGTCGAGCCTGCTCGAGATCCGCGACGTGGCCCAGCCCGCGCTGCCCGGTCGAACCACGACCACGGGCACGGGTCGCGCGCGGCGGGTGATCGATGACGCGGGGCTGGCTTACGTCGCCGACTACACCGGCGGTCTCCGGATTTACCGCGCCGGCCCGGCGGACACCTCCCTCGTGGGCGCGCTGGCGCTTTCGGGGAATGCCCGCGCATACGATCTTGCGCTCGATCCGGCGCGCCGCCTCGTGTACCTCGCCGCGGGAACGGCCGGCGTCATCCTGGTGGACGTCGCCGATCCGGCGGCGCCGGCGACCGCCGCGGTGGTGCCGCTCGGCGGGATCACCGTCACGGTCTCGGCGATCAACGCCTCGCTCGCGGTCGCGGGCCGGCGCGGCGGAGTCTCGGCCGGGATCACGTTCCTCGACGTGACCACGCCGAGCGGCCCATTCGCGCGAGGAAGCGTGAACTATCCCTTCGTCCTGGATCCTCGCGCTCTCGCGGTCCGCGACACCTTCGTGTTCATCGCCGACGAGGTCCTGGGGCTGGTCTCGGCCGGCTTCGGAAATCCGGACGCTCCCGCTTTGATCGGATCGCCCAGCGGAGCGGGCGCTCGCGACCTGGATCTCTCCGGGACGAGCCTGATTCTGGGAAACGGCTCCGGCGGAGTGCAGGTGGCCGACGTCACCAACCCCGCCTTCCCGGTCCTGCTCGCCACGGTGCCTTCGCCGCCGGTCTTCGGCGTCGCGCAGCTCGGGCAGACCGCGCTCGCCCTGCTCGGTGACGGCGGCGCGCTCGCGATCGACCTTCGCGTTCCCTCGAGGCCGCTCGTCCGCGGTTTGATCCAGGTTCCTGGATTCTCCCGCGACGCGAACTGGGTGGGGGACACGCTTCTCATCGCCGGGAGCTTCGGTATCGAGCGCTATCGCGCCAGCGCCACGGTCAGCTCCGACCCGGCGCTGAGCCTCTCGACCGATGCCGGCTCGGTCCTGCCGCGCGTCTCGATCGTCTGGTCCGTTCCGCTTCCAGTGGGAGCCATCGGATGGAACATCTATCGCGACACCGGCAGCGCCGCCGAGGGGCTCGCCTCGTCCCCCGGGGCGCGGGTCAATGACTCGCTTCTCGGCGGCGCGGTCCGGGCGGCCGCCGACGACGGCGTTCGAGCTGCGACCACCTACCGCTACCGCCTGGAGGCCTTCTTCCCGGGCGGTTCGTCCCTCAAGGTCGCCGAAGGAGCCATCGGGATCGGTTCCAGCGCGGCGCTCGGTCGCGTGTATCCAAACCCCTACCGGCCGCGGAACGGCCAGACGCTCCAGATTCCCTACCGCGCGCTGTCGGCCGATGGGGGAAGATCGATCGAGCTTCGCGTGTACGATGCGAGCGGCCGGCTCGTGCGCAGGATCGCGGGCGTCACGCCCGCGGGGGGAGGATTCGATTCGCTGACATGGGACGGGCGCGACGATCGCGGACGTCTTCTCGCGGACGGCGTCTACTTCGTGAAATTCGAGGGCCCCGGAATCGACGATGCGCGCCACTTCATCCTTCTTCGCTAGCGCGAAGGCCATTGCCGCAGCGCTTCTCCTCGGAGCCTCATCGCTCCCGGGCGGGATCGCGCGCGCGCAATACCAGAATCCGGGCTCGCCCTCGCAGCCCGAGGCGCCGCCGCCCGGGACCAGCCCCGACCGGCCGCGCTTCTCCGTGGACGCCACGCTCCAGCTCGGAGAAACGGGCCAGCCTACGGTCCGGCTCGACTACCGCATGAGCCGGAGCGAGCTCCTCTTCGAGCGCACGCCGCCCGCGGGCTACCGTGCGGCGTACGAGGTGCGCGTGATCTTCTTCCGGCAGAAGGGGGACCGGCAGGTCACGGGCGACACCTACACGCGAGAGCTCCGCGCCCAGAGCTATGCCGAGACGCACCAGCGCGGCGAGGACATCGCGGACCATCTGGACTTCCCGTTGCCTGCCGCGAAGTACCGTGTGGCGGTGACGGTCACGGACCTCGTGGCGGAACGCGCTTCCTCGACCGCCGTGCCGATCGAGGTGCCCGTGGCGCCTCCCGGGCTCGTCTGGTTCTCCGATCTCACGCTCGGCACGGCGGATCCCGCTTCGGCAGGGCCGGACGCGCGATTCGCGCCCAATCCATCGCGCCGCTACGGGGACAACATCGTCGGCTTCGCGGCGAGCGGCGAGATCTTCGACCGGAGGGGGGGAGACCCAGCGGACTCCTCCTACCGTCTCTTCTACAAGGTGGCGAGCGAAACGGGCGAGCAGGTCGTGAGCGGCGATACCACGATCGCGCGGCACGCCGGCAGGACATCGTTCCAGCTCCGGCCGAGGCTCTCCAAGGCGGGAGCCGGCTCCTACCGGCTCACCGTAGCCATGAACGTGCCCCCCAAGCCGGGCTCGAAGGAGAAGATCTCCACGATCCGGCGCGACAAGAGCTTCGACGTGGACCAGACGCGCGCGACGATGGGGTTTGCGTCGGCGCAGTCGGTGGATGTGCTGCGCTACGTCGCGACGAGGCAGGAGATAGACGAAATCGGAAAGCTTCAGGGGGAGGCCGCGCGCGAGGCCTACTGGGACGCGTTCTGGAAGCGGCGCGACCCCACGCCCGAGACGCCGGAGAACGAGGCGCGCGACGCGTTTTACCAGCGCGTGCAGTACGCGAACCAGCACTTCGCCACGGGCGGGGCCGGCTGGAAGACCGACATGGGTCGCATCTACATCGTCTATGGACGCCCGGATGAAGTCGTTCGGAACCCGTTCAACTTCGACCGGCCGCCGGAAGAGATCTGGTATTACTACCGCGATAAGAGGACTTTCATCTTCGTGGATCGCGATGGATTCGGAAGATACGAGCAAGTTCTGCCCCCCAATGG
>JAYUAE010000206.1:0-3183 GCA_043741515.1 Candidatus Eiseniibacteriota bacterium | reverse complement strand
GGCGGCGCCCGCCCTGGCGCAGGTACTCGACGAGAAGCGCGCGGCCATCCGCAGTCTCAAGACCCAGTGGCCCAAGCTTCAGCTCGTCGTCTTTGCCGACCGCGACTCGCAGCAGGCGACGGAAACGCTCGAGCTGGGTGTGCGCAACATCTTCCTCAAGCCGGTCAACTTCGCGCAGCTCGACGGGCTCCTCAGCGCCGCCAGCCGCTCCGTGGCCCAGCAGGCGCGCCAGCAGCTCGAGCACGCGCGCATCGAGCAGGAATTCCGCTTCGAGCGCATCGTCGGGTCGAGTCCGGCCATCGAGGAGTCGGTGGATCTGGCGCGCCGCGTCGCCGAGTCCAGCGCGACGTCGGTCTTGATCCTCGGCGAGTCCGGAGTCGGGAAGGAGCTCTTCGCTCGCGCCATCCACGGAGAGAGCCCCCGCAAGCAGGGGCCCTTCATGGAAGTGAACTGCGCCGCGATCCCGCGCGAGCTCCTGGAATCGGAGCTTTTCGGCCACGAGAAAGGCTCCTTCACGGATGCCACCCAGACGCGGGTTGGGCTGTTCGAAGCCGCCGAGGGGGGATCCGTCTTTCTCGATGAGGTGGGCGAACTTCCGCTGACCCTGCAGGCCAAGCTCTTGAAATTCCTGGATTCGAAGATCGTTCGAAGGGTGGGCGGGTCCCGGGATATTCCCGTAGACGTACGGATTCTGGCTGCCACGAACCGCGAGCTGATCTCAGAGGTGAAGCAGGGACGCTTCCGCGAGGATCTGTACTATAGGTTGAACGTTGTGCCGATCGAAATCCCGCCCCTTCGGGCGCGGGAAGGCGATCCGGTGCTGCTGGCCCGTCTGTTCGTGGAGAGGGTCGCACGCAAACTGGCACGAACGGTGCGGCTTTCGACGGAGGGGGAACGGGAGATCGCCCGATACCACTGGCCGGGCAACGTGAGAGAGCTGTCGAACGTGATCGAGCGCGCCGTGCTGCTGGCGCGGTCGGAAGAAATCGGTCCGGCGGAGCTCTCGATGCCATCGGCGTCGATCGGGGACTCGGGCTCCGATGATCTCTCGGGATTCAACATCACGATCCCGCCCCAGGGGGTATCCCTTCCGACCGTGGAGCGCGCGGTGATCCAGGCCGCGCTCGACCGGGCGAGCGGAAATGTGGTGGAGGCCGCGCGGCTCCTCAAGATCGGTCGCGGCAGCCTCCGCTCGAAGATGAGGCGTCACGGAATCGAAAAGCCGCGCGAAGGACGCGCGGGGATCTCAAGAGAGGCCGATCACCTGAGCGTGATCTGAGACACGCGCGAGGCCCTTCGCGCCGAGGGGGTGCCCGATCCCGGGGGAACGCCTTCTCGTGAAGCCCTTTGGCGTGGCCGCCCTGGCGGGCTGCCCGCCCGCGGGCTTGACACGGGAGCGCCGCCCCCATAGCCTTGAATCAGAAGACATTTACCGGAACCGACCCCCGCAAGGCCGAATCCAATTGAATGCGAGGAACGCGTGCCCGCTGTCAACGATGAAGAACTCGTCCGCAAGTCCAAAGAGGACGATGAACGGGCGTTCGGAGAGCTTGTCTCCCGATACGAGTCCAAGGTCTACAGCCTCGCGTTGAGGATGGTCCGCAATCCGGAAGACGCGGAGGATGTTCTCCAAGATACGTTCCTCCGCGCCTATCGCGGGATCAAGTCGTTCCAGGGCGCCTCGACGTTTTCGACGTGGATCTATCGCATCACCGCGAACTCCGCGCTGATGCGCTTGAGGAAGAAGCAGCTCCCCATGGTGTCCATCGAGGACGCCGATGAGCGGGAGACGCCGGTCAACATCGTGGACTGGACTCCCGGTCCCGTGGAGCAGTTGCTGAGCAAGGAGCTGCAGCACGAGATGGACGAGGCGATCGAGGCGCTGCCGCCGGAATTTCGCCAGGTGTTCGTTCTCCGCGACGTGGAGGAGATGTCGAATGCAGAGGTGGCCGAGATTCTGGATCTTTCCGTGGCGGCCGTGAAATCCCGGCTCCATCGCGCGCGTCTCAAGGTCAGGAACCGCCTCGCCGGATATTTCAGCGACAGCGCGAAACCGAAACACCGTGCCATGGGAGCCCACTGATGCTGACGTGCAAAGAGGTCCTCGATTCGCTCTCCGATTACCTCGACGCGGACATGAAGGAAGACATCGTCAACGAGATGAAACGCCACATCGGTTCCTGCTCCGACTGCCGCGCCGAATTCGACTCCCTCACGATGACCCTCAAGCTCTACAAGCACGAGAGCGCCGCCCAGCCCAAGGCGATGCCCGTGGGATGTCATGACCGACTCGTGAAGGTGCTCGAACTGGAAAAAATGAGGTCCAAGGGCGGCCAGCCGCCCAAGATGGTCTGAGATGCCGGCGGTCGAGCCGGCCAGAGCGGTCGACCCGACCCCATCGGAGCCACGGACCATCCACCTGTACCGCCCGCAGAACCAGCTCGGCGATCTCCTTCTCAACGTTCCCGCCATTCGATCCATCCGCGAACGCTTTCCGCGCGCGCACATCGTCCTCGTCGTGGGCCGTCAGAACGCCGCCGCCGTGCTGGGGCAGCGCTGGGCCGATGAAATCCGGGTGATCGACACGCGGAATGTTCTCGGCGTGGCGGGAGGCGGCATCCGCGGGCTGGGCGGACCTCGTCCCGACCTCGCGATCTACTTCACCACGGTTTCCTACTCGAGAAGCGCCGCCATGCTCGCGCGCTGGTCGCGCGCCCGGGAGCGGGTGGGGTTCGACCCGGCCCTGTACCGCGAGCGCGACCACGCGCGTCTGACGCGCCGCGTGGCATTCCCCGCTTCTCCGCTCCACCAGTCGGACGTGGCGCTTCTTCTGGCGCGCGCTGCCGGCGCCGGAGCACGCCCTGATCCTCCCTATTACGTGGCGGACCCGGTGCTCCGCGCGAAGGCGCCCGAGGGGGCGGTCTACATTCATCCGGGCGCGGGAAAGCACAAGAACCGCTGGGCCGCCGATCGCTTCGCGGCGGTGGCGCGCGAACTGACGGGACGCGGGCTCTCGGTCTGGTGGCTCGAGGGGCCTCAAGACTCGGGCACGGTGGATGCCGCAACGGCCGCGCTCGGAATGAAGCTCCCGGTCGTGCGTGGCGAAACGATTCCGATGCTCGCGGCCCGGTTCGCGCGCGCGTCGCTCTACATCGGAAACGACACGGGACCGCTCCACCTCGC
>JAYUAE010000205.1:0-3235 GCA_043741515.1 Candidatus Eiseniibacteriota bacterium | reverse complement strand
CGAACCGTCTGGCGCGGGTTTTGGTATCGAAGGGGGCGGGTCCGGGGACGCGGGTGGCGTTGTTCCTGGAGCGGTCGTTGGACTTGCCGGTGGCGGTTCTTGGAGTGTTGAAGGCGGGGGCGGCGTATGTGCCGCTGGATCCGACGCAGCCGGGGGGGCGTCTGGCGTTGATGCTCGAGGATGCGGAAGTGTCTTTGTTGGTGACGCAGGAACGGTTGCGGGCGGGCTGGCCGGGGAATCCGGTGGAGACAGTGTGTGTCGACTCGGGGGAGTTGGGAGTGGGGGACGAGAGCCCACTGCGTCGGAAGATCGAGCGGGAGGATCTGGCGTACGTGATCTACACGTCGGGGTCGACGGGTCGGCCGAAGGGAGTCGAGATCGGGCACGGAGCGCTGGCGAACGCGTTGTTGGCGCTGGGACAGGAGCCGGGGGTATCGGGGAGCGACGTGGTTTTGGCTCTGACCACGTTGTCCTTCGACATTGCGGGATTGGAGTTGCTTCTTCCGCTTCTCGTAGGTGCACGAGTAGTGATCGTGGGCCGGGAGATTGCGTTGGAGGGGAAGAGGCTTGGGGAGACCCTGGAGGATTCCGGGGTGACGGTGATGCAGGCGACGCCGGCGACATGGCGGTTGTTGTTGGGATCGGGCTGGAGGGGGCGAGCGGGTTTGAAGGCGTTGTGCGGTGGGGAGGCGTTTCCGGTGGACCTGGCGCGGGAGCTATTGCCGCGGTGTGGGTCGGTTTGGAACCTGTACGGTCCGACGGAAGCGACGATCTGGTCGAGCGTGGAGCGAGTGGAGGCGGTAGGTCGGACGATACCGTTGGGGCATCCGATTGCGAACATGCGTCACTACGTTCTGGATGCGTACCTGGAGCTAGTGCCGGTGGGAGTAGCGGGAGAGTTGTACATCGGGGGTTCTCAACTGGCGCGAGGGTACTGGAAATCGGCGGAGCTCACGGCTTCGCGGTTCGTGCCGGATCCGTTTGGAGAGGAGCCTGGGGGACGTTTGTACCGGACGGGAGATCTGGTCCGGTACCAGGGAGACGGTGGCGTCGAGTTTCTGGGTCGGATCGACCATCAGATCAAGATTCGGGGTTTCCGGATCGAGTTGGGAGAGATCGAGTCGGTGCTGCGAGGCCATCCGGGCTTGCGGGATGTGGTGGTGGTCACGGGGGAGGACGGACGGGGGAGCCATCGGTTGGTGGCGTACTTCGTGAGCGACGACTCGGGAGATGGGTATGCGAGCGAGCTGCCGGGGTACCTGAGACAGCGCCTGCCGGAGTACATGGTTCCGTCGGTGTTCGTTCGGCTGGAAGCCTTGCCGTTGACGGCGAGCGGGAAGGTGGACCGGCGAGCCCTTCCCAAGCCGGAGGCACGTTCCGAGCAGACTCGGACCTTTGTCGCTCCGCGCAATCCCATCGAGGAGGCGGTGGCGGAGATCTGGCGGGAGGTCCTGGGTCTCCCAAACGTGGGCGTTCACGATAACTTCTTCGACCTCGGCGGCCACTCGCTGCTTCTAGTGGAGGTTCACGCGCGCTTGCGGCAGAGCTTCCCCGCACGCGAGATCGCGGTCGTCGACCTGTTCCGGTTGCCCACGGTCGCGACGCTGGCCGAGCACCTCGCCGCCCATTCCGAAACGGCGCTTGCGCGAACGGAAGACGCCGAAGCGGAGGCGGCGAAGCGGAACGCCGGTCGGGAGCGCCTGCTGCGCCGACGCGGCGTCCGAGGGACCCTCGTGGCCGGGAGCGATGTCGATGATTGAGAACGTCGAACCGGTCGCGGCGATGCGGGGTTGGCGGGCGTGTGGATCGGCTGGAGGCCAGGCGTGACGAGCGCGATCGGCAGCGATCTGGACGTGGCGGTCATCGGCATGGCGTGTCGCTTCCCGGGCGCGGACGGCGTGGAGGCCTTCTGGCAGAACCTGCGCGAGGGTGTGGAGTCGGTGACGTTTTTCTCGGACGAGGAGCTGATGAAGGCGGGAGTGAGCCGAGCGGTGCTCGACGACCCCGCCTACGTCAGGGCCGGGGCGGTCCTGAGTGACGTCGAAACTTTCGATGCGCGGTTCTTCGGTTACACCGCGCGGGAGGCGCAGGTACTGGACCCTCAGCACCGGCTGTTCCTGGAGACGTCCTGGGAAGCCCTCGAGAGGGCAGGCTACGACCCCGAGCGGTATCAAGGCTCGATCGGGGTCTTCGGGGGGGTCAGCGGCGGTAGCTGGGCGATGCTACTGATGTCGGATCCCCGCCTGCGGGCGGCAGTGTCTCCCTATCAGATGATGCTGTCGACGGAGAAGGACTACCTGGCCCTCCGGATCGCCTACAAGTTGGACCTGCGCGGGCCCGCGGTGGTCATCCAGACCGCGTGCTCGACGTCGCTCGTCGCCGTGCACATGGCCTGCCAGAGCCTCCTCGCCGGGGAGTGCGACATGGCGCTCGCCGGCGGGGTCTCCATCCTGGTGCCGCAGGCGACGGGCCACGTCCATCAGCCGGGGGGGATCCTGTCCGCCGACGGGCACTGCCGAGCCTTCGACCTTCGGGCCAGCGGCATGGTCAGGGGGAGCGGCGCGGGCCTGGTCGTGCTCAAGCGGCTGGCCGATGCCCTGCGTGACCACGACCAGGTCGAGGCGGTCGTGCGGGGGTCGGCGATCAACAACGATGGCGCGAGGAAGGTGGGCTTCACTGCTCCGGGGGTCCTTGGACAGGCCAGCGTCATCCGCGCCGCCCAGGCCATCGCCGGTCTCAAGCCCGAGGACATCACCTACGTCGAGGCTCACGGCACGGCCACGGCCCTCGGCGATCCCATCGAGATCGCAGCCCTCGCGGAGGCCTTTCGCACCGGGGCCGAAAGCCGTGGTTCCTGTGCGATCGGATCCGTGAAGACGAACATCGGGCACCTTGACGCCGCCGCCGGGGTCGCCGGGCTCATCAAGACCGTGCTGATGCTGAAGCACCGCGAGCTCGTGCCCAGTCTCCACTTCGAGCGGCCGAACCCTCGGATCGACTTCGCGAGCAGCCCCTTCGTCGTGGCCACACGCCACGCACCGTGGACGAGCGACCGTCCGCGTCGCGCAGGGGTGAGCTCTTTCGGCATCGGGGGAACGAACGCCCACGTCGTCCTCGAGGAGCCGCCCCCACTTGCGCGGGTGGACGGCCCGTCCCGGCCGCAGATCCTGGTGATGTCCGCCCGCTCGGAGGCCGCGCTCGATCGGGCGACGGACGCGCTCGCGCTGCACCTCCG
>JAYUAE010000204.1:0-7612 GCA_043741515.1 Candidatus Eiseniibacteriota bacterium | reverse complement strand
AAGCATAGCACGGCTCATACGAGCGGCCGCGAGAAGGCCTTGAATCACAATCCCGCCTACCGCATCGTAAGCTCATGAAGAATATCCTGGGACTCCATCACATCACCGCGATCGCAGGTCCCGCGCAGGAGAATCTCGATTTCTACGCCGGCGTCCTGGGAATGATGCTCGTCAAGAAGAGCGTCAATCAGGACGACCCCGGAACCTACCATCTCTTCTATGCCGATGCCGAGGGACATCCCGGCACGGATCTCACGTTCTTCCCCTGGGCCGAGGCCGCGCCGGCACGCCCGGGCCACGGGCTCGCGAACGAAGTCGCGCTGGCGGTTCCCCGGGGCAGCCTTGCGTACTGGGGACCGCGGCTCACGCGCTACGGCGCGCCGATCGGCTCGCCCGAGTCGCGCTTCGGCGAGAAGGCGCTCCGCCTCAGGGATCCTCACGGGCTGGATGTGGCGCTCGTCGAAACAGAGCCCGCGGCCGGGCGCTCCTTCACGCCCGGGCCATCGAGCCCTGTTCCGGCCGAACATCAGATCCGCGGGCTCCACGGCGCGAGGCTGCGGGAGCACAAGGTGGGCCCGACGGCCGATTTCCTGAGCGAGGTCATGGGCTTCCGGCACGTCGGAGCCGAGGCGGAGTGGCATCGCTACGCCGTCGCCGGGGGCGGCTCGGGCGCATTCATTGATCTGGCGGAGACTCCCGATTCGCCGCGAGGCTTCTGGGGCATCGGCTCGATCCATCACCTCGCCTGGCGTGTGGACAACGAGGAGCATCAGGCCGCGATCCGGAAACTCGTCGAGGCCGCGTCGCGACGTCCCACGCCGGTCATCGACCGGTTCTGGTTCAAGTCGGTTTACTTCACCGAGCCGGGCGGAGTTCTCTTCGAGCTGGCGACGGACGGCCCCGGATTCGCCGTGGATGAAGATCCGGCGCATCTGGGCGAGGCGCTCGTGCTGCCTCCATGGCTCGAGCCGAAGCGCAAGAAGATCGAAGCCGCGCTGCCTCCGCTCTCGCCGGCACGCTCCGCACCGGTCGCGGGGGGCGCATGAAGGCGAATCTGCGGCGGCTCGAGATCTACCTCGTCACCCCGCAGATCTCCATGAACCGCGCTGCGAGCCTTGGGCCCGTGCCGGCATCCTCGTGCTTGAAGAACACATAAGCTTCTCCCCAGCTCTCCTCGCGGACGCGCTCCGCCCATGACGTGAGATCGCTCTCCTCGTAGACCACCCTTCGCAGGCGCAGGTACCCCCAGTCCGCCGTCGAGACGAACGGAGGGTCCCCCTCCTCACCCGTGTCCGCCACGCACCACGCGGCGTTCTTCTCGTGGAGCGCCGCGTACACTTCATCGTCGAACCATGAGGTGTGCCGGAACTCGAAGGCAGCCCGCGCGGGGAAGATCGCGAGAAAGTCCCGCAGCCTGGCAACGTCCTTCTTCATGTTCGGCGGGAGCTGGACCAGGAAGGGGCCGAGCTTGGCACCGAGCGCGGCCGCCGTGGGGAGCAGGTACCGCACCGAATCCTCGACCTCCTTGAGGCGCTTGTCATGCGTGATCCGCTTGGACGCCTTGAGCACGAACGTGAAGTCCTCGCGCGTCTGCGACGCCCAGCTCTCCAGGGTCGCGGCGCTGGGCATCCGGTAGAACGTGTTGTTCACCTCGACGCTCCCGAAGCGCTCGCTGTAATAGCGCAGCATGTCCTTCGCCGCGAGCTTCTCCGGGTAGAAGTACCCTTTCCATTCCTTGTAGGACCATCCGCTGGTTCCGGCCCGAATACGCATACGCGCTCCTCTTCCTGTTTTCGTTGGCCTGCTACAGCCGCTCCGCCCACGCCGCGACGCTCTCCGCCAGCTCCTCGAGCACATCGGCCGAGGTCCGGCCCGAGCGCTTGAGCACATCGAACGAGTGATCGGCGCCCTCGACCACGTGAAGCGTCGCGCGGGGCCCGACCCGGGCGATCACAGGACGAAGCAGTTCGAGACCCGCCAGTTTATCCCGGGTCCCCTGCAAGAAGAGCATCGGAGCCGAGACGCTCGAGAGATGCTCCCCGCGCTCGGTCGCGGGCTTTCCTGCGTTGTGGAGCGGAAACCCGAAGAACACGATTCCCCTCGCTCCGTCCAGGGGCTCCTTGGCCCACGCGAGCGAGGTCATGCGTCCACCCATGGACTTCCCCCCAGCGAGAAGCGGAAGCTCCCCCGCCTCCGCGCGCGCCGACGCCACAGCCGAGCGCACCGTGGCAAGGAGCACCGGTTGCGGATCGATGCGCCGCGACCCCTGCTCGGCATAGGGAAACTGATAGCGGAAGGTCGCGATGCCGCGGGCCGCGAGCGCCCGGGCCGCGTCCTCCATGAAGTGATGGCGCATCCCCGCGCCCGCTCCGTGCCCCAGCACCAGCAGCCGGCGCGCATCATCGGGCCGCAAGAGCAGCGCCGAGACTTCCCCGGCGGAACGGCTGGCCTCAAACTTCAACTTCCGGGCGCTTGTCATTTCGGCCGGCTCTTTGCCGGGCCCCCGCCCTTCATCCGCCGCTCGATCGCCGCGATCGCGGTCGCCATGTCCACGCCCGCCCCGAACACGCCCGTCATCGGATCGGGCATGCTCGCAAACCGCTCCGGGATCGTCCGGATCGTGAAGCGCGCGGGATCGAGTCGTGCGGTCACCTCGTCCCAGCGCAGGGGGCACGAGGCGGGAGCCCCGGGAAGCGGGCGCACCGAATAGGGGCCGACGATGGTGTTGCCGCGCCCGTTTTGCCCGAAGTCCACGTAGACCTTTCCGCCGCGCCCCTTGATCGAGCGGGTCACCGTCGAGATGTCCGGCACGGAATCCACCGTCAGCATCGCGAGCAGCCGGGCGAAGGCGCGGGTCTCCTCGTGACTGTACCGGCGGCCCATCGGGATCAGGACGTGCAGTCCGGTCGCCCCTGAGGTCTTGATGTAGCTCGGCAGCGTGAGCTCGTCGAGGATTGTCTTCAGGGCCCGCGCCACCTGCACCACGTGGGTGAATGGCGCCTCCTTGGGATCCAGGTCGAGGACGAGCCAGTCGGGCTGCTCGAGCGTGCTGACGCGCGCGCTCCAGACATGGATCGGAATCGTTCCGAGGTTGGCGATGTATCGCAGCGAGCCGAGATCCTCGATCACGAAGTAGCGGATGTCGCGCTCGCCGTCGCCGGAGTGCACGGTCTCGGTGCGCAGCCAGTCCGGCACGTACACGGGCGCGTCTTTCTGGAAGAAGGACTTGCCGGTGATGCCGTCGGGAAAGCGCGTCAGCACCACGGGTCGGTCCCGGAGATAAGGCAGGAGGAGCGGCGCCACGGATTCGTAATAACGGATCAGGTCGCCCTTGGTGTATCCCTCGGGCCAGAATACTTTCTTCACGTTCGTCAGACGAACGTCGCCGCCGGCCGCTGCCGCGGGCGCGGGCATCGCCTCGATCCGCACCGGCTCCTCGCGACGGCACTCATCGGGCCGCCGGTCGGTCCGCAGGCCAAGGAACGCCGGGTGCCGGAGCCCGCCCTCGCGGGTCCACTCCGTGAACCGGACCTCGCAGACCAGCTTGGGCTCCACCCAGTGGTTCCCGCGCCCGGTGGGGCTATCAACCGCGAACGGCGACTTGGGGCGCGCCAGCGGCTCGAGCGCGCGGGCGACGCGCTCCAGGGTCTCCGCGTCGAAGCCGGTGCCGACCTTCGTCACGTAGACGAGCTTCGATCCCTCGTACAGTCCGACGTGGAGGGCGCCGAACTTCGCGCGGGAGCCCTGCGGCTCGGTGTAGCCGCCGATCACGAACTCCTGGCGGCGGTCGCACTTCACCTTGATCCAGTCCTGCGAGCGGCGGCCTGCGTACTTGCTCTTGAGCCGCTTCGCCACGATCCCCTCGAGCCCCATCTCGGCCGCGGCCTCGAAGAAGGCCTCGCCGTGCTCGAGCACGTGGTCGCAGCGCTGGACCGTGCCCAGCGCCGGCACGACCCGCGCAAGAAGCTCCTTCCGTTCGATCAGCTCCAGGCCCCGAAGATCGTGCCCTTCAAGCGCGATGCAATCGAAGAAGAGACCGTGGACCGGCACCCGCGCCATCGCGGCCTCGACGTCACGCGGGCGCGTGAGCCCCATCCGCGCCTGCAGCCGCTGGAAGCTGGGCCGGCCGCTCTCGTCCTCGGCCACGATCTCGCCGTCGAGAACGAAGCGGGACGCGGGCAGCGCGCGCAGGGCCATCGCGATCTCGGGGTAGCGCTTCGTGATCTCCTCGCCGCTCCGTCCGGCGAGCCGGACGAGGTCGCCGTCGCGCGTGGCCAGCACCCTCACGCCGTCGTACTTGATCTCGAAGCACCACTCGGGGCCCGAGGGAGGGCGCTCGGCGAGGGTGGCCAGTGTGAACGGCGGGACATCACGCGCCTTGAGAACGCCCTTCGGCGCCTTGAGCGACCGGATCCGCTCGCGCAAAGCCGCGAGCGTGCCCGGCACGTCACGCATCTCCTCGACGGTCAGGCCGGTGATCACCGACTCCGGATACCGGTCAATGGCTTCGACCTCGCTGGCGGCGCCGTCCGCCTTCTTGAGGAGGAGCCACTCCTTCTCCTTCTTTCCCATGCGAACCAGCGTCCAGCGTCCGCGCAGCTTGAATCCGAACAGCTCCAGCTCCAGCTTCCCGCGTTCGTACTGCTCGAGCGGATCCTCGGGCTTGAACGAGCGGAACCAGCCGCGATCCCACACGATCACGGACCCCGCGCCGTAGTTGCCGGTTGGGATCACACCTTCGAACCCGCCGTATTCGAGCGGATGATCCTCGACATGGACCGCCAGCCGTTTTTCCTCGACGCGCGTGGAAGGCCCCTTGGGGACCGCCCAGCTCTTGAGCGTTCCGTCCAGCTCGAGGCGGAGGTCGTAGTGCATGTTGCGCGCCCAGTGCTTCTGAACCACGAAGCGGGGCGCCGCCGGCCCGGAGAGTCCGGCCGTCTCTGTGCCGCCCCCGAATGGCTCCGGCGTTCGGGCGGGGTCCCGCTTGGCGCGGTAGTGTTCCAGCTTGGGCTTGCGGGCAGGGCTCAAGGCTATCGTGGTCTCGGGACAGGGCCTGCGCCGCTAAAGGCGGGGCCCAAAGGGTCCGATATTGGACTCGGGGTTGAAGTATAGCAAAGCATGGTGTTAGCCTCGCGGCAGGTCCATGGAGGAACCAAAGATGCCCCCACATTCAATCGGGTCCGGCACGCTCTCGTTCGGCCTGGTCTCGATCCCGGTCAAGATGTACACGGCCGCCTCTTCGGCGGGCCTGTCCTTCAACCTGCTCCACGAGAAGTGCGGCAGCCGGATCAAGCAGCAGCAGATCTGTCCGGCGTGCAATGAAGTCCTCGAGCGATCGTCCCTGGTCAAGGGGTACGAATTCGCCAAGGAGCAGTACGTGCGCTTCACCGAGGACGAGCTGAAGACGCTCGAGAGCGAAGCCACCAAGATGATCGACATCGCGGAGTTCGTTCCGCTCGAGCAGGTGGACCCGATCTACTTCGAGAAGACCTACTATCTCGGCCCCGACAAGGGCGGCGACAAGGCGTACCGCCTCCTGGCCGATGCCATGGTCAAGACGGACCGGGTCGCCCTCGCGAAGTTCGTCATGCGCGGCAAGGAGAATCTGGTCCTGATCCGCGCCAGCCAGGACGGGCTGATGCTCCACACGATGTACTTCTCCGACGAGATCCGCGACTTCGGCGAGGTGGACAAGGGCGCCGACGCGAAGATCAAGCCGGGAGAGCTGGAGCTGGCGCTCCGCCTGATCGAGGAGCTCTCGAGCAAGGAGTTCAAGCCCGCGCAGTATCACGACGAATACCGCGACCGGCTCCTCTCCGTCGTGGAGGCCAAGGTCGAGGGCAAGGAGATCACCTCCGTCGGGCCACAAGAGCAGCGGACACAGGTCATCGATCTCATGGACGCGCTCAAGCAGAGCCTCGAGAGCCGTGTCGCCAAGGAAGGCCGGACCAGCCCCAAGAAACCGGCGGCCAAGGCGAGCCGCGCCTCGCAGCCTGCGAAGGAGAAGAAGAGAGCATCGAGATAGGACGGGAGTGGGTGGGCATGGACGGGACGAAGTATTTCTCCACACGCGACGCGGCTCGAATCCTACAGACCACGGAAGCCCATGTTCGAAACTGGGCCCGCCTCGGCGGGCTCACGCCCGCGGCCGGACCGGACGGTCGCTCCGAGTTCACCTTCCAGCAGCTCCTACTGCTTCGCACGACGCGAGGGCTGCTCGACGCAGGCATCCCCCCCCGGCGCGTCCGGCGCGTCTGGTCTTCGCTTCGCCGCCAGCTCGCGGACGACCTGCCTCTGACCAGCGTGAGGATTCTCGCCGACGGCTCGCGCGCGGTCGCGTGGGACGAGAGCGCGTCCTGGCAGCCGGACTCCGGGCAGTTCCTGCTCGATTTCAGCGCGGATGAAATTGCGGGGCGCGCAGAGGTTTCGTCGGCGCTCACGCTGATCGACTCACGCCCCTCCCCTTCGATCGCGCCCGCGCCTGCCGTGGCCGTGGAGGCCCCGGCTCTCTCAGCCGAGCAATGGTTCGACCTGGCATGTGAGCTGGAGGAGACGTCGCCCGTGGAGGCGCGCCAGGCCTACATCCAGGCCATCGCCGCCGAGCCCGATTTTGCCGACGCGCACCTGAACCTCGGAAGGCTTCATCACGAGGCGGGCGAGCTGGGAAGGGCCGAGGCGGAATACCGGCGCGCGACGCAATGCGATCCCGGCGATGCGACGGCTCACTTCAACCTCGCGGTGCTGCTCGAGGACGGTGGGCGCCCCGAGGAAGCCATTCAGGCCTACGCTCAGGCCATCGCGCGCGACCCCGACAGCGCCGCCGATGCGCACTACAATCTCGGGCTCTTGCTGGAATCGCGGGGGCGACGCGACGAAGCCATGCGGCACCTCATGGCCGCGCGAAGGCTTTACGGGGCAACGAGCCTCTAGGGAGCGCTTCCAGATATCACGTTAATGCAGCGCCTCAAGTCATTATGGCTATTCCCGTTGGGCCACGCTGAAGAATCTCGTCACTTCCGCCGATAACCACAGTGCGTAGTCCCGGGGGCGCCTGCCGCTCCCCCGCGAGCTGCAATCCCGCACCGTCCAACGTCACGGAGCCACCTTTGGGCAAGAAGCGCATCCACTTCAGCGCGCGGCTCGTGAAGTACGGGGTGCCGCTCGCGAAGTTCATGCTCCGGAGCAAACTCCTGGTAGTCCTCCTCGCGCTTGCAGCGTTCGGTTTCTGGGCGGGCAAGCATTCGATCCAGGAGCCCACCGCGATCCCGTTCGAGGAACTCTTCGAGAACCTGAGCGTCCTCTCGTACCGGGAATCTCCTTCGGACACCGCCGCGCGGTTCGTTGTGGAGCTGGCATCGCGCGGTCGCGTATTCAGCCAGTACGACCTCGACACGCATCGGTTCCTGCCTCCGGTGCGCGGGCACGATTACGGGCGTTCGATCAGCGGGACCCGTTACGGCGCGCTCAAGGTCCGCGGGCACGTGGACCACGGATTCTGGCTCGAGCTTCCGGACTCCTCCGATCACTCTCTTCTTCCCGACCAGTTCGACGAGCTCTACCGGACGACCCTCGACTTCGTGAAGCCGGTCTCGACGGTGAGCGTCATTCTCGG
>JAYUAE010000203.1:0-3256 GCA_043741515.1 Candidatus Eiseniibacteriota bacterium | reverse complement strand
TGGCCATCGCGGGGAGCACGCTCGCCTCGTGGACCGCCACGCTCGCGGGGTCCACGCGGAATACCGCGTCCACGACCACCGGCGATCCAGTCTCGTCGGTGCCGTAGAACGTCAGCCTCACGCCCAGCATCCCCTGCGGGATGTCGCGGGCGTAGGCACTGGGGAGCCGCACCGGCCCCACAAGGCTCGCGGCGCCGCTCCGGCGCAGGAAGATCGGCGCCGGCACCGTGTACTCGTAGAAGGGGGACACGGCGTCGTCCAGGGTAGTCGTGTCTGAGTCTGCCACGGTCGGCGAGGAAAGAAATTGCACGCGAACCGAGGTGAAAAACACGTCGGTGCCCGCAAGCTCGCGCACGGGGATCGAGACCGGCAGCGTCACATCCGGTGTGAGCGAGAGGTTCACGTTGCCGGCCTGAACGCGCTCCACGCTCGCCTGTGCGGCTGTCGTGAAGTAGTAGATCGCCTGGTAGTAGACCGGATTGCTGTAGAAGACGCTGTCTTGGCCCTGGAGCGTGTTCAGCTTCATCCCGAAGAGGTGGCCGAAGGGAAGCGGCGCGAGAGGCGTGATGTAGAGCGTGTCCCCCAGGGGGGACCAGCTCGGCGTTGTATTGAGGAGCGTTCCGCCCGCGGTGAAATCCGCAAACGAGTACGACGCGTGTTTCGCCGTCGGCCCGTCGAACGTGAACTTCAGAACCACGTTCGCTGGTATGCGGGCGGCCCCGTCCGGCGGATAGAACGAGACCACGCGCGGGGCGGCCGCGTGGGCCGCGCCGGTGACGAGCAACAAGAAGGCAGCCGAAACCGCGAGCGCGATATGGCGATGCCGGCGGCGAGGGGGAATGGGATTGCGAGGGCGGACCGGCGACCGTATCATGAGCGGCTATGCTAGCAAAATCGCGTGCCACCGCAACGACTTCCGGGCGTTCATCGAAAAAGGGAAAGCAGAACGGCCGGGAGCCCTTGCCTGTGGCCGTGCTCGGCGCGACCGGCACGGTGGGCCAGCGCTTCATCCAGCTCCTCGAGCATCACCCCTGGTTCTACGTGGCCGAGGCGATGGCCTCGGACCAGAGCGCCGGCAAGCCCTACGGCGAAGCGGTCGCGGGGCGCTGGAAGCTGACGACGCCCATCCCCGAGAAGGTCGCCCGGCTCAAGGTGCGCGGGCCCAGGGACGCGCTCAGGTCGCAGCTCCTCTTCTCCGCGCTCGACGCGTCGGTCGCGGGAGAGCTGGAGAAGCGCTACGCGCGCGAGGGGCGCCTCGTGTCATCCAACTCGCGAAACCATCGGCTCGATCCGCTGGTTCCGCTGGTCATCCCCGAGGTGAATCGCGATCATCTGGAGCTTCTCGACAGGCAGAAGTTCGGGGGCGGCGGGATCCTCACCAACCCCAACTGCTCGGCCATCGTGCTCGTCATGGCGCTCGCGCCCCTGCACCGGGAGTTCGGCGTGGAGTCGCTCATCGTCACCACCTTTCAGGCCACGAGCGGCGCGGGCTATCCCGGCGTGCCCTCGCTGGACATCCTGGGCAACGTGATTCCCTACATTTCGGGCGAGGAGCCCAAGATGGAGGCCGAGACCAACAAGATCCTGGGCCGGCTCGGCACGAAGGGGATCGAGCCGGCCGGTATCGCGGTGAGTCCGTCCTGCCATCGCGTGCCCGTGGTGGACGGACATCTCATGGCGATCAGCGTGAAGCTCAGCCGCAAGGCGTCGCTCAAGCGGATGCTGGCGGCGTTTCGCGAATTCCGCCCGCTCAACCGCATCGCGCTGCCCTCGGCGCCGTCCGACCCGATCCAGGTTCGCGAGGAGGACGACCGCCCGCAGCCCCGCCTCGACGTGGACCGCGCCGCGGGCATGGGGATCACCGTGGGCCGCCTTCGCCCGTGCCCCGTTCTCGACTGGAAATTCGACGCGCTGGGGCACAACACGATCCGCGGCGCGGCGGGCGCCGCGATCCTGAACGCCGAGCTTCTGGCCCATGCGGGCAGGATCTAGCCCTATCGCCGCACAGCTCACACGCGACTTCGTGTTCGTTCGCCACGGCGAGACGGACTGGAACCGCGAGAAACGCCTTCAGGGCTCCACGGGTGCTCCCCTGAATCCGGCGGGGCACGAGCAGGCCAAGGGGCTCACGCGCTCGCTCTGGGAGGTCCCGATCCAGGCGGTCTATTCGAGCGCCCTTCCGCGCGCCATCGAGACCGCTTCCTACGTCGCGGGCCCGCACCGCGTGAACGTGGCCACGGATCCCAGGCTGAACGAGATCCATCACGGCGCGTGGGAGGGGATGGCGGAATCGGAGCTTCCGGACCTCGATCTCTATCGCCGCTGGCGCGACGACCCCACCTCGGTCACACTGCCTGGCGCCGAGCCGCTGGCGGTGGTTCACGAGCGCGCGGTGGATGCGATGCGCGAGATCGCGGCGCGCCATCCCGCTTCCGATGGGCTGGTGGCGGTGGTGTCGCACCAGATCGTGCTCGCGCTGCTCAAGTGCTACATCCTGGATCGTCCCTGGAGCCAGATCCGCCGGCTTGCGCTCGGTGTCGCGTCGTACGAGGTCCTGACCGCGGGCGAAGGATTCACGCCCCGGCCGTGACGTCGAGGGCAGCCCATTGCAGCCGGGCGGCCGCGCACGGGCGCGGAACCCGCCGGCTCACCCTGGGGTAGAGGTAAGCCAATGAGACGCAGTCCCTTCAGGAGAGAGATGTGGCTGATTTCGGCCCTCGCGTGCGCGGTCTTTGCCCTGCTTTCGGCCGTGAGCGCGCAGGCCACCACCTTCACGCAAATCACCTCCGACACGACCCGTGAGACGGACCCCACGCCTTCACCGGACGGGAAGTGGATCGCGTTCACGTCGGACCGCGGCGGCCATGGCGCGACCCAGGTCTACGTCATGCCCGCCGAGGGGGGCGCGCCGCGCCGGCTCACGGACGAGCCGGACAGCGTCCGTGCGGGAACGCCGAGCTGGGCGCCGGACGGCAAGTCGATCCTCTTCGTCTCGACGCGCGGCAAGCGCTACAACGTCTACTCTGTTCCGCTCGAGGGCGGGGAGCCGCGCCAGCTCACCCACGCGCCGGGCAGCCATCGCTTCGGCTGCTATTCAGCCGACGGAAGAAAGATCGCCTTCTACTCGAACCGCGTTCGTCCCACCGACCTCTACGGCTTCAACATCTACGTCATGGACGACGACGGAGAGAAAGAGGACGAGATGGCCAGGCAGGTGACCAACAGCAGGGGAAGCCCCGGCCATCCCACGTGGTCC
>JAYUAE010000202.1:0-7647 GCA_043741515.1 Candidatus Eiseniibacteriota bacterium | reverse complement strand
ATTCAGATACCGCATGGTGCCCCTCATCGTCAGGGCCCGCGGCTGCTTGGGATCCAGGGACAGCGCCCGCTCAGCGTCGGCCATCGCGAGATCGTTCCGGCCCTCTTGCATGTAGGACCTGGCGCGCATCGTGTAGCCCAGCGGCAGGTTCGGGTAGTGGCTCAGGACGTCGTTCCAGAGGGTGACATTGTCCTTCCAGACCGCGCATCGCGCCTGCGTCGCGTGGACCGCGGCCCCGCCCGCCACAACGAGCGCAGCGGTGAGCGCCGCCCGGGGCAAGCGCCCCGCCCGGGCGGCCCGCCGCAAGAGAGACTGAACGATGCTCGCGAGGATGAAGCCGATTCCGACGAAGGAAAGGTAGGTGTAGCGGTCGGCGATGACCGCGCTCCCCACCGGGATGAGCTGCAGCACCATCGCCACGTTCACGAGGAAGAAGAGCGCGCCGAAGGCGACGCCTCTTCCGCGGCGCAAGCTGAGGACCACTCCCGCTGCGAAGGCCAGCGCACCGAGCGGCGCGAGGTAATACACGATCGGCAGACCTCCCCCGGCGGTTCGAAGGGGGTAGGGATAGAGCGCCGAGAGATTCAGCGGCGCGATCGCGCGGACCAGGTACGCCGAGATCCCGTAGCACGCGAAGAGGATCCGCTCGGGGAACGCGAAGGACGCAAGCTCCTGCACCGCACCCTGCCGGGCCTGAGCCGCGACCGCCAGGATTCCGAAGGCCAGCGCGATCAGGAAGAAGGGCGCCTTCTCCACGAGCACCGTCTTCACGCTCGGTTTTCTCCCTAGGTAGAAGTCGAGGGCGAGGAGAGCGAGAGGCAAGCTCACGGCCATCCCCTTCGACAGGAGGGAGAGGACGAAGAGGACCAGCGCTGCCGCGTAGAGGGCCGCCTTCCGCCGGTGCCCCTGGATCCAGCGGACATGGCTGATGCACGCGGCGATGTAGAAGAGCGCGTAGAGGGCGTCCTTGCGCCCCGACACCCACGCCACGGATTCCACGTGGAGCGGGTGGATTCCGAAGAAGAGCGCCGTGATCGCGGCCATCGGACCGGAGCCGGTGAGCAAGAGAACCAGCTCGAAAACCGCGAGCGTGGCGAGCACGTGGAGGGCGATGTTCTCGACATGGTAGCCACGCGGATCCAGCTTCCAGAAATGGTAATCCACGGCGAACGACGTCATCGTCAGCGGATGGTAGTTCCCTTCCACGAAGGTGCTGAAGATGGTCCGCAGGCCGGCTGGTGAAATATCGCGGACGAGCGGCTGGTCCGTGACGTAGAAGGGGTCGTCCCAGTCCGTGAAGCCATTGTGGACCGCGGGCAGGAATGCGAAGGCGGTCACGAGAGCGATGAGGATCGGGAGCCACCACGCGGCCCGGCGCGGGCGAGCCACGTTTCCTCCTGCCTTCGGCCTGCGTGTTCGTGCCATGGGGCAGGAGCATATCGCATTGAATCAAATGGCGGGGCCGACGGGACTCGAACCCGCGACCTCCTGCGTGACAGGCAGGCGTTCTAACCAGCTGAACTACGACCCCACCGCGTTTTTTTCAGTGCAGAACGGGGAGTCTAACGCGGCCCGGCAAGCCCGGTCAAGGCGCGCCTACATCCGCGCCAGGAGCGTGGATTTGTAGTAGTGGCTTAGGATTTCGTGGTAGCCCACTCCGGCGCGGGCCATCCCCATAGCTCCCCACTGGCACATCCCGATGCCGTGCCCGTTTCCGGCCCCGGTCGCGATGACCTTCGTGACACGTCCGTCCCCATCGCGAAGAACGCCGATCTTGAAGAAGCTGCTCCGGAGAATCGCGCTGCCCCCGGGCCGGCGCAGGACCCAGCGGGTGCGGTCGCCGTGGAACACCAGGTCGCCCGAGACCGTGCTGACCGCCAGATCGAGCACGCGACCGCAGCGCGACCGCCTGTCCACGCGGACATCGAGCAGATCGCCCCCCAGCGAGGCCGCGGCGGGATTCTCGGCCGGGCCGAACTGGCGGAGCATGGCGACGAAGGCATCCGGGCTCCATTCCTCCCGCCACCGGAAGTTGGAGGAGAGAGAGCAATAGGCCTCGGTTCCGGGCCCCTCGTCGTCGCGGACGCTTCGCAGGTAGGGCGTCCAGTCCCAGGGCCACACGTCCTCGACATTCGCGGTCCTGCCGCCGCACGCGGAGGAATAGAGCGCCCGGATGGGCTGCCCTTCCGAGACCAGCACCTCGCCGCGCGTGGCCTCGACCGCGCGGTTGCTCTGGGGGTTCTCCCGGGTGACTCCACCGTAAACCTGGTCCTCCACCGAGGCGTAGAGATCGAACCCCAGCTCGCCGCGGCGGCCCAGGTAGGCCACCGTGTAGGAGCGCGCCGCGACGGCCTGCGCCTCGACAGCCGCGAAGTCCGACTCGGGAGGGGTGCCGATCTCGTTGGGCAAAACGCTGCGGAGATAGTCCTCGAGACCGACCACGTTCACGAGCGTCAGGCCCTCAGGCTGGGAGGCGTGGACGCGGAAGGTCCCCCGGTACCAGTTCCCGCTCCAGCCCGAGTAGCCGTCCGAGCCGGAGACCAGCTCGAGCGTGTCGCCGGCCCCGCCGGTCCAGAGCGGGGCGGCCTCCCCATCCCGGTAGACGCCGATCGCGCCGGGTCCATCGCGCGTGATCGCGATCCTTTCGCCCGCGGCCCCCGCGGCGATTCTCGGCCCACGCAGGAGCCGGAGCGTCCATTCCCGCGAGCCTGCGATCCTGATCCGAGGCGCTCCCGCCACGAGCCCGATCCGGATCGAGCGCGCCGAGCGCCATGCGTCGGAGGGGGCGGGGCGGGGCGGCCGCGGCGACCCCTGGCCCGGAGCGGGGCCGGGGCCCGCGGGCGGTTCCCGCCGCGAGCCGGCGCAGCCCGCGAAAGCGAGCGCGAGGGCCAGGGCCAGCGCGGCGGCGCTACCGCGGATAGGGAGCAGGCGTGACCGAGCCAAGCACGACCTCCCTCCGGGCGCCCGTGGCCGAGGGCACGTTGCCGGGGCGGCCCGATATGGACTCATAGGCCAGGAAAGCGAACGCCATGGCCTCCTTCGCCCCCACCGGCACGCCCAGCGCGTCCGTGGTGAGCACGCGGGAGCCCGGCAGGGCACGGCCGATCGCCTTGAAGAGGGTCGGATTCTTGGCTCCTCCGCCCGAGACCAGCACCTCGTCGGGCCTCCGGCTGCCGGAGAGCGCCACGCCCCGCGCGACCGCTCCCGCCGTGATCTCCACGGCGGTGCTGAGCCGGTCGGCGAGCGAAAGCCGCGTGGTTCCCGCGAGGAAGCGCTCCAGATACGAGGCGCCGAATTCCTCGCGCCCCGCGCTCTTGGGCGGGCGGCGCGCGATGAAGGGGTCCGCCAGGAACTCCGAGACCACCTCCTCGTCAGCGCGGCCGCGAGCGGCTTCGGCGCCTTGGTCGTCGTAGCGCGCTCCCGCGGGACCGAGCGAGCCCATGATCGCGTCGAGGAGCATGTTCGCCGGGCCGCAGTCGAACGCCACGACGTCTTCCACCTGCGCGTTGGGCTTGAGCCTCGTGAGGTTGGCGATGCCTCCCAGATTCAGGAGCACCCGGTCGCTCACGTCGGAGACGAACTGATGGAGATCGAATCGCGGGACGAGCGGCGCGCCCTCCCCTCCCTCGAGCACGTCGGCCATCCGGAAGTTGGACACGACGCGGCAGGCCAGCGCCCGGGCCACCACCGTCGGTTCGCCGATCTGGATCGAGAGCGGCACGCCGGAGCGCTTCCCGTGCGGATCGTGGAACACGGTCTGCCCGTGCATGCCCACGACCTCGGGCGTGAATCCCAGCGCCTCGGGCGCTGTGGCCGCGTCGCGCGCGGTGAGCGCTGCGTGCTGGCCCAGCTCGACGTGGAGCGCCAGGAGACCGCGCATCGGGAGCGTCCCCTCCTGCGCCTCGAGCACGCGCTCGCGCAGCGCGGGCGAGAAGGGCCGGTGGCGCCACGCGAGGAGCCTCGTCCGCCGGGGCGCGAGGCCCCGTTCCACCGTGACGAGCGCCGCGTCCGCGCCGTCCGCCGAGGTGCCGCTCATGATGCCGATCGCGCAGGCGTAGCCCGCCACGTCGGTCCGGCTCACCGGCCGCTCCCCTGCAAGAGCCCTTCCACGATCTGCCGCTGGAAGATGAGGAAGGCCAGGAGCACCGGCACGGTGGCGACCGTGGAGCCGGCCAGGAGCGCGCCCCAGTCCACGCTGTGCTCGGACTGGGCGAAGAGCGCCAGCCCCACGGGAAGCGTGCGCATGGATTCGGACGTGGTGAGAACGAGCGGATGCAGGAACGCGTTCCACGTGGTCAGGAACCCGTTCACGCCCACGACCGCGAGACCCGGTCCCGAGAGCGGCAGGATGATCTTCCAGAAGATGGCGGCGGGGCTCAGCCCGTCGGTGCGCGCCGCCTCCTCCAGCTCGGGCGAGAGGGTCTGGTAGTAGTGCGCCATGAAGAGCATGCCGAACGGATCGGCGAGATGGGGCAGGATGAGCCCCGCGTAGGTGTCGAGGAGTCCCAGCTTCGCGAAGAGAAGGTAAAGCGGAACGAGCGTCACCTGCCGCGGCAGGATGAGGAAGGCGGTCGCGAGCGCCAGGGTCACCCCCTTCGTGGCGAAGCGCCCGCGCGCGATCGCGTGCCCCGCCGCGGCGCCCAGGAGGATCTGGAGCGGGACCGCGATGCCGGTCACGAGAAGGGAGTTGAACGCGAAGCGGCCCATCCCGCTTCCGGACCCCAGCGCGCGGTAGTGATCGAGCGTGAAGCCCCCGCTCCACCAGTCGGACGGCGCGATGGGGAGCGCGTTCCCCACCCCCAGCGAGACGCGCGCCATGTAGAGGAGCGGCGCGATCGAGAGGAGCGCGATCGCCGAGAGCCACACGGCCGGGCGGTTCAAGCCGGCGCCTCGACCGGCGCCTCGGCCGGCGCGCGGGCGATGAGACGGCGCTGCACGAGAAGGATGAGCCCGACCAGGCAGAGCAGGATGTATGCGATCGCGCAGGCGTAACCCATCTCGAAGTGATAGAACGCGCGCTCGTAGAGGTGATAGACGAGCGTGAGGGTGCTGTCCAGCGGCCCGCCGCGCGTGAGCACGAACACCTCGATGAAGATCTGGAAGGAGCGGATGGTGTTGAGCAGCACGACGAAGAGAATCACGGGCCTCACGTGCGGCAGGACGATCCTCCGCTCGATCTCGAGCGCGCGCATGCCCTCGAGGCGGGCGGCTTCGAGCTGCTCGGGCGGCAGCGTCTTCCGCCCCGCCAGGATCAGGATGGCGAAGTAGCCCACGCTGGCCCAGACGTCCATCGCCATGATCGAGGGGAGCGCCAGGCGCGGGTCTTGCAGCCAGTGCACGGATTGGAATCCGAGCGACGCGAGCCAGCCGTTCAGGAGCCCCTGCTCCGCGTAGAGCGACTTGAAGACGAGCGAGATCACGACCATCGAGAGCGTCGCCGGGAAAAAGATCGCGGCGCGGAAGAAGGCCTCGTGGCGTTTGAGCCGGCTCAGGAGAGCGGCCACGACGTAGGCCAGCGCGAGCGTCACGGGGAGCGTGCCCACGACGAAGATCGCGGTGGTCCGGAGCGCGTGCCAGAACGCGGGCGAGCCGAGCGCATGCGCGTAGTTGGAGAGTCCGACCCAGTGCGTGCGATCGGGGCGCAGCGGGTTCATGTCGTAGAAGCTGAGCGCGAATGCCGCGATCAAAGGAACCAGCCCGAACACGACGAAGCAGAGCGACCAGGGGAGGAGGCCGGCGTACACGCGGGTCAGGTGCCGGCGGTGCTCTTCATATCGCCTGTCTCCCGGGTCCTTGCCTCCTCTCATGGCTTGGAGCGGAGCAGGGCCTCGATCCGGGCGTCCGCGGAGCGGAGCGCCGCCTCGGCGGACTTCTTCCCGTAGATCGCCTCCTCCAGCTCCGCGTTCAGGATCTCCTCGATCTCGACCCAGCGCGGGTGTACCGGTGGCGCGACCGCGGTTTCGAGTTGCTGGATGAAGACCTTGTCTCGCGGATGCGAGACGAAGTAGGTGTCACTGGCGGCCGCGACCGCCGCGGGGAAGGCGTTCCCGGTCCCGATGTAGAGCGGCATCGCGTTCTCCTCGCGCACGAGGAACCGCGCGAGCGTGAGCGCCGCCGCCTTCTCCTTCGACCCGCGGAAGATCCCCAGCGCCTCGGCCCCCGCGAAGGAAGCGGGCGTTCCCTTTCCGGCGGCGGGGCGCGGCATGAGCGCTACCTCGAAATGAAGCTCGGGCGCGGACACGGGAAGCTTCCGGAGCATCCAGGGGCCCGAGATCGTGAAACCCAGCCTTCCGCGTGTGAAGGCCTCGTCCAGCATCTCCTGGCGGTCGAGGAGCGAATGCGGCTTCAGGCTCAGGAAGAAGCGCAGCGCCTCGATGTTCTGCGGGCTGGCGACGACACTGCGCGTGAGGGTGGAATCCAGGATGTCGCCCCCGTTGCCCCAGGCGAAGGGCATGAACTTCTTGAACAGGACCTCGCGCTCCCCCGAGTTCAGCCCGAAGCCCCTCGCGCCGGAGCCGAGGGCGTCGATGCGCGCGACCGCGCTCGCCAGCTCCGCCCAGGTCGTGGGCGGGTGTTCGGGGGAAAGCTTCGCCCGGTGCATGAGGTCCGCGTTCAGGTAGAGGGCGCGGGTCCCGAGCATCCAGGGAATCGCGTACGCACGGCCCCGGTACTCGGCCACGGACCAGCCGCGAAGCGCCGGCTTGAGATCGGGGATCGAGTCGGTGAGATCGGTCAGCGTGCTGTCCGCGACCAGCCCCGGAAGAAAGGTCGAGCCGAGCTCGGCCAGGTCGGGCGGGCGCCCCGCGGCGACCGCGGCGACGATCTTCTCGCGACCGCTCTGCCAGGTGAGCTGCTCAACCTGGACTGCGATGTCGGGGTGTTCGTGTTGAAAGCGGTCCAGAACGGGCTGGATGGCGGTGAGCGGTGAGAACTGCCAGAACACGACGGTGCGGGCCGCAGGCGCCTGACGGCCGCAGCCGGCAAGGGCCAGGGCGAGAACGAGCGCCAGCGCGACAGCGGTCCCGCGTCGCGCGCGACCTACGACCGGATTGCCTCGCGAACCCATCCCTGGGCCTCCTTGAGCCGCTGCTCCGCCTCCGCGCGCGTCACGCCCGCGCGGCGCATCACGATGGCCACCTTGAGCGATCCCCCCGCGCGCTTGAGCCAGGGTCCGGTCTCCTCGTAGGTCGCTCCGGTCGCGTGCATGAGCACGCGCTTGGTCCGCTCCTCCAGCTTACGGCTCGCGGTCCTGAGATCCACCATGAGATTCTCGTACACCTTCCCGAGCCGCACCATGGCACCCGTCGTGAGCATGTTGAGCACGAGCTTCTGCGCGGTCCCGGCCTTGAGCCGCGTCGAGCCGGTCAGCACCTCCGGTCCCACGCGCGGCGCGATCACCACGTCGCACCGGAGCGGGATGCTCCCGGCCGGGTTCGCGGTGACCGCGATCGTCGCGGCGCCGACCTTCCGCCCGTACTCGAGCGCGCCCAGCGCGTAGGGCGTTCGGCGGCTGGCCATGATCCCGACAACCACGTCGCGCTCGCCGGCTCCGAGCTTGCGAAGCGCGGCCTGCGAGGTCTTGCTATCGTCCTCCGAGCCCTCGACCGAGCGCACCAGAGCGCGGCGCCCTCCGGCGATGATCCCCTG
>JAYUAE010000201.1:0-40596 GCA_043741515.1 Candidatus Eiseniibacteriota bacterium | reverse complement strand
AGAGCGGATACGAGAGCATCTGCACTTCGTGGAACACGACGTTGTCCTGGAACTGCTTGAGCCGGAACGGAAGCGCGTAGGAGATGAAATGCACCTCGTGCCCCTGCTTGGCGAGCTCCATCCCCAGCTCGGTCGCGACGACGCCGGAGCCTCCGTGGGTCGGGTAACACGTGATTCCGATCTTCACGATTCTCCTCCCGGTGTCACGAGCGTATGGGAGCCGGGCGCCCGCACCTTGCGGCGAACTTCCTCGAAGAGCGGGGGTCCGTGCTCGGCCGCGAAGCCCAGAGCCGACATGGTCCTTTCTTGCAATCCACCTCGCGGGAAGAGACTCTCATGCGTCCGCCTCATCTTCTGCACCGACTCCTCATGGCGCCTCTTCCAGACCTGCATCAGCTTCTTCTCGAGGACCTGCCCTTCGTGGACGATTCTTCCGGTCGCGGTCTCCACCGCCGCCTTGAGAGAGGGATCGAATGAGGTGACGGCTCCCTCGATCCGCTTCATGCTCTCCACCCACCCGGAGCGCTCTTTCTCGAACAGCGCCGGCACGTCCGCGGGCAGAAGCTTCGTGAGCGTCTCGCGGATGACCGTCTCCACGTCCCCCGCGAAGGCGTCCCAGGACATGCCGGAGCGCTCGAGGATCCTCGCGATCTTCGGTTCCAGGATTGTAGCCCCCGCGCGCGGCACGATGGCCGGCGGAGCCATATCGAAGAGCGGGTAGAGCGCGTACACCTGCGCCCAGTACGCCACCTCGGACGGTCCCCCGACGTAGGCAGCGGTCGGGAAGAGATAATCCTGCATGATGGGGCGGAGCAGCACCCCGGGGCTCGCATCTTCGGGACGCTCCCGCAGCGTGGCCAGGAGCTCGCGCGTTTCGATGTCGCGTCCGCTCTCCGCCAGCCGGAGTAGCCCGTCCTTCGAGAGACGGAGCGCCTCGCGGACCTCGCCGTGCCAGAAGAGATTCAGCTCCTTGCCGGTCCGCGCGATCTGCGCGTGGTAGCCCGCGGCCGCCAGCTCCTCCCCCTTCGCGCGCGCCGCCTCGGAGGAACGTCCGTTGAGCTCGACCTCGCGCTCGAAGATCGGGAGCGCGAGCCGTTTCGCCTCGCGGTCGGAGGGATCGAAGACGAGTGCGCCCCAGGGCGCGACCCATCCCCCCATGAATCTCGCGAATGCCTCGGTCCAGCCCCGCCCCGGCGCGTACGCCGCGCGCAGGCGGTCCATGACCTCGGCGCGGTGCGGGCCCGCGGCCAGCGTCTCGTCCGCCTCGCGGATGAGATCCAGGATCGGGGGCCCGAGCGGCACCCGCGCCAGCGAGACGCCATGCGGCGCCGCCTCGAGCGGGTACGCCAGCTCCGTCAACGGCGCGCCGCCGTCGCCGATGAACGCGTGGCGGGACTCCTCGAAGTCGTGATCGTCCGAGGCGATCCAGAACACGGGAACCACCGGCCGCCCGGTCGCGCGTTCCAGGTCGGCGGCGAACGCGATTCCGGTGAGCGTCTTGTAGAGCGTGTAGAGCGGACCGCCGAAGAGGCCGGGCTGCTGCCCCGACACGACGACGATCGTTTCGGGACGCTCGAACTTCTGGAGGCTCTCCCGGGACGCCTCGAGGATGTCCCAGGATTGCGCCTGCCTGCGCGCGATCGAGGCCACGGCAGCCCGCCGGCTCGCCGGATAGTCGCGCGACTTCCCCGCGCGCTCGCACGCCTTCGCATCACGGAAGTCCACCGGGTAGTGGGACCGCACCCGGTCGGGCGCCGTCAGGAAGTCGCGGTAGAGCGCGGACGGATGAAGGAGCCTTTCCAGCTCAGATGACGTTGGTCTCCTCCACCACGGCTCCGGCTGCGAACCGGTTCAGGCTCAAGGCATCGAGGGGAACCGACCGCGCCGCGCCGTCCACGATCAGCTCCGAGAGCGCCGCGCCGATCGCGGGGCTGTGCATGAAGCCGTGCCCGCTGAACCCGACCGCGAGGTAGAGCCCTTTCACCTCGTCGGCCGGTCCCACGATGGCGTGGTGATCGGGCGTCGTATCGTAGAGGCCGGCCCAGCCGTTCAGGATGTTCGCCTTCTCGAGGAGCGGGACCCGGGTCAGGGCCGCCTCGACCAGTTTCTCCAGATACGCGTCGTCCACGTTCATGTTGAAGGTGGGCGGGTCGCTCTTGTCCACCATGCCGAGCATGATTCCGCCGGTCTCCTTGCGGAAGTAGAGCCCGGTCCCGGAATCGATGATGAACGGTATGTCCTCCGGGATCTCGGGGAAGGTCTCCGTCATGTACAGGTGCCGCCGGTACGGCACGACCGGGACGTCGACTCCGAGCGGCTTCACCATGGCGGGGACCTGGGGACCGCACGCGGCCACGACGACGTCGGAGGAGAACTCACCGATCGAGGTCATGAGCCCGCGCGCCCGGCCACCCTCCGCGACGATCCCCAGAACCTCGGTCTGCTCGTGGAAGACGGCGCCCCTCCGCTTGGCCGCGTTCGCGAACGCGATCGTGACCTCGTAGGGTCCGGCGTACCCGTCCTTGGCCGAATAGGTCGCGCCGGTCACGTCCTCGGTCCGCAAGAAGGGCCACCGCGCCGCCACGTCCCCGGGCGAGAGGAGCGAGACCTCGACGCCGAACTTCTTCTGGAACAGGACGCGCTCGCGGAAGTGGAGAAGCTGCTCGGGCGTGACTGCGAGAAAGAGATAGCCTACCTGATGGAACTCCGCGTCCGCGCCGAGGATCTCGCCGAAACGCTCGTAGAACGCGATCGAGTAGAGCGAGAGCTTGATGTTGATCTCGGTGGTGAACTGCGCGCGGATCCCGCCGGCGGATCGCCCGGTGTTGCCGCTGCCCAGGAGCTCGCGCTCGAAGACGACCGGCTTCAGCCCGCGCAGAGCGAGGTGATAGGCGAGGCTCGCCCCGATCACGCCCCCGCCGATGATGAGCGCGTCGGCGCGCTCGGCCATCGGGGCTACGCCCCCTCGGGCGCCGGCTCCCCGACGAAGGGATTGGTCCGGAGCTCGAGGCCGATCGTCGTCTCGGGGCCGTGGCCAGGAAAAACCCGGGTTTCCCTGGGGTAGCGGAAGAGGCGTTCGCGGATGGAGCGCACGAGAACCGCCCAGTCGCCCCCGGGAAGGTCGGTGCGGCCGACCGATCCCTTGAAGAGGACGTCCCCGCCGATGATCCCCTCGGAGGTGATGAAGCTCACGCTGCCGGGGGAATGCCCCGGCGTGTGCACGGCGCGGATGGGAATTCCTTCGATTCCGGCTTCCTCGCCGTCCTCGATCGCGTGGGCGAGCGGAGCGGAGCCGGGCCACGGCATCCCGAACGCCGCAGCCTGATCGGCCCCGCGGTCGTAGAGCGGGCGGTCCTCCCCGTGGAGCCAGACCGGCGCGCCTGTGGCCTCGTGGAATCGCTTCACCATCAGGATGTGGTCGATATGCGCGTGCGTGAGCAGAATGCGCTTCACGTCGAGCCCGCGGCGCGAGATCTCGGCGAGGACGGCCTCGCTGTCGATCGAGGGATCGATGACGATGGCCTCCTTCGTCTCGCCGGCCGTGAGGAGATAGAGATTGTTGTCGAGGGGGCCGACCGAGAACTGCTCGACCCGCACGATCAGGCCTTGCAGGCCGTGATCGCCGTGATCCCGAACATCGGGAGTCCAACCATGTCCACGTCCTTGAATCCCGCCTGCTCCAGTAATGCATAGAGCTCCGAGCGCGTCAGCGCGCCCGCGAAGCGGGTGCCGTAGCTGGCCAGCACGTTGAGCCGGAAAAGCGCGGCCTCCCGCGGCTCCGCCTTGGAATCCTCGAGCAGGAATTCGGTCACCAGGAGCATCCCGTCGCTCCGGAGTGATTTCGCCACCGAAGCCAGGATCGCGGGCAGATCGGCGCGGCTCTGCCGCGAGAGATGGTGCGAGAGAAGGACGAGGTCGTATTCCCCGCCGGGCTTGGCTTCATCCGGCTTCCCCTCCTCGAAGTGGACGCGATCCTCGAGCTTGGTGGAGCGGATGAATTCCTCGGCCACCTCCTTGAAGACGGGGCGGTCGAGAAGTGTCGCCTGAAGCTGCGGATACCGGCGGGCGAGACAGAGCGCGCCGGCGCCGGTGTGGCTCCCCACGTCGAGCATGCGGGAGTAGGCGCTGAATTCGAGGTCGAGGATCTCGGCGAGGCGCATCATCAGGGCATACGCGCCGTTGTGGAACCCGCGAGCGAGCGCGATCTCGACCTGATCCGTGCCCCCCGGGGGCTCCGGAGGCGCGCCCTGCCGGATCGTGCCGGCGAGGCCCTGCCAGATTCCGTAGAGCGGGTCCCTCATGAAGCGGACCAGCTCGACATAGGAGCCGGGAGAGCCCTCGACCAGGTAGGCGTTCGAGGATTCGTCGTTGCGGTAGCGGTCCCCATTCCGGTGCAGGAAGCCCAGCGCGCAGTTGGCGTCGAGGAGCGCCTCGATCCCGGCGGGATCGGCTCCCGCCTCCTGGGCCACCTCGAGGGCTGTCTTGGGCCCCCCGAAGAGGATCGTGAACACCTTCAAGTCCACAGCGCTCAGCAGAGCCTGGCTGGCCCAGAATCCTGTTGCCACTTGTAAAATAGGCACAGGGCTCCGCCGGCCCGAAACCGAAGGCAGAGAACCCGCTTCGCGACCCATTTGATTCATGGCTCTTTCCTCACCGTCCAGATAGTAGGCGACAGGACGAGCTCATTCAAGCGCGGCCCGTGGTGCTTTGGATGCGGCGGGGTCACAGAAGATCGCGCTCGGATTCCGTGGTGGCGATTTTGGACTGCCTCAGCCTCTGGTCGATTTCCAGAACCGCCCGTCGCAGAAGCTCTCCTTTTTCCGTGTAGGGCACGAACGCGGACTTGAACCCGTTCAGCAGAACCTGCCTCACGTCGATGGGGTCCAGGTCGAACGTGCCCACCGCCCGGTCCAGCTCGTCGGTCATCGTGGTCGAGGAAACGAGCCGGTTGTCGGTGTTCAGGGTGACGCGCACTCCCAGCTTCAGATACTCGCGGAACGGATGTTCCTCGAAGGACGTCGAGGCCTGGGTCTGGACGTTCGAGGTCAGGCACATCTCGAGCGGGATCCGGTGGTCGTTCACGTAGTCGAGCGTCATCCGGTCCTCGCGAAGTCGCGTCCCGTGGCCGATCCGGTGCGCCCCGCAGTAGTGCAGCGCCTGGCGGATGCTCCCGGGGCCGAACGCTTCCCCCGCGTGGACGGTCACCTTCACGTTGTTGCGCAAGACGCGGTCGAAGGCCTCGCGATGCGCCTTCGCTGGGTAGTCCTTCTCCGCTCCCGCGAGGTCGAACCCCACGACGCCGCGCCCAACGTACGCCACCGCCAGGTCGGCCAGCTCGAGCGAGAGCTTGGGGCTCAGGTGCCGGATGCCGCAGATGATGGTGCCGGTCTGGATCCCGTAACGACGCCCCGCCTCCGACAGTCCGCGCAGCACCGCGTCCACCGTGCCGTGAAGCGTGAGGTCCTGCTTCAGGTGGAGCGCCGGGCAGTACCGCACCTCCATGTACCTCACGTTCTCCAGATGCGCGTCTTCCGCCAGCTCGAATGCGACGCGCTCGAGCGCTTCCGGCTGCTGGAGGACCGACAGGGTGAGGTCGAACGCCTTGAGGTAGGTGGGAAGACTGACGCCCGCGGTCAGGCGGTCGAGAAAGCTCTGGAGGCCGGCCTTGGTCTTGACCTCCAGCCGCACGTTCTGGCTCTTCGCGAGATCGAAGAGCGTCGCCGGACGAATGGAGCCGTCCAGGTGAACGTGAAGGTCGGTCTTGGGAAGCGCGTGGAGGATCGAGCGGCGGCGCCGGGCGTCACCCCACGGCGACGTCCGCCGCCCTTGCTTCGATCGGCGCACCAAGCTCTCCGAGTGTCGCGTATGAGAGGCCCGAGAAGGCCGGGATCGCCTGGGCGAGACGCGCGAAGATCCGCTCCGGGTCAGGATCCAGGACGCCGGTCACGCCGAGCGCATGTCCCAGCCCCTGCAAGATACGCCAGTCTTCGCGGGTATCGCCCTTGAGGGTGAACACCTTCCGGATCCGCTGCACGCGCCCCTGGGAATTGGTGAAGGTCCCGTCCTTCTCCGCGAAGGACACGCCCGGAAGCACCCAGTGCGCGCGCTCCGAGACGGGCGACGGCAGCACGTCCAGGACCAGATTGAGCTCGACGTTCTGGAGCGCTCGCTCGACGATCGCGAGCTCGCCGAAGAGATCGAGCGGGCCGCCGCGTAGGAAGATGAGCGCCTTGACGGAGCCCTCGGCGGCCGCGCGCACCATGTCCCGCACGCCCAGGCCGTTCGCCGCCGGAGCGATTCCGCAAAGCATCGCCCCGCGCGCGTTGGGATCCCGGTCCCCCTCGATCGTGAATTTCTTGTACACGACCTCCTTCTGCGGACGGCGCGGGAAATCCACGTGCGTGATTCCCAGCCCGTCCTGGAAGATGGTCCGGGCCAGATAGTGCTCCTCGTTGGTGAGCATGCCAGATCCGATGACTCCGACCGCGCGCGCGCCGTGCCGGGAGATGATGTCGCGCAGCGATCGCGCGATCTCCGGCAGGGCTTCGTTCCAGGAAGCTGCCTTCCGGCCCCGCTCCACCCTCCGCGAGGGCGCGAGAATCCGGCTCTTGTCGTGAACGTCGTGGAAGCCGCCGCGGCCGCGATCGCAGATCCACCACTGGTTCACGTCCATGTTGGTCCGGGCGGTGTGACGGAGAATCTCGTTCCGCCGCGGGTGGTAGCCCACGACGATGTTGCACCCCTTGGAACAGAGCTGGCAGACGGAGGGGACGTTGGTCAGCTCCCACGGACGCGCCTTGAACCGGAAGTCCTTGCTGGTGAGCGCGCCCACCGGGCAGATGTCGGCGATGTTCCCCGCCAGCTCGTTCTCGATCATCCGTCCGTCCACCGTGCCGATGTAGGTCTCTTCGCCGCGGCTCAGCACCGCGATCTCGTCCAGCCCCGCCACGTCCTTGCAGAGGTTGACGCACCGCATGCAGAGGATGCAGCGGTTCTTGTTGAGCACCAGCTTCCCGCCCACGTCCTCCTCGGGCCAGGTGATCTTCTCGAACTGGAAGCGGCTCCGGGAGGGGCCCATGAGCATCGTGTAATCTTGGAGCGTGCACTCGCCGCCCTTGTCGCACACGGGGCAGTCGAGCGGATGATGGATGAGCAGGAACTCCATCACCGCCTTCCGCGCCGCGGCCACCTTCTCCGAGCGCGTGATGATGTGCATGCCCTCCTCGACGCCGGTCGCGCAGCCCGCGACGAGCTTCGGCCGCCCTTCCAGCTCGCAGAGGCAGATGCGGCAGACCCCCACCACCGGAAGCCCGGGGTGATAGCAGAAGTGCGGGACGAAGACGCCCGCGAGCTTGGCCGCCTCGATCAGGTTGGTGCCCTTCTCGACTGAGATCTCGCGCCCGTCGATTTTCACCTTCACAGCGGCCATGCGATCCCCTATTGGAGCGAGCCGCCGCCCAGAGGGCAGCGCTTCTCGCGGATGTGCTGGAGGAATTCGTCCCGGTACTTCTTCGCGAATCCCCGCGCCGGCCATGCGGCCGCGTCGCCCAGGGCGCAGATGGTGTTCCCCTCGATCTGGTCGGTCACGGAGAGGATCGTGTCCAGGTCCTTCTCCTCGCCGCGCCCCTCCTCGATCTTCCAGAGCAGACGCTGGAGCCAGCCGCAACCCTCGCGGCAGGGCGTGCACTGCCCGCACGACTCGTGCGCGAAGAAACGCGCGGTGATCCATGCGGCGCGAACCATGCAGGTCGTGTCGTCCATGACGATCGGCGTGCCGGTGCCGAAGAGCGAGCCGGCGCGGGTCAGAGAGTCGAAATCCATCGGGAGATCGATCTCGTCGCCGCGAAGCACCGGGCAGGAAGCGCCCCCCGGGATCACGCCCTTCACCGGACGCCCGCCGGGGACGCCCCCGCCGTGCTCCTCGATCAGCTCGCGGAGCGAGATCCCCATCGGAAGCTCGAAGACGCCGGGCTTCACCACGTGGCCGCTCAGGCCGTAGAGCTTGGGGCCCGAGTTCCGCTCGGGACCGATCCCGGCGAACCACTCCCAGCCGTGCTTCATGATGTGCGGCACGCAGGCCAAGGTCTCCACGTTGTTCACCACCGTGGGGCAGCCGAAGAGCCCGACCAGCGCGGGGAACGGCGGCTTGAGGCGCGGCCACCCGCGCTTTCCCTCGAGCGATTCGATGAGGCCCGTCTCCTCGCCGCAGATGTAGGCGCCCGCGCCGACGTACATCGTGATCTCGCAGGACCAGCCCGAGCCCAGGATGTTCGACCCCACGTAGCCCGCCTCGCGCGCCTCCTCGATCGCGCGCTCGAGAATGCGCGCCTCGCGGGCGAATTCGCCGCGAATGTAGATGTAGGCCCGGCTCGCGCCGATCGCGTAGGAGCCGATCAGGGTCCCCTCGAGGAGCTGATGCGGGTCCTTCTGGCAGATCAGACGATCCTTGAAGGCGCCGGGCTCGCTCTCGTCGGCGTTCACGCACATGTACTTGGGCTTGTCGGTGGATTTCGGGACGAAGCTCCACTTGGTTCCGGTCGGGAACCCCGCTCCGCCGCGGCCCCGGAGGCCGGAGCGCTTGACCAGATCGATGACCTCGTCGGGCGGCTTCTTCAGCGCCAGGGCGAGCCCCTCGTATCCGCCGTGCTTCTTGTAGACGCCCAGGGTGTGCGAGTCGGGCAAGTGGACCGTCTTGGTGAGGACCGGCTCGAAGGTCGCGGTCAGCATGTCAGCGATCCACCTCCCCCAGCACGATGTCGATGCTCCCGATGCAGGCCACCACGTCGGACACCATGCGGCCGAGGCACATCTCCTCGAGCGCCTGGAGGTTGATGAGCGAGGGAGGCCGCACTCGCGTGCGATGCGGGATCGGCCCGCCGTTGCTCACGACGTAGAAGCCCAGCTCACCCTTGGGCGATTCGACCGAGAAGTACGCGTCTCCAGGCGGCGCGCTGTAACCCTCCGACATGATCTTGAAGTGGTAGATCAGCTCTTCCATGTTGAGCTTCACCTCGGTGCGGTCGGCGGGAAAAAGATACGGATTGTCTGCGCGCACCGGGCCGGGCTTGAGCCGGTCCAGCCCCTGGCGGACGATCGAGAGCGACTGCGCCATCTCTGCCATCCGGCACAGGTAGCGGTCGTAGACGTCGCCGTTCTTCCCGAGCGGGATGTCGAAGTCATAGGTCTCGTAGCCCGAGTAGGGCTTCGCCTTGCGCACGTCGTATCGGATGCCGCTTCCGCGGAGCGTCGGCCCTGTGAGGGCGAGATCGATCGCCCGGTCGGCGCTCAGAACGCCGACGCCGATCGTGCGCTTCATCCAGATCCGGTTCTTGGTGAGGAGGTTCTGGTACTCGGCCAGCGCCTTCGGGAACTCCTCGAGGAATTTCCGCACGTGCGGCACGAACGTGTCCGGCACATCCAGGTAGAAACCGCCCACGCGGAAGTAGCTGGGCGTGAGCCGCGAGCCCGCCACCATGTCGTTCACGTCCAGGAGTTTCTCGCGCTCGCGGAAGCAGTACAGGAAGACGCTCATCGCGCCCAGGTCGATGGCGTGGGTGCCGAGCCACACGAGATGCGAGGAGATGCGCGTCAGCTCGAGAAGGATGACGCGCAGGACCTGCGCGCGCTCGGGGATCGTGAGGTTCATCAGCTTCTCGACCGCCGCGACGTACGCCATGTTGTTTCCGAGCGGGGACAGGTAGTCCATCCGGTCGGTCACGGTGATCGACTTGTGATAGTTCTTCGATTCCATGGACTTTTCCATCCCGGTGTGGAGATAGCCCATCACCGGTTTGAGAGAGACCACGGTCTCGCCGTCCAGCTCGATCACGAGACGGAGCACCCCGTGCGTCGAGGGGTGCTGCGGCCCCATGTTGATCGTGATGGTCTTGAATTCGGGGGAGGTCGCGGTGGCCATTCGAATCAGGCGCCGGCGCTGCTCGCTTCGGGCTCCACGGGCGGCTCGCTTTCGGCCACGGGATCCGCCGGCTTGAGCTTCTGGCGGTCGATCTTCTCTTGTAGTTTCATGATTCCGTAGATCAGCGCCTCCGGCCGGGGCGGGCAGCCCGGCACATAGACGTCCACTGGGACGACCGTATCCACGCCCTGGACGATCGCGTAGTTGTTGAAGATGCCCCCGCACGAGGCGCACGCGCCCATCGAGATGACCCACTTCGGCTCGGGCATCTGGTCGTAGATCCGCTTCAGCACGGGAGCCATCTTCTTGCTCACGCGCCCGGCGACGATCATCAGATCCGCCTGACGCGGCGACGCGCGGAACACCTCCGCGCCGAACCGGGCCAGGTCATATCGCGCCGCGCTGGTTGCCATCATCTCGATCGCGCAGCACGCAAGACCGAACGTCGCGGGCCAGAGCGAAGACCGGCGCGCCCAGTTGACCATCTTCTCGACGGTCGTCGTCAGAATTCCATCCGGTACGAGTTCTTCGATACCCATGAACGCTCACCCCTCGCGGGCCTGGCCTGGGATCGCGGCAAGCTCTTGCGGTTATTCGGGAAAGGATCTGGCGTCGAATTTAGCAGCCGGTCGGGACATCGTCAATCACAACCCCAGCAGGCCGAGCAGCGCTTCGGTGCCATAGAAGGCGACGACCCCGCCGAAGACCCACAGGGCCATGCGGATCCCTTTCGTCTCGTTGACCGCGGGGATGAGATCCGATGCCGCGACATAGAGCGCGGCCCCCGCGGAGAACGGAAGCGCGAAGCGGACCATCCCCGGCCAGCGCGAGATCACGGCCACGCCCACGACCGTCGCGATCCCCAGCCAGGCCGCGCTCCACCCGGCTTCCCGCGGCGAGCGGCCGGCAGCCGTCATGATGGACGCGACGGTGAAGCCTTCCGGGACCTTGTGGAGGAAGATCGCGATCGCGACCAGGACCCCGAGCTCGGGCTTCACGAGGAAGCCGGATCCGATCGACACCCCGTCGAAGAACGCATGGAGGAGGAGCCCCAGGAGCGCGGTCGTGCCGACGACCGGCTCGACCCAGTGCTCGTGGTGGGTCTCCTCGCCGAAGTGGAAGTGGCCGACCAGCACGTGCTCGGCGGCGTGCACGAAGAGGTAGCCCAGAAGGAGGAGCGTGCCGACTGCGAGACCCGGCGTCGCGTGGGCTGCCGCGATCCGGTAGCTCTCGGGGGTCATCCGGAGGAGGACCGCGGCGAGCATGAATCCCGCGCCGGCCGCGACGAGGTAGCTCTGGCGGACGCGATCCCAGCTCCGCCGGCTCAGGGAGAGGAGCCCGCCCGCCACATTCGCGAGGCCCGCCACAAGACCCGAGCCCAGTGCGAGGAGCAAACTCTCGGTCAATTGCGTCTCGCGCGTGCGCTCGTGCGCCCCGGGCCGCTAGCGCCCGCGGACGATGCCGGGAGTATGGGTCTGGCCGACCGGCACCAGGAGCTGCTCCTTGGAATAGATGAAGGAATCACGCGAGTAGTCGGAGAGCTCGAAATTGTGCCCCAGGAAGATGGCGTCCTCCGGGCACGCCTCCTCGCAGTAGCCGCAGAAGATGCACCGCAGCATGTCGATGTCGTAGCGCTTGGCGTAGCGCTCCCCGGCCGAATAGCGGGCGGTCTCCGAATTCTCGGCCGCCTCCATGTAGATGGCGTCCGCGGGACATACGGCCGCGCACAGGCCGCAGCAGACGCAGCGCTCGAGGCCGTTCTCGTAGCGATGAAGCTCGTGAAGGCCCCTGAAACGCGGATACATCTCCATCTTCACATCCGGGTACTGGAGCGTGACCGGCTTCTTGAAGAAATGGGAAAGGGTGATCGAAAGACCCTTCATCAGCTCGGTGATCATCCGCCGCTCCTCGATCCGGAACCATATGGTGCGATGACGATGCGCGCGGACCGAGAGAGGCCCGGCGTGAACCGCGACAAGAGGTTGATGGAGCGATTCTTACATCAGACGCGTGCGGGGCCGAGTATAGGGGGCGGGTATCGGAGCGGTCAAGCGTCGGAGCCGGCGGACTTGTTGTCGTACTCCTCGGGGCGGATGTCGAGCTTCTTCATCTTGTAGAGCAGCGTCGTGCGTTTCATTCCTCCCAGGCTGCGGGCCGTCTCGGATTGATTCCCATGGTTGGCGCGCAGCGCGGTCACGATCAGCTCCCGCTCCGTGCGGCTTTCCGCGCGCGCGGCCGCCGTTGCAGGCGACACGCGGCCGGCGCGGCGGGCAGGGCGCAGCGGGACCAGCTCGGCCCCGATCATGTCCCCATCCCCGGCGATGGCGACGGCGCGCTCGATCGTGTTCTTCAGCTCCTGCACGTTGCCGGGCCAGGGGTGGCTCCGGAACTGAGCCCATGCGTCTCCCGTGAACGAGACCTGCTTTCCGGCCTGCGCGCACGCGCGCTCGAGAAAGTGCCTTCCGATCAGCTCGATGTCCTCCACGCGGTCGCGGAGCGGCGGCACTTCGAGCCGGATGCCGTTCAGGCGGTAGTACAGATCGTCGCGGAAGAGCCCCCGGCGCACCAGCCCGGCGAGGTCCCGCGTCGAAGCCGCCACCACACGAACATCCACGTGGCGCACCCCCGCCGCGCCCACGCGGCGCACCTCGCCCATCTCGATCACGCGAAGGAGCTTGGCCTGCGCGCCGACCAGAAGCTCGCTCACCTCGTCCAGGTAGATCACGCCGCCGTTGGCGCCCTCGAAGAGGCCAGGCTTCATGGAGCCCGCGCCGAGGCCGCTGAAGGAGGCGAAGAGGCCGGGCTTCGCCGCCGCCCCGGACCCGCCGGCACGGTCGTGCCCGAAGAGATCGGCGTCCAGATTCCCTTCCGGCAGGGTCGCGCACCGGCCCACGACGAACGGGCCTTCGCGGCGGTCTCCCAGCTCGTAGGCCGCGCGTGCGAGCAGCTCGCGCCCGCTTCCCTTCTCGCCGAGGATCAGGATCGGCAGCCGGCTCGCGGCCGCGCGCTCGAGGATGCGGATCAGATCGGCGATGCGCGGATCCTGCGTGACGATGCCGAAACGGAAGCACTCGGGGTCGGCGCCTTCGGGCATCTCGGCCGCCTTGGCGCTCTTGCGGCTCGGCCCGGGTATCCTGGGCTCGAGCTCCACACCCAGCACCTTCTCGGTCCGCTCGACCCAGCGATCGAGGCTCATGGTCATCGCCAGGCTGCGCGCCTCCCACAGATGGTCCCGGCCCACGCCGCGCTCCTCCTGGTCCTTGCCCGCGAGCAGCGTTTCGCCGCTCCAGACCAGGACCCGGACCAGCTCGTACATGGCCTCGAGCTTGCGCAGGAACTGGACGCCCTCCCGTGCGGCGCGCAGCGCCCTTTCGCGGTGGCCCAGGATCATGTGGGCCATCGCCATGACGCGGCAGGTCGCCGCCTCCTCGAAGCGGTCGTTGATGCGGCGCGCGATCCGTAGCCCGCGCTCGCAGGTGACCAGCGCGCGATTGGGCTCTCCGATCCGCACGTGGACCTCCGCGATCCTCCGGCACAGCTCGGGGATCAGGTCCCCCTCGGGCGCCAGTCGCTCGGCCAGGAGCAGGGCCTGGTCGAAGCGCTCGATGGCGGACTGATTGTCGAACTGGTCGAGCGCGACGTCCCCAAGGTACTCGAGCGCGATCACATGCTCGCGCTCGAAGCCGTGCTCCTCCGCCTCCGAGAGCGCGCCGCGGATGTGCGACTCCGCGCCGCGCAGGTCCCCTCGGATGCGGAGTTGCTGCCCGAGACAAAGCCGGGTCTGCACCTTGCCGCGGGAATGCCCGCGCTCGCCGAAGAGCGTGCGCGCGCGAGCGAGTTCCTGGTCCGCCTGTTCGAAGCGGCCGAGCTTTGCCAGGGAGATGCTCAGGTTCAGGGAGAAGTTCGCCTCTTCGTGGAACAGACCCGCGCCGCGAGCCTGGAGCTGGCCGCGGCCGAATTCTCCGACGGCCCGCTGGATCTCGCCGGCTCCGAGGAAACAGAGCCCCAGGAGATTGCGGCTGCGGAGCATTCCCTCGAGGTCTTCGAAGTCCCATCTGCTGATGTGGTAGGCGGCGCGGAAGTGCTCCTCCGCCCGGGACGGACGCCCGATCCGCCAGACCGCTCTGCCCGCCGCGATGTGGTACTCGAGGATCGGCTTCTTGTCCTCGGGGCGGACCGCGTACAGCTCCTCGAGCTTCTTCTCGGCCAGGTCGGCGACTTCCCGCCACCTGCCGAGCCCCAGCAGGGCGCGGCAACGCGACAGCAAGATGGGATGCTCGATCTCGGAAGGCAGCGGGCCGCGTGCCTCAAACTCCGCGATGAGATCGAGCGCCGCCGCGAAACGCGCGTGGGCGAGCAACTCTTCGAGACGACGCTGGAGCGTCGCGGGATCGTAGTCGTGAGCGCGGTCGTCGTTCATGGGCTCAAGGGAGCGAGGCGCTGCACCTCGCTCCCGGTTTGGCGTTCTCCCTTTCGACCCCTCAACGAAGGTCGAGGCGGATCAGGATGCTGAGATACAGATTCCAGGGAATGGAGACGAAATGGCTCCCGCGGATGGCGTTCGTTCTCGTGGCGCTCGTCCTCGCCGTCGGCGCCGAGGCGCTGAGCGTCTGCATCGCGGTCGGCTTGGGAGTCGGGCTGGGAACGTCGTCCCCCGTCGGATCGCCGGTCCCGTAGGGATTGCCATCGGGGCCGCCGGTGCTGACGGGTTTTGCGATCGCCTGTTGCGGCTCGATCGAGGTCCCGGAAACGAGGACCACGAGCAAACAAAGGATGAAGCCGAACTGAACGATGCGAGCTCGTCCCGTCATCATCGGCCCAGCCTCCGCGTATCCGGCACGTGCATGTCCTTGCCGGGGAGGGGAAATCCCGGCGCCACGTGATCGACCCATAATGAACGCTCCTGAGCGGGCGACGCGACGTCGCGCTCTTCTCGGACGGAATGAACGATTGGGGAATCTAGCGGGGGGAATTCCAAGGACGGTTCGATGGTCGCCATCCTTCGATGGGTTTGAAATGGAGCCATGCGCACCCTTCCTTTGGGTAGGCGTACCGGCTACCTCGGATAAACTAGCACAATCCAGGGGCAAAATCAAGGGGAAAACGGCCTTGGGATGGCCTCTCCCGCCTCGAGCGCGCTCCCTGAGCCGGAGAGGGCCTCCGCGTGTTATAATTGCACAGAATCCGTTCCCATTCATCATCGAGCGCGCACCCGAGACCGCAGGGAATGAACGAATCCCATCGCATCCGTACGGCATTTCTCTCCTCCCTCCTCCTGTCCCAGGAACCGAACGCCGGCGCTCCGAATCAACCCATCGAGCTGGCCCTCGCGGACCTCGACAAGGGCAGCCGGGACGAGGTCACGTACGAGATCGCGGAACGGCTCGAGGGGGCGGGGCTCCTGGAGCGCGTCGACCGCTTCCAGCGCGACGGCTTTGCCTACATCCGTTACCGCGAGCGGGGCTCCGGCCAGACCTTTCTCGTTCCGGCCGCCCCGGGCAAGTCTCCTGCGGAAGACGCCCTGGTCCGGGCGGCGAAGCCCCACTGGCACGTCCAGAGCCGCCTTCTCTACCGCGCCATTTCGCAGCTGATCGCCGTGGAGCGAAAGCTCTTCGCGCGGGACGAGCGCAACGCCGAGTATCTCCAGACCGATCCGGCCGACATCCTGCGAACGATCCTGAGCAGCGCGATGCAGATCCTCGAATGCGACGACACGCGCCTCTACGCGCTGGCGCGCGGCGGCGACATGCGCTACGCCCAGCCGGTGAGCGAGGGGGAGCCCTGGAACCGCGCGCTCGCCGAGAACTGGGTCGGGCGGAAGGCGGTCCCGGTCTACATCGAGGACCTGTCGAAGCCGGGACACGTGCGCATCATGATCGACGCGGAGTCCATGGACGCCACGATGCACGTCGCGGTCGCGCCCTATGAGCCCAAGGGGTCGCCCGAGAGCTTCCGTTCGCTGGCCATGGCGCGGGTCGGAGAGCCCGGGACGCCCTTCCTCTACGTCCTCGAGGCGCGGAGCAAGACGCCCAACTTCTTCACCGACGAGCGCCTCGGCCTGTTGAGCGTGGTCGCCGAGCACGCGACCGATCTCCTCGTGACGCTGAAGAAGCTGGGCATGCTCGTCATGATCGACGAGCTGACGGGGGTCTACAATCGCCCCTACTTCGGGCGGCAGCTGGACCGCGAGATCGCGCGCGCCTACCGCGAGGGGCGGCCGATGTCGCTCATCATCGGCGATCTCGACGATTTCAAGCAGCTGAACGATCTCTACGGTTACGAGGCCGGAAACGCGGTGCTCCGCGAGATCTCCCAGGCGCTGGCCTCCAGCGTGCGGCCCTTCGACACGGTTGCCCGCTGGGGGGGCGAGGAGTTCGCCCTCATCCTGAGCGCCGAGACCACGCCCGGCGACGCGCGCGACATCTGCGAGCGGTTGCGTCTCAAGATCCAGAACCTCGCCATCGTGGTCCCCACGCTCGAGGGGCACGAGAGCGCGGTGCGCGTCACGATGAGCCTCGGGGGGGCGATGTTCCCCGCCGACGTCTCGCTACGGGTGGACCGCACTCGCGGGCTCGACGCCGAGGGGCGCGAGAAGATCTCGCACGAGCTCTGGACCCGGGCGAACATGAACCTCCGCAACGCGAAATCGTCGGGGAAGAACCAGGTGATCCTGGGAGACGGCGGCTGATTCCACGTCCGGGCCGGTCGAAGTCCGGCGGGCGGGGGGCTAGGTCCGAACCAGCGCGCGCGCGAAGCCTCCGGCCTCGAAAGGAATGAGGTCCTCCATTCCTTCGCCCACCCCGATCCAGCGGATCGGGAGACGAAGCGTGTCGGCGATGGCGAGCGCCACTCCGCCCTTCGCGCTCCCGTCGAGCTTCGTGAGGACGAGCCCGGTCACGCCCAGCGCGGAGCCGAACTCCCTGGCCTGGCTCAGCCCGTTCTGGCCCGTGGTCGCGTCCAGGACGAGCAGCACCTCCTGGGGCGCGCCGGGGATCTGCTGCTCGATCACGCGCCGTATCTTCTTCACTTCCTCCATCAGATTCGCCTTCACGTGGAGCCTTCCCGCAGTGTCCACGAGCACGCGGCTCGCGCTCCGGCTCTTCGCGCGGGCCATGCCGTCGAAGGCGACCGCGGCGGGGTCCGATCCCGGCTTCTGCTTCACGATCTCGACCCCGGCCCGCCCGGCCCAGATCTCGAGCTGGTCCGCCGCCGCCGCCCGGAAGGTGTCGCACGCGACCAGGAGGACCGATTCGCCCGCGCGCTTGTAGCGGTCCGCGAGCTTGGCGATGGTCGTGGTCTTCCCCGATCCGTTCACGCCGACGACGAGGATGACGTACGGGGAGTTGCCCGAGAGCGAACCGGGCTTGCGATCAGGGGGAAGCGAGGTCTCTCCCGTGAGCACGCCTTCGATTTCTTCGAGCAGCGCCTCCTGCGCGTCGCCGGCGAAGGAGCCGTCCTTGAGCCGCGCCCTCACGCCATCGAGGATCTTCTCGGTCGTCCCGGGCCCCACGTCCGCGCGGAGCAGCGCCGCTTCCAGCGTTTCGTAATCCTCTTCGCTCAGCTCGCGTCCGTGCTGAAAGACGGAGGCGACCTGGCCGAACAGGGTGTCGCGGGTCTTCTTGAGCCCCTGGGTGATCTTGTCGAGAAAAGCCACGGCCCGTTTCTAGGCCTGCGCCAGCTCCTGCGACGTCTCGGGCTCGGACTCCTGGGGCGGCTCGGAGTTCCAGCGGACGGAGACCAGCTTCGAAACGCCCGGCTCTTCCATGGTGACCCCGTACAGGCAATCCGCCACCTCCATCGTCTTCTTGTTGTGCGTCACGACGATGAACTGGGTGTTCCGGCTGAACTCCCGGAGCAGCAGGACGAAGCGGTCGATGTTGGCATCGTCGAGCGGAGCGTCCACCTCATCCAGGATACAGAAGGGGCTCGGCTTGACCAGGTAGATCGCGAAGAGGAGCGCGATCGCGGTCAGCGCCTTCTCGCCCCCGGAGAGGAGGGAGAGGGATTGTGGCTTCTTCCCGCGCGGGCGCGCGAGGATGTCGATCTCGGCCTCGAGCGGGTCTTCGCCGCTGAGCGTGAGCGCCGCCTCCCCGCCCTCGAACAGCGTCTTGAAGACCTTCTGAAAATTCTCGTTCACCTGCACGAACGTCTTCTGGAACAGCTCGGCCGCGGTCAGGTTGATCTTCTCGATCGCTTCGAGCAGCGAGAGACGCGCCTCGTCGAGATCCTTGCGCTGACCGGAGAGGAAGGAGAGCCTCTGCCGCCGCTCCTCGTAGTCCTGCATCGCGAGGAGGTTCACGGGTCCCAGCGAGCGAAGCTTCTCTTGCAGGAGGCGGAGCCGCTCCCGCCGCTCTTCGCGCGATGCCGGGGGTCCGTCCCCGGCCATTCCTGCTTCCGCGCGGGTGACGATGGCCTCGTCCGGCACCGGTGCCTCGTCCCCCTCGAACTCCGCGTCCTCGATCTCGGCGAGCGCTCCCGCCGCATCCGCCGCCGAGAACGCCTGCGGGATCCAGCTCTTGAGGTCCACCTCGTATTCGTTCCGGACCCGCTCGAGAAGGACGCGCATCTCCGATTCCGATTCGGCGCGCTCGAGCTCTGCCCGGTGGAGGCGCTCGGTGATCTCGTGGTGCTCGCGGCGAAGCTCGCGCGCCTTGCTCTCGAGATCGTCCGCGGCTCCCTTCACGCTCCCGAAGCGCTCGCGCGAGGCCTGAACCGCGCGCTCCTTCTCCGCTTTGAGGGCGATCTCGGCCTCCAGCTCCTGCTCCTTCCGCGCCGCTTCCTCGTGCGTCTCGTGGATCCGCCGGTCCGTCTCGCCCGCCTCCTCGGCGCGCGCGGCGATCTCGCGCTCCGCTTCCTGCGCGCTCGCTCCGACCCGCTCGATCTCCCCGAGCCCCGCCTCGAAGGCGGTCTTGGCGCGGGTGGAATCGATGCGGAGCTCGGCATGGAGCGCCACCAGGCGGTCGCGCTCCCGCTCCATGTTCGAGACCTCTTCCTCCTCGCGCGCGAGATCGCCCTCCAGGCGCCCGTGCTCCTCGTCGGTGGACTGGAGCGCCTGCCCCGCGATCTCCGCCTCGACGAGCGCCACCTTCAGCTCCGACTCCACGGCCGCGAGCGCCGTCTGGAGCGCCGCGCGTGTGCGCGACCCGGACTCCTTCCGGATCTGGAGCTCCGCGCGCCGGGCCTCCTCCGTCCGCTGCGCTTCCTCGGTTTCCCGGAGCTCGCGGTTTGCCTCTTCGAGCGCTGCCTGCGCGTCCACCCGCCCTCCGCGAAGCGTTCCGGTGAGCGCGAGCGCCTTCTGTAGCTCGGCCGAGGAGCGCTCGATCTCGTGTTCCAGCCGCTCCAGCTCCTCCTCGCGGCGCAGGACCGATCCCGCGCGCGTGGGTCCGCCTCCGCCCTGGAAGATGCCCGGGCCGCGCACGTGCTCCCCGTGGCGGGTCACGAAATGGAGCCTCAGCTCGCGGTTCTCGTCCAGGAGCTTGAGCCCCACGGCGATCGAATCCACCACCACGACTCCCGACAGCAAGAACGAAGCGAGGGCGATGAAGCCGGGCTCGAACCGAACGTGCTCGAGCAGGAGCCCATGGACGCCCGGAGCGTTCAAGATCTTCTCGGGCACTTCCGCCGCGCGAGCCCACGAGAGCCGGTCCAGCGCGATGAAGGTGGCGCGGCCTCCGCCTGCGGATTCCAGCATCGCGAGCGCCTTGAGCGCGGCGTCGGTGCGCTCCGCCACGATGAACTGCACCGCCTCGCCGAGCGAGGCTTCGAGGGCGGCCAGCCAGTCCCCCGAGGCGTGCAGCACGTCCCCCACCGTCCCGAGGATCCGCGCGGGCCGGGTCGGGCCCGCCACGAGGGAACGCACGCTCTCGTCGTACCCCTCATACCGGTCTTTCAATTCGCGCAGCGTGGCCCGGCGGGACTCCAGCGCCGCGTATTCCTCGCGCACGCACTTCTCGGCCTCGTCGTGCACGCGGATCTGCTCTTCGATCTTTGCGATCGAGCGCGTTTCGCTCTCCACGCGCGCGCGGGCGCGCCCGACCTCCTTGGCCGCGGCCTCGGACGCGCGAACGATCGCCTCCAGCGACTCGGAGAGCGCGCGCTCCTCCTGATCGATCGCGGCCAGATCCCCCTCCAGTTGCTGCTTCCTGCGCGTCAGCTCGATTTCCTTCGCGGCCCACGTCTCGGCCGCGCTCTGCTGCTTCACGCGTGTCTGGAAGAGGTCGAGCGAGAGCTGCTTTCTGGAATGGAGCGCTCCCCGGAGCTCCTCAAGACGGGGCAGGAACGTGGAAAGGGAGGCCTCCATCGCCTCCAGCTCGCGCGTCTTCTCCGCCTGGGCGAGGCCCAGCCGGGTCCGCTCCTCCTCCAGCCTCCCCTTCGCGCGCCGAAGCTCCTCGAGACTGCCGGCGAGCCGCACGCCCTCGGAGCGGGCGTGCTCGAGCTTCTCGGCGAGGCCGGCGAGCCGCTCCCGGAGCACCGCCACCTCGTTCAGAAGCGCCGCCCCGCGCGCCTCGCGCTCGTTCAGCTCCGCCTGCGCGTCCCGCACTTCCCCCTCGCGCTTCAGGAGATCGAGCTTGAGCTGCTCCAGCTCCGCCTCGTGGCGCGCAAGGACCGAGGTGAGGACGGTCCGGCGCTCCTCCGCGCGGGCGTGCTCCTCGTGGAGCGCGCCGCCGGTGCCCGCGAGACGGTCGTACTGCTCCTTCGCCAGTCCGAGGTCGAGCCCCTTGATCTCCTCGCGAAGCCGGCTGAAGCGGCGCGCCTTTCCGACCTGCCGCGCGAGGGAGCGAACCTCCCGCTCGATCTCGAGCACGATGTCGTTCACGCGCGTGAGGTCGGTGACGGTGAGATCGAGCTTCTGCAGCGCCTCCTTCTTGCGCGTCTTGTAGCGCATGATCCCGGCGGCCTCCTCGAAGAGAAACCGCCGGTGTCCGCTCTCGTCGGACAGCACGTTGTCCACCATTCCTCGCTCGATGAGCGAATAGGCGTGCGATCCCATCCCGGTGTCCAGGAAGAGATCCCGCACGTCCCGAAGACGGCAGGGCTTCTTGTTGATGAAGTACTCACCCTGTCCGTTCCGGAAGGTGCGGCGCCCGACCGAGATCTCGGTGTACTCGACCGGGAGCACGCCGCGATTGTTGAACATCGTCAGCGAGACTTCCGCCATGCCCAGCGGCTTCCGATGGGCGGAGCCCGTGAAGATCACATCGTCCAGCGTCTCGCCGCGGAGGGTTCTCATGTTCTGCTCGCCCAGCACCCAGCGGATCGCCTCGACGATGTTGGTCTTGCCGCTGCCGTTCGGGCCCACGACCGAGGTGATCCCCGGACCGAAATCGACCCGGATGCGCTGCGGGAAGGACTTGAACCCCTGGATATCGAGCCGTTTCAGGAACACGGGCTACCTCGCATGGTCTGGAAAGGCAATGGCGTGTTCCACCTGGCCCTTGTCGAGCATCGACGCGGCCCGGCGGGCGGCTTCCTCGTGCGTGGCGTAGTGTCCCACGAAAACGCGATACCAGTTGCGCTGATCGGTCGCCTTGGCGTACCAGGCATCGAGTCCGCGCGCGTGGAGGCGCTTCACCAGATCCCGCGCCTTGCTGTCCTCGTTGAAGGATGCGACGTGCACCTCGTATGCAAGCCTCTTCGGGCTCTCCACCGCCCGTTTTGCGGGCGCGGGCGCGGGCGGCGCAGGCGCGGGCGCCGGAGCCTGAGCGGACGCGGGAGGTGCCACCTGCGCCGCGACTCCCTGCGGAGCGGCTCCTTGGTCCGGTGGAACCGATCCAGCGCCCGCGAGACCGGCGCTCACCCCGATGTCGGCGGGTAGAACGCGCTCGGTGCCGGCCGGAAGAGTTTCGGCAGGCGCTGCCGCGTGCGCGCCCTCGCGATGCATGGCCCGGTAGGTCACGAGCGCCCCGGCCCCGGCCAGCACCAGAGCGAGCGCAGCCAGCAGGAGCCCGCGCCCGCGGGGGCGGGTCGCGCGCGGCGCTTGGCCGCGACGCACCTCATCGGAGAGCCGCGCGACGAGCGCCCGCTGAGACGGGTCGCCGGGGTCCCGGCCGGAAACGCGCGACGGAGAGAGATGGGGCGCGGGCGCCCTGCCGGGGGCGCGCGCCGCATCCCTGCGTTCGGGCGCGGAGGAAGGCCTCGCGGGCGGAGAATCCGGCGATGGGAACGTCCATTCCGATGCTCTCGGCGGGACCGGCGCCGCCCCGGGGGCGGCAGGCGCCGCTGGTTGGGCCGCGGACCGTGTGGGCTCGGCCGTGAGCTGAACTTCCCAGCGAGGGACCGGATCGTACGGCACGTCGATCCCGATGCACCCGATCATGGGAGCGTCGGAGCCCCACAATTCCAGAAACGCGTCCCGCAGCGCGGCGCGGCTGGTGCGGCGAACCGACGCGGCCAGGAGCACCCCGTCCATCCGCTTCGAGAGCGCCCCCGTGAACCCTTTCCGGTCCAGGAAGGGGGCCAGATAGATCGTCACATCCACCCGGGCCGAGAAGATCCGCATCACGCGCGTCCAGTCCGGATGAGCGGCAAAGCGCTCCTCGTCGGGCGGGTGGCTCCCCGATCCGACCAGCCAGAGCGAGTTCGCGATCAACTCCCACGCGACGCGCTGGAAGGAGCACCCGTACTCGAGGGCGTCCACGAACCCCTCGTCGGGGCTGGGCCGCGGGCGCGCGAGTGTGGGATTCCGGTAGTCCAGATCCACCACCGCCACCTTGAGCCCCTGGCGGCTCCACTGCCGCGCCAGCGCCATGCCGGCAGCGAAGAATTCGGGGTCGTGGGGAAAGCCGGTCATGAAGAGCGAGCGCAGCGTCAGCGACTTCCGGGTCTGGGTCAGGATATCGACGATCGGCTTCACCTCGTCGGGGTCGTCGGCAGCGAGAAGGGTGGCGGCCGGCGCGGCTGCGGGGATAGGCGTGACGTGCACCGTGCCGATGAGCGGGAGATTCACCTCCCGCGCAAAGCTTTGGGGGTCGGAATATCTCTCGACTTCCAGATCGCTTGACGGCGTCAGGGTTCCTCCTCGATCGCACGTACGACCGAAGCGACGAGCCTCTCGTGCTCGTTGCGTTGCACGGTGCGGAGATCCAAAAGGAGCCGGCCCGACTCGATCCTGCCGATCACCGGATCGGGGCCGGTGCGGAGCGACCGGGCTAGATCCTCGACCTTCCCCCGCGCGGGACGGAGCGCAAGGGCGTACGAGGGAACGCGGGCGAGCGGCATCGAGCCCCCGCCCACTTCGGTGGTGCAGGCTACCACCTCCGCGCGGCGCTGAGAAGCCCGATCCGCTCCGATGGAGCGAAGAATTTCCTCCGCCCGCGATCGGACGCTCTCCGCGGGCTCGCCGAGCATGCGAAGCGTGGGGATCTCGGCCGCGGCCTTGCCGGGATCGCGGTAGAGGCGGAGCGTGGCCACGAGCGCCGCCAGCGTGAGCTTGTCCATGCGCACCGCGCGCGACATGGGATTCGCGCGGAGCGCCTGGATGAGCTTCCGCTTGCCCGCGAGGATTCCCGCCTGGGGCCCGCCCAGGAGCTTGTCGCCGCTCATGCACACGAGGGGGACACCCTGCGCGAGCGCCTCGCGCGCGGTCGGCTCGGCCGGGAGCCCCCAGCGCGTGAAATCGATGAGCGCGCCGCTTCCGATGTCCTCGACGAGCGGCAGTCGCTTCTTCCGGGCCAGGGCCACCAGATCCTCCCGCGTCACCTCCTCGGTGAACCCGACCATCGCGAAATTGCTCGGATGCACGCGGAGAAGGAGCCCGGTCTTGGGGCCGATCGCGCGCTCGTAATCCCGGAGCCGCGTCTTGTTCGTGGTCCCAACCTCGCGGAGCACGGCGCCCGCCTGCTGCAAGATCTCGGGGATCCGGAAGCTCCCCCCGATCTCGACCAGCTGGCCGCGCGAGACCACCGCCTCCTTCCCGAGCGAGAACGTGTTGAGCGCGAGAAGCATCGCGGCGGCGTTGTTGTTCACGACCAGCGCCGCCTCGGCGCCCAGAAGCTCGGTCAGGATGGGCTCCGCGTGGGCCATCCGCGACCCGCGCGAGCCCGTGCTCAAGACCAGCTCGAGATCCGTGTACCGCCGCGCGGTCTCCGCCACGGCCTCTACCGCAGCTTCGGCGAGCACGGCCCTGCCGAGGTTGGTGTGGAGCACGATCCCGGTGGCGTTGATCACGGGAAGCGGAGCCGGACTAAGCTCCAGCTCCACGCGCTTCACGGCGTCGCGCAGGATCGCGCCCAGGGCCGGAGCTTCGGCCCCCTTCCCGGGGCGCCCGTTCCCCAGAGCGGCGCGCGCGGCCGCGATGGCCTCGCGGGCGGCCGCGGCCAGGACCGCATGAGGCGCCCTCCCCTGATACGAGGAGAGCTCGGGCGACTCGAGGAGCGACCCGACGGAAGGGAGGGAGCGGAGCGCGGCCTCCCGGGCCGGCTTCCGGGCGGGCCCCCGCGCGGAGCCTCTCACGCGCTTCTTCCCCGGGCTCATGCGGCGCCTCCCAGGTAGGCCGCCTGCACTTCGGGCGACTCGAGCAGCGCCTGGGCCCGGTCGGCCATGCGCACCGATCCGGTCTCGAGCACGTAGCCGAAATCGGCGGTCGCGAGCGCCATGCGCGCGTTCTGCTCCACGAGCACGATCGTCATTCCCTGCGAGCGGATTTCTCGTATCACAGAGAAGATCTCCCGGACCAGGATCGGGGCCAGCCCCAGCGAGGGCTCGTCCATGAGGAGGAGCTTGGGCCGCGCCATGAGCGCGCGCCCGATGGCGAGCATCTGCTGCTCCCCGCCGCTCAGGGTGCCCGCGGCCTGCCGCCGTCGCTCCTCCAGCCTCGGGAAGAGCTTGAAGATCTTCTTCAAGTCCGCGGCGATCCCGACGCCGTCCCGCCGCAGATAGGCGCCCATCTCGAGGTTCTCGAGCACCGTGAGGTTGGCGAATACGATGCGACCCTCCGGAACGTGGGAGAGCCCCGCCCGCACGATCTTGTGGGCCTTCATCCCCTGGAGCGACGCTCCGCGGAACCGGATCTCTCCGCGGCTCGGCTGGATCAGCCCCGAGATGGCGCGGAGGGTGGTGCTCTTGCCGGCGCCGTTGGCCCCGACGAGCGTCACGATCCCCCCCTCCTCCACGGAGATCGAGACCCCCTTGAGCGCGTGGATCGCGCCGTAGTGCACATGGAGATCCGTCAGTGTGAGGAGGCTCATGGCTCCTCGCCCAGGTAGGCTTCGATCACCTTGGGATCACGGCGGATCTGCTCGGGAACCCCCTCGGCGATCTTGACCCCGTAATCGAGCACCGCGATCCTCTCGCAGATCCCCATCACGACCTTCATGTCGTGCTCGATCAGGAGCACCGTCAGATGGTAGCGCTCGCGGATGTCCCGGATGAGGCGCATCAGCGCCTCCGACTCCGAGGCGTTCATGCCCGCGGCAGGCTCGTCCAGGAGGAGGAGCTTGGGCTCGGTCGCGAGCGTGCGGGCGATCTCGAGCCGCCGCTGCTCGCCATACGGAAGCGACCGAGCCTCGCTGTCACGGTACTTCGTGAGCCCGAAGGCCTCGAGGAGCTGCTCCGAGCGCTCCACAATGCCCTGTTCCTCGTGCCTCGAGCGCGAGGTGCCCAGGATGCTGTCGGCGAGCGCCGAGGCTCCGTGCAGGTGGCAGGCGATCCGGACGTTGTCGAGGCAGCTCAGGTCCGAGAAGAGACGGGGATTCTGGAACGTCCGCGCCACGCCGCGGCCGGCGATGACATTGGTGGCCCGGCCCTGGATGGGCTTTCCCTCGAGAAGGATCGTGCCCGAGGTGGGACGATAGACCCCCGTGATGACATTGAAGACCGTGGTCTTCCCCGCCCCGTTGGGCCCGATCAGGCCCCCGAGCGCGCCTCGCGGCAGATCATAGTCGAGGCCGGACACGGCCTTGAGCCCTCCGAACGCGACCGAGAGTCCTCGTAGGGAGAGGAGCGGATCGCTCATGCCGGGGCGGTGGGTTCCGGAGCGGTCCGCGCGCGACGCGGGCGGAAGGAGAGCTCGCGCCTCCCGAGTATTCCCTGCGGCCTCGCGATCATGAGCACGATCAGGAGAAGGGAGTAGATGATGAGCCGCTGCGAGCTGGCAAACCGGAGCAGCTCGGGCAGGGTCGTGAGCAGGAGGGCGCCGAGGATCGAGCCGGTGAGGCTTCCCATGCCGCCGAGCACCACCATGATCACCACCTCGATCGACTTCATGAAGGTGAAGCTGTTCGTGTGGAGGTACGTGTAGTGGGAGAAGAGCGCGCCCGCGGTTCCGGCGAAGAACGCGCCGATCACGAAGGCGGTGACCTTGTAGCGCGTGGTGGGCACGCCCAGCGCCTCGGCGGCGATCTCGTCCTCCCGGATCGCGAGCAGCGCGCGGCCGTGGTAGGAGCGCATGAGGTTGCGGATCACCGCGAAGGTGATCCACGCGCCACCGAGCACCCACGCGAGATTGGTCCGCTGCGGGATGCCCGCGAAGCCGCGCGCCCCGCCCACCGCGTCGATGTTCAGGATCGCCACCCGGATGATCTCGCCGAATCCGAGCGTGACGATGGCCAGGTAGTCGCCACGGAGCCGCATCGAGGGCAGCCCCACGAGAAAGCCCGCCAGCGCGGACACGAAGCCGCCCACCAGGATCGCGAGGAGGAACGCGGCCGCAGTGAGCCAGCCGTTCGAAGCGTACTGCGGCCCGAACATCAGGGGGACCGCATAGACCGTGTACGCCGCCGACGCATAGGCCCCGACCGCCATGAAGCCCGCGTGTCCTATGGAGAACTGGCCCGTAATCCCGTTGACCAGATTCAGGCTCAGCGCGAGCATGACGTTGATGGAGCAGAGCACCAGCACGCGGTAGAAGTAGGGATTGAGGAACCGGGAGCCGGCCCAGTCGATGCCCCACACGAGCGCGATGGCGAGGAGGATCCACGCGACCTTCCTCGCCCCGGTCACACCTTCTCCGTCACGTTGCGTCCCAGGAGCCCCGCGGGCCGGATGAGGAGCACGACGATGAGGATGACGAACGCGATCGCGTCCCGGTAGGTCGAGGAGATGTACCCGACGACCATGTATTCCGAGATGCCCATGAGGAGCCCGCCGATCACGGCGCCCGGAATGCTACCGATTCCGCCGAGCACCGCCGCCACGAAGGCCTTGATCCCCGGCATGATCCCCATCAAAGGCTCGATCTTGGGATTGGTGAGTCCCACCAGGAACCCCGCCGCGGCCGCGAGGGCCGAGCCGATGGCGAACGTGATCGTGATGATGCGGTCGACCGGGATCCCCATGAGACTCGCCGCGTCCCGGTTGAACGCGACCGCGCGCATCGCCTTACCCGTGCGGGTCCGCTGGATGAACAGCGTGAGCGCCACCATCAGGACGAACGCCACGAGGACCACCATGATCTGGTGGTTGGTGACGAGCACGCCCTCCGCGAGGCGGATCGTGCGCGGCGCGATGACTTGCGGGAAGAACTTGGGATCCGCGCCGAAGATCAGGATGCCCGCGTTCTCGAGGAAGAGCGAGACGCCGATGGCGGTGATGAGCGCGGTGATGCGCGAGGACTTGCGGACCGGGCGGTAGGCGAGAAGCTCGATCAGGACCCCCAGCGCGGCGCAGACGACCATTGAGCCCAGGAGCACCAGAGCCGCCATGAGCGGCGAGGCGCTGGCCACATGGCCGACGCCGAGCGCGCGGGCCAGGTAGTAGGCGGCGAAGGCGCCCACCATGTACACGTCACCGTGCGCGAAGTTGATGAGGCGCAGAATGCCGTACACCATGGTGTAGCCGAGCGCGATCAGGGCATAGATGCTGCCCCAGGCGATGCCGTTCGCGAGCTGCTGGAAAAACTCCTGCACGGGCGGCCGGAGGTCCTCGATCCGCCGCTAGGGCTCGACCGTCGCGACGAACTTGTACGCCCCGTTCTCGATCCCCAGGAAGACCGCGGGCTTGACGGCGTTGCGGTGCTCGTCCAGCGAGATCCGGCCCGTCACCCCCGCAAAATCGCGGGTCGCGGCGAGCAGGTCGCGCAGCTTGGCGCGTGCAGCCTTCTGATCCGCGTTCGGCGGTCCGGAGAGCGTCTCGAACGCCTTGGGATCCTGCGTGTGGAGCTCCTGCATCGCGTGCGCGAGCACGCCCGCGGCGTCGTAGGCCAGCGCCGCGAGCCCGTCGGGGGTCGCGTTGTACCGCTTGCGGTAGTTCTGCACGAAGGTCTGCACGGCAGGATTGGGATCCTTCTCCCAGTAGTGGTTCACGAAGTAGGAGCCGTTCAGCGCGTCCTGCGCGATCTCCAGCAGCTTGTCGGACGTCCAGCCGTCGCCCCCCAGCATGGGAACCGTGATGCCCAGCTCGCGCGCCTGCCTCGCGATCAGGCCGACCTCGGTGTAGTAGCCGGGGATGAAGAGGAATTCCGGCTTCTTGCTCTTGATCACCGTCAGCTGCGCCTTGAAGTCCTGGTCTCCTTCGCTGTAGGCCTCGTCCGACACGATCGTGCCGCCCATGCCGCGGAAGGGCTCGGAGAAGAAGTTGGCCAGCCCCACGCTGTAGTCGTTCTTGTTGTCGCGGAAGATTGCCGCCTTCGAGAAGTGGAGCGTGTTCCTGGCGAACTTCGCGATCACGAGCCCCTGGAAGGGATCGATGTAGCAGACGCGGAAGATGTCGTCCCCGATCTCGGTGACCTTGGGATTCGTGGAGGACGGACTGATCATCGGGACGCCGGCGCTCTGGCAGATCGGCGCGGCGGCCAGGCTCCTGCTGCTCGCAACCTCGCCCAGGACCGCCACCACTCCGTCCTGCGCGATGAGCTTGTTCACCGCGGTCGCGGCTTCCTCGGGCTTGCTCTGATCGTCCTCGACCAGGATGTGGATCTTCTTCCCGCCGATCCCGCCCTGCGCGTTCAGGTTGTCCACGAAGAGCTCGATGCCGTTCTTGGACGAGATGCCAAACGTAGCCGTGGATCCGGTCAGCGAGCCGAACTCTCCGACCTTGATCTCGGCTTCGCGCTTGGCGCAGCCGGTGAGCGCCGCGAACAGGGCGATGGTGAGGAGCGGCAGTGCGACCCTGGGGATCCGGATCATGGGCGAGCCTCCGAGGCGTAAGTGTCTGTATTCAAAGTAATTTTCCATGCGGGACCGCGCGCCACCCTAGCCCAGGACGGGCACCGCTTTCAAGGGGCTAGCGGGAACGGGAGCACCGGCACCGCCTTTCCCGACCGGATCACGTACCGCTCGGGCTCGGCCGGAATGAGCGGACGGAGGGCTCGAAGAGCCCGCCCCTCCACGCTTTCGTAGACCTCGGATCGCAGCGCCTCCCGGAGCATGGACGCGTTCAGGCTTCCCCGCTCGATGCCGCGCATCACCGCGAGCCCGACGAGGTAGCCCCGGACCGACATCCGCGTCGGCAGCTCTCCGTAGGCGCCCTGATAGCGCGTCTCGAAGGAATCCCGCGGCGCGCCGGTCAGGACGTAATCGGCCGAAACGTAGGTCGCCCCCTCGAGCGCCGTCCTCGCCTCCGCGTTGAGACCCGAGGGATCGAGCGCGTCGAAACCGCAGACCCTGAGCCCGCTCGGGAGCTGGGCGGCGGCGATCGCGGACTGGCGGGGCGACATCACGAGAACGATGGCCGTCGCGTGCTTGTCACGAAGGGAGCCGATGGCCCGCGTGAGATCGACGGCCGTTTCCGGCACGACCTCCTTCCCAACCACGCTGAGACCGGCGCTCCGGCACGAGACGTCCACCGCGGCGGCTCTCGCGGAGTCTTCGGCGGCGCTGGAGACCAGGATTCCGACCGCGCTCTTGGGGGCTTCCTGGACCAGCGCGTGCGCGAGCGCTTCCGCCAGGACCGAGCTTCCGAGGTGGAGCTGGAAGACTCCGTCCCCCAGGCTCGCGAGCCTCTCGTTCGTGGCCGAGGGGGAGATGAGCACGGCGCCCACCACCTGGCTCGCCGCTGCGAGCGGCGCCGTATTCGCGCTGAAGAGCTCGCCGATGAGGACCGAGACGCCATGGTCGCGCAGGAGCCAGCGCGCCTTCCGCGCTCCCACGAGGGGATCTCCTTCCGAATCGTAGAGGATCAGGGAAATATTCGGCGCCGAGGAGCGATTGTGCTCATCGACCGCGACCCTCAATCCCTGCGCGAAGGTCTTTCCGTAGCGGTCGAAGCGGCCGGTGAGCGGGATCACGACGCCGATGCGCGCGAGCCCGGTCGCGGCCCGGCGGAGCGCGAGCGAATCCAGCGGACAGGACTCGAACGATTGGAGGATCCGGCGCAGAGCCTTCTCGTCGTCCCCGTGCGCTCCCGCGGCGAGACCGGTGCGCGCGGCCCAGATCCGTTCCGCGGCCCCGGCGATCGGCTCGAGCCGGTTGAGCTCGGACTGCCGCACGTACTGCGACGCCCAGGAGGCCGCCTCGGTCGAGGAGGGAAGGTCGAGGAGGCGCGCCTTGAGCTCCGCCGCCTTGTTCGGAGGGTAGCTCTTCTCCGTAAGTGGATCCGCGGAGCCGGGCGGGCACAGGGCGCCGCTCGCGAGGAGCGCGACGGCGCAGAGCGCGAGCGCGACGCCGAGTCCGAGCTCGCGGCGCGCCGCCGGCGCGTCAGCCCGCATCGCGCACGGCGGCGTGTTCGCGGGCCAGGCGGACGTAGCCCTCCGCCGACTCGAGGAGGCGCGCATGGATCGCCTCCGGGATGGGGCCCTTGACCCGGGCGGGCACGCCCGCGATGAAGGATCGCGGCGGGACGCGCGTGCCTTCGAGCACCACGCTCCCGGCGCCCACGAGCGACTCGGCTCCGATCACGCAGCCGTCGAGCAGGATGGAGCCCATTCCAACGAGGCAGCGATCCTCGACCTTCGCCCCGTGCAGGATCACGCGGTGCCCCACCGTCACCTCATCGCCCACGTCGACCGGAGGGCCGCCCCGGCTCGTATGAAGGATGCAGCAATCCTGGATATTGGTCCGGCGCCCGATCCGGATCGAGCCGACATCCCCGCGAATGACCGTGCCGTACCAGACGCTCGACTCCTCACCCACGACGACGTCCCCCACGATGGTGACCGTGGGCGCGACGAATGCGGAAGCCGGGATGCGGGGGGCGTGTCCCTGGAACGGCGCGATGAGGGGCAGGCTCATAGGCGCGGGAGTCTATATCTCCTCGGGATTGAATTTGCCGAAATCTTCCGGATTGAGCCCCTCGAGGTACCGCCGCAGCTCCTCGGCCTTCTCCTCGGGGGTCCGCTCGCTCTTGGGGGGCACGATGTTCTCGGCGACCGATTTCTCGAACAGCTTGTCCATGATGAAGATGGGGGCCCGCGAACGCAGCGCGATTGCGATGGAATCGCTGGGGCGGGCGTCGATCGCGACGGCGCCGGAGCCGCCGTCCACGTAGATGTTGGCGAAGAACGTGCTGTCCTTGAGATCGGTGATGACCACGCGGGACACCTTCGCGTTCAGCCCTTCCATGATGTTGATCATGAGATCATGCGTCAGGGGCCGCTGATACTTCTTGCCGAGAAGCTCCATGTGGATCGCGCTGGCCTCCATCGGACCGATCCAGATGGGGAGGACCCGGGTGCCCTCGATCTCTTGCAGGAGGACGACCGGGCTCTTGGTGCGCTCGTCGATCGCGAGGCCGCCCACGCGGACCGGGATCATGCTCATGGCTTGGAATTCGTTCCCTTGGGCCCGCCGGAAGACTTCGTCTCGATTTTCAGGCTGTCGGGCAGGCCGACCTCGGGGGGCGGTGCCGAGTGCTCCATGTTATCCAGCATCCAGTTCGCCGATACGACCAGATCGGATTTCGGATACTTGCGGAGGAAGTCCTGGAAGGCCGTTCTCGCTTTGGGATAGTCGCCCATCTCCTCGGCGTACGTGAAGCCGACCATGAAGGCCGCCTGGACCGCGGACTTGTCGTTGGGATACCGCGAAACAACCTGCCGGAACAGCTCGATCCGTTCCTGAGGCGAAGGGACCGCTTGCGCCTTCGCGAAGAGCTCCGCGGGGGTCAGCACCGGCTTCATGGCAACGTCGATCGAGTCCTCATACACGACCACGCCATACACCTTTTTCAGCGAATCGATCAGGGTCTCCTGGAAGTGCTCGCTCCGCGAACCCTCCAAGCGGCCGCGGATCTCCTGCCTGACGTTGGCGAAGGGCTGGGGGCCGGCCTCCACCTTCTCGTCGACGCGGATGATGTGCCAGGCGCGCTCGCTCTTCAGGGGGGCGCTGGATTCCCCTTCCTTGAGCTTGAACGCCGCGGCGACGATGGCGGGGGCTTTTCCCACGCCCGGCACCTGGTCGCCGTCCGAAGTCACGAAGCCGATGAGCCCGCCGGTCTTCGCCGTCACCTTGTCCGTGGAGAAGCGCGCGCTCACGTTATCCCATGAGCTGGAATGGAGCTGCCTCGAGACCTCGCGGGCCCTCGCCAGAGTCGGCACCTGGATGTGCCGCACGCGGACCCGCGCCGGCATGGAGAACTCCGAGGGGTGGGCATCGTAGTACTGCCGCACCTCGTCGTCGCTCATGTGAGGCAAGGCGGCCACGGTCTTCTGGTAGTAGCGCTTCATGAGCAGCTGGCGCTGCTGGATGGCGACGTCCGCGAGGTAGAGGGAGTCGTGATCGATCCCGTCCCTCCGGGCCGCGAGATAGATGGCCTCCTGCTGCGCGATCCGCTCCACGAGCAGCTTGTACTGCTCCGGGTCTTGAAGGTATTCGTCCTTGATCGACGCGGGGGCGGTCGCGAGAATCGAGTCCACGTCGAGCCGCGTGATGCGCCGCCCGCCCACCCGCGCGAGCGTGGGACCCGCGGCGTCCGGCGTGGAAGGCCTCCAGACCTTGGGCCCGCGCGCCCCGTCGGTCTTGCCGCCGGAAGAGCCGGCGCAGCCCCAGAGGGCAAACGCGAGGGTGAGACCGGCGAGCGGAAGGAGCAGCGGGCGAATTCGCGTCATCGGATGGATGAACCGTCCTCTCATTTGCGCACGACCCACACTTTGACCGGGGCGTCGATCTCGTCGAACAGGTGGATGGGTACTTCGAATACCCCGAGCGCCTTGATCGGCTCCGCCAAACGCACGTTCTTGCGCTCGACCGTGTACCCCTTCGCCGCCAGCGCATCCTGGATCTCGTGGGCGCTCACCGATCCGTACAGCTGGTCTTCCTCGCCCGCCTCCACGCTGAACTGGAGCGAGAGCTTCGACAGCTGGTCGCGAAGCCCCTCCGCCGCCTGCCGCTGCTTCGTCTCGAGCGCCACGCGGGCTCGCTCGCGGTCCTTGAACACCGCGCGCGCGTTCCCCACGGCCTCGATCGCCTTCTTGCGCGGGATGAGGAAATTGCGGGCGTAGCCGTCCGCCACGCGCACGGCCGACCCGCGTTTTCCCAAGCCGCCGATATCCTCCAGAAGAATGATCTCCATCGAGCCTCCTAGTCGTCGGTGCCGCGTCCGCCGCCGAGCGGCGAGCCCGTGTCGGGCGTGGCCCTGAGTCGAAAGTCGTACCAGACATCCAGCAAGCCGATCGCCACCACCGTGGTGACGAGGATCGGCATGAGCACGAGAAGCACGAGCACCGCGCCCTGCACGAGGGCGCGGATGTGAAACGCCTGCGCGACGTACCGCGCCACGGCGAAGCCCTGGATCGCATAGGCCAGCAGGAGCGGGAAGGCCAGGTTCACCCCCGCCTCGAACGCCGGCTTCCATCGCGTGACCATCAGCGCGAGCGCGAGCGCCAGCACCCAGGCTCCCACGGGGTGGACGCGCCACACCGAGAATTCGGAGAACGCCGGGAATCCTCCCTCTTCCTCCTGGAAGAGGACCGACGCCAGCCAGCAGTTCGTGGCGATCACGACGATCCACTTGAGGGCGAAGAGGGACGGCAGGAGGAGCGCCCACAGCCGGCCGGTCTGATCGAGCGCCCGGTTGAACTCGAGGGAGGAGAGCCCGAGCGACTGGGAGAGCCGGTGCTCGGTCTCGAGCCTCCTCAGCTCGTCAATCCGGGCCGCGAGCATCCGCGTCAGTTCATCCATGCCGCCCGCGAGCAGGTAGCCGCCCGCAACCGCGAGGACGAGCGCGGCCGCCAGGCTCGCGGTGACCGAGGCGGGCATCCGGCGCCGGGAACATGCGGCGAGCAGAAGCCCCGACGCCGCGAGCACGCCGATGAACACGAGCTGGTGCGCCTCGTGGATTCCGGACGCGTAGAGCGCGCCCAGGGTCGAGGCCGCGGCAAGCGACCCCAGGAGAAGCCCCACCTTCCGGGCGAGCCAGAGGAGCGCGACGGGCAGCAGTCCGAACGCCCAGGGCAAGGGCGACGGGATGTCCGTATTGGCCGCTGCGATGAGAAGGGCGCCGACCAGGATCGCTCCCAGCGCCCGGAAGGAGTTTCCGAGCGAGAGCGTCCGGCCGGGCTGCTCAGCGATACTGCTCACTGGTGAACGGCAATAATGCAAGAATTCGAGCGCGCTTGACGGCCTCCGTGATCTGGGACTGATGCCGCGCGCACGTTCCGGAGATCCGGCGCGGCACGATCTTCCCGCGATCCGTGATGAACCGGGTGAGCCTTCTGTCGTCCTTGTAATCGATGCGCTCCACCTTGTCGAAGCAGAGCTTGCAGAACTTGCGCCGGAACGATCTCGATTCGCCTTCGCGTGCCATCAAACCTTCTCCTCGTTGATTGCTGTGTGAGCTGCTCCAGGCGCCGCCAAACCGGCCGCGGCCGTTTCGGCCGCCCGTGCCGCCTCTTCGGCAGCGCGCGGCGATTCCTTCACCGCGAGCACGGTCAGATGGCGGAGCACACTCTCGTTCAGACGGAACCGCCGGTCCATCTCCCCGATCAGCTCGGGCGGGCTCTTGTGCTTGATGTGGATGTAGGTCCCGTCACGGCGCTTGCGAATGTTGTAGGCGAGCTTCCGCTTGCCCCAGCGCTGCACCTCGATGATCTCGCCCGCCGCGGCCGAGATCCCCTGGGACACGCGATCCACCTCTTCGTTGATGCGGGCCTCCTCGAGGCCGGGATCGAAAATGATCGTCGTCTCGTACGTCTTCATGTAGGTCTCACTCCTCAACCGGGTCCAGTCCGAATCGATTCCAACGGTTCATGGCCTGCGTCAAACCCGACGATGCCGCGTCGAACAGAGCGCTCGCCGCTCCCTCGAGCGCATCGGGCAGCTTTGCGCGTTCTTCCTCGCCAAACCGGCCGAGCACATACTCCGGAAGGTCCGCCGAGCGCGGCGCCGGACCGACCCCGATCCGGAGCCTGGGAAACTCGTCCGTGCCCACCGCGGCCCGGATCGACTCCAGCCCCTGATGTCCGCCCGTTCCTCCCGAGGCGCGCATGCGGACCGAGCCCAGCGGGAGGTACACGTCGTCGAGCGCGACCAGAATCTCCGCCGCGATCCGCCCTTCCCGGATCAGCTCGCGGAAGGCCTCGCCGCTCCGGTTCATGTAGGTCTGCGGCTTGATCACGGCGACCTGGTGCCGGCCGGCGCGCCCCTCCCCGCGCAGGAGGATTCCCTCGCGCCGCCATCCGGTGAATCTTCCGAGCTTGGCCGTCAGGAGGTCCACCGCCATGAAGCCGGCGTTGTGACGCGTCCCGTCGTAGTCGGAGCCCGGATTGCCGAGACCCAGGACCACCTTGGGCTCGTTAACCTTGCTTGCCCTCTTTGCCCGACTGCTTGCCTTCCTTCTTGCCGCCTTCCTTCGCTCCTTCCTCCGCCTCCTCGTCCTTCTTCGCGCCGATCACTTCCGGCTCCGCGACCCCCGCCTCTTCCGCCGGCTTCACTTCCTCGAGCACCGTCGGCGGGACGACCGCCGCGATCGCGCGGCCGGCTTCCGTCAGGATCTCGCCCCGCTCGACCTTGAGGTCGCTGACGTGGAGCGAGTCGCCGATCTGAAGCGCGCTCACGTCGATCTCGAGCTTCGCCGGAATGTCGGTCGGCAGACACTCCACCTCCACCTCGCGCAGCAGGTGCTCCAGAATCCCGCCGCCGTCCTTGACGCCGGTCGGCACGCCGAGCAGCACGATCGGAACCTCGACCGTGATGCGCTCCGTGAGGGAGATGTGCTGGAGGTCCAGATGGAGGACCAGCCCCGCGACCGGATGACGCTGGATCTCGCGGATCAGCGCCTTCCGGTCCTTCGCCGCGCTGCCGGAGAGCTTCAGGTCCACGATGACGTTGCTTCCGTCCGCGGACTCGAGCACCGATTCCAGATCTTTGAGCGCGACCGTGAGCGGGATCGACTCCTCCCCGCGTCCGTAATAGACGCCGGGGATGCGCCCGCCGGCGCGCAGCTTCCGGGCCACGCCCTTGCCGACATCGGCGCGGGCGGCGGCTTCCAGGGAAACGATGGCCATGATGCGACTCCTTCCTTGCTGGTACGGGTTCTCGTCAGATGAACAATGAGCTCAGAGATTCCTCGTCATGAATGCGGCGAATCGCCTCCCCCAGGAGGCCCGCGACGGTGAGCATCTTGATCGTGGGGCCGAGCTTCAACGGATCGTGCGGAATGCTGTCCGTCACGACCAGCTCGCGCACCGAGGAGCGCCGGATGCGCTCGACGGCGTCCCCGCACAGGATGCCGTGCGTGCAGCCCGCGTAGATATCGCGCGCTCCCGCGCGCTTCAGGGCATCCGCGGCCTCGACAAGGGTGGATCCGGTGCTCACGACGTCGTCGAAGATCACCACGTTCTTGCCATCGACCTCGCCGATGACGTTCATCATCTCGACCGCGTCCGGGCGCGGACGGCGTTTGTCCACGATGGCGAGCCCGACGCCCAGGCGCTTCGCGTAGGCGCGCGCCATCTTCACGCTGCCGATGTCGGGCGCCACCACGATCAGGTTCTGGACGTTGAGATGGACGAAGTGATCCACGAGGACCGGCGCCGCGTACAGGTGATCGAACGGGATGTCGAAGAACCCCTGGATCTGCGCCGAGTGCAGATCCATCGTCATCACGCGGTCGGCGCCCGCGGTGGTGATGAGATTCGCGACCAGCTTCGCGGTGATCGGCACGCGGGGCTGATCCTTCCGGTCCTGCCTCTGGTAGCCGAAGTACGGGATGACCGCCGTCACGCGGCCGGCCGAGGCCCGCCTCGCGGCGTCGATCATCACGAGCAGCTCCATGAGATTGTTCGCCGGCGCGAAGGTCGGCTGGAACACGAAGATGTCCGAGCCCCGGATGTTCTCGTTGATCTTGACCGACGTCTCTCCGTCCGCGAATTGACTGACGGTGGCGTCCCCCAGCTCGGTGCCGAGGTATTCGCAGATGGATTCGGCCAACGGACGGTTGGCGTTTCCGGAGAAGAGGCGCAGCCGGGTCTCCGATGCGCGCCGGCGCGGCGTTTCGGGCAGCTGTCCTGGCGCCGTGGCGAGACGCCGATCCGTAGCGAGCTTCACCGTCATCGTCCCCCTCCGGGAAATTCGGTCACCAATGAAAAAACCCAAGGCCGATTGACGGCTTCGTCAATCGGGCCCGACGCGCCGCAAGGCGCTCGATGGGCCGGAGCACGAAGCTCCGGGGCCCGGCGATCGAGGTCAATTGTCTTGGGTTCGACGAACACGCCGCAGACTTCGCAGCGAAGGCTATCTTAACGCATCCGGACGCGGGACGAGCGCGAAAAAGTGGTTGGGGCGGGAGGATTCGAACCTCCGGATGGGAGATCCAAAGTCTCCTGGCTTACCACTTGCCGACGCCCCAACACGTCCCTTACGTGCCCGTGACGAGGAGGGACGGTTGCTTGAGCCGCTCCTTTTCGTACTCCATGAGAATCCGATCCTCGATGAATTTCCGAGTCTCGTTGTTGATGGGATGCGCCACGTCCTGGTACGTCCCATCGGGACGCTTCCGGCTCGGCATGGCTACGAACATGCCGTTCGTCCCCTCGATGATCTTGAGCCCTCGAATGACGAAGGCGTCGTTGAAGGTCATGCTCGCGAACGCCTTCAACTTGTCGTCGTCCCGCAGGGAAATACGGACCTCGGTGATTTCGAGCGTCATTCCTTCACCGCCTCGAGTTCCGGACCTCGTTCCATCGAAGTCCCAGGGATCCATTGCTGGATCCGACCCACCGCACCCCCCGAACCCAAGCCGCCTGAAAGGCCGTCCTCCTAGGACAGCCTCGCCAGCACAACGCCTCGTTCGGTGGTACGCACGACGTGGACTCGTGCGCCCAGGGCGGCTGCCGCATTCGCCGCCGATTGCGCCTCGTCCCGCGTACATGCGAGCCCGAAAACCGTGGAACCACTACCGGACAGAAGGGATCCCAGAACGCCGCTCGCGCCGACCGCGTGTCTGAGCCTTGCCACCATCTCGAACTCAGGAAGGACAACGTCCTCGAAATCGTTGTGAAGATGCAGCGCGATCGTGCGCCATTCATGGGACGCAATCGCTGCGGCCAGAATACTAGCGTCGCGGATCCCGCGTGTCAATGGAATTGTGGCCCTTTCGTAGGCCCAAGTCGTTGAAATGGCGAGAGGTGGCGTCGCAAGCACGACCCATGCGGGCGGAGCGGGACATAGATGTCTCACCTGCTCGCCCCGCCCTGTGGCTCGAGCCGTTCCGCCCTTGAGAAAAAATGGAACGTCCGATCCAAGCCGCGCCGCGATGTCCTGAATCTCGTCTTCCGGAAGATCGAGCCCCAGCAATTGATTGGCGCCGAGAAGAAATCCCGCGGCGTCGCTGCTTCCGCCCCCGAGACCGGCAGCGACCGGGATTCGCTTGGTGAGCCGTACGCGCACTCCGCGCACTGGTGTCCGGCTCTCGGCGAGGAGGGTCCAGGCCCTCTCGACAATGTTGGGACCGTCGCCTGGAATCGGCACGCCGCGCGCATCGAGCGTAATCCCCTCGCGGGCTTCCTCGAGAAGAAGATCATCCTCCAGCGCGACCGACTGCACGACGGTGTCGATCTCGTGATACCCATCCGGGCGGCGCCCCAGGATCCACAGACCGAGGTTGATCTTCGCGGGACAGCGGACCCGGAACGCGCGCGGGGCCGCCACGGCTCAGCTCGCGGGCCAGTAGAGGATGGCGAGCACGGCGACGCCCCAGAGAATCACGTTCACGAGCGTGGGCCGGTCGCGGTAGAGATGTTCGGAGGGATTGCCGCCCTTCTCCTCGGCGTACATGAGGTAGAGATAGCGGAAGATGCCGTAGAGCACGAACGGGATGGTGAGGTAAAGCGGCCGGCCGCCGAACTTCTCGATCGTCTCCGGAGCGATCGTGTACACGGAGTACGCAAGCAACGTCGCGCTGGTCACGACGGCGACGAGCTGGTCCAGGAGCCGCGGCGTGTAGGCGCCGAGCGCCGCGCGATGCCTCACGGCGTCCCCCTCGAGCGTGGCGAGCTCGTGCCGGCGCTTCCCGATCGCCAGAAAGAGCGCGAGGAAGAACGCGCAAACGAGGAGCCACGGGGAAAGGATCACCTCCTGGCCGTAGCGGATCGCGCGGTCCCGGATCAGCTCGACTCCCGCCGTGGCGCGCAGCACGAACCCGAGCGCGATCATCACCACGTCGAGCAGCACCACGTGCTTGAAGAAGAGCGAGTAGAGGAGCGTGAGCACGACGTACGCCCCCACGGTGCATCCGAAGCGAGCGCCGAGGAAGAGCGCACCTCCGATTCCCGTAGCCAGGAAGACCGCGGCCCAGGCGGCCGCCGCTCCGACCGGCAGCTTCCCCGCCGCGATGGGGCGCTCGCGCTTGGTGGCGTGGAGTCGGTCGCGCTCGATGTCCAGGATGTCGTTCAGGATGTACATACCCGAGACCGCGAGGGAAAAGAGGAAGAATCCGAGGACCCCGTCCCCCACGTACTGCGGATCCAGGAACCTGAGGGTGAAGATGATCCCCGCGAAGAGGACGAGGTTCTTGGTCCACTGGTAGATCCGCATGGACACGATTACATTGCGGATCATGCGCGGCGCTTTCTCCTTCGCGCGCGCGCGGGCGGCCGGGAGGCGATCTCCTCGGCGCGCTCGCAGCAGATGTGCCCCACGAGGAGGTGCGCCTCCTGGATCCGTGCCGTCTCGCGCGAGGGTACCACCAGCGCCGCGTCGCAGCGCCGCGCGAAGGCCTTGCCCTGCTCCCCCGTCATCCCGGCCACGCGGAGGCCCCGCGCGCGCGCGGCCCGGACCGCCTCGAGGACGTTCGGCGACCGGCCGCTCGTCGTCATGGCGACCAGGAGATCTCCGCGGCGGCCGAGCGCCTCGATCTGGCGCGCGAACACGCGCGTGAATCCGTAGTCGTTCCCGGCCGCCGTGAGCAGCGAGCCGTCGGTGGTGAGCGCGAGCGCCGGCAGCGCGCGCCGCTCCCGCACGAACCGCACGACCAGCTCGGTCGCGAGATGCTGCGCCTCGGCCGCGCTCCCGCCGTTGCCGCAGAAGAAGATCGTGCGCCCGCGCGCGATCGTGTCGCCGAAGAGGAATGCCATGCGCTCGATCCCGTCGAGCTCGCGCGAGAAGACCGCGATCAGGGTGGCCGCGCACTCGGCGAACGTGCGGCGGATGCGTTTCGACGCGGGGGAAACTCGCGCCTTCGGGGCGCGGCGGATCTTCGGGGCGCGTTTCGCGGGTCGCGGGCTCAAGCGGCCGCGCCCTTCCGCGCCGACCTGCGCCCGAGGTAGTCGTGGACGGCGTCCTCCCACGTGGGCAGCGACTCCCCGGTCAGCGAGCGGAAGCGGTCGCCGGCCAGCACGGAATTCGTTGGCCGCGCCGCGGGGCGCTTGAACT
>JAYUAE010000200.1:0-7683 GCA_043741515.1 Candidatus Eiseniibacteriota bacterium | reverse complement strand
CGCTCGTTCCCTCGAGGATCCGCTTCACGACCTGGTCGCGCTCGACGTTGAGCAGGAGGTCCGCGCCCATGCGTCCGGCGATCTCGAGCCTCAGGGGGTTCTTGTCCACCGCCGCGACCCAGGCCGCGCCGGAGGCCTTCAGCACGCCGATCGCGAAGCAGCCGATCGGGCCGCATCCGAAGACCGAGAAGCGAAGCCCCGCGACAGGACCGGCGAGTGCCGTGTGCACCGCGTTCCCCAGAGGATCGTGGATCGCCGCGATCTCCTCGGGAATGCTGGGATCCAGCTTCCAGACGTTCTGCTCCGGAAGCACGACGTAATCGGCGAACGCGCCCTGGCGGTCCACGCCCAGGATCGAGACCTTCTCGCACAGGTGCTGCAGCCCGCGACGGCATGCATAGCAGAGGCCGCAGTAGATGTGGGTCTCCCCCGTGACGCGATCCCCGGGCTTCACCGCCTTCACCTCGGACCCGATCGAGTCCACCACGCCCGTGAACTCGTGTCCAAAGACGAGCGGCGTCTTCAGGCGGGACGCCGCCCACCGGTCCCAGTCCACGATGTGGAGATCGGTGCCGCAGATCGCGAAGGCAGTGACGCGAATGCGGACGTCCTTGGGACCGCCCTGGGGGATCGGCGCCTGGACGCGCCAGAGCCCCGGCTCGGGCTTGGACTTCTCGATGGCCCACATGGCATCGGTCTTCACGGGAGCGCGGGTGGCGGCCTGGAGGGTCATCGGAGGATTCTCCTCTCGCTGTGCGTCGCGTAGGGCATTCGCTGGATTATGGTAGACGAGTGCGTGGAATCAAGTGCTTTCCCGAACAGGCGCGGCAGCGGCGCGCCTAGTACCCGCGCGCGCGGTCCACGCGGTTCACGAGCGGCTCTCCTTCGCGGTAACGCTTCAGATTCGCGGCGAAGTCGGCCGCGAGCGCCTCCGGCGTGCTGACGCCGGCCAGGTGGGGCGTGATCCAGACATCGTCGCGGCCGCGCAGGGGATGGTCCGGCGGCAAGGGCTCCTCCCGGAACACATCCAGGATCGCGAATCCGGGGCGCTTGCGCCCGAGCCCGCGCAGGAGCGCCGTCTCGTCCACCGTGCCGCCGCGGGATACATTGATGAAGATGGCGCCCTGCTTCATCGCGCCCAGGCGCTCGGCGTTCCAGAAGGACTCCGTCTCGGCGGTGAGGGGAAGCAGGTTCACCACCACGTCCGCCCACGCGAGAAGCTCCGGGAGGTCCCGCGTGCCCCGGCCATCGAGCGGCCGATTCACGCCGCTTGCGGCGTTCCGGGTCACCCCTGCCACGTGCATCTGGAACGCGCGGGCGGCCGAGGCGACCTCCAGCCCGATCGCGCCCATTCCGACCACGAGGAGGCTCTTCCCTGCGATCGAGTCGGGTGTCCAGCGCTTCCAGCTCCGCTCCGCCATCTCGCGGAACGCCAGATCGGCGCGGTTCGACCGCCCGAGGAGATAGCCAAGCACGTGCTGCGCGATCCGCTGGGGGAAGTCCCCCACGGTGCGCGTCAGCTCCACCCCCGCCGGCCATTCCGGCCGCGAGAACCAGTTCTCCACACCCGCCCAGCCGCTCTGGATCCAGCGCAGCTTCGGAAGCGCGAGCGGAGTCTCGGGAGGCGCGCCGGCGCAGAACCAGATGGTGGCCTGATTGAATCCTGGCGCGTCCAGGCGGAACCACACGAGGGGCGAGTCCGTGAGCCGCTCCACCGCGCGCGCCAGCCCCTCCGGATCGGAGCTCGTGATGAGGACGCGCTCGGCGGCCCGCGTACCATCGCCCGCGACCACGCGCTCGGCGGCCCGCGTCCCCACGGGGCTCGCGCGTTTCTTCACGCGCGGGCCTCCGCCCGCGAGCGGGGCGCCATGTCCTGAGCGCGGAGCGCGAGCGCGAGCGCCGCGTGGACCTGCTCCGGCTCGAGCGTTCGCATGCAGGCATGGTGCCCGAGGGGGCAGCGGGTCTTCCCGTGGACGCTGCACGGGCGGCAGCCCAGGCGGATCTCCGCCACCTCATCTCGCGGGGCCACGCGCGCGAACCCGAATTCCGGGACGGTGCCTCCGAAGATCCCGACCGCCGGTATCCCGAGCGCGGGCCCGAGGTGGAGCACGGCCGAGTCGTTGGAGACGATGGCGCGCGCGTGGGCCGCAACCGCCGCGAGCTCGCGGAAGGACACGGCCATCGGTTTCTCGCCGCGCGCCGCCAGATGGGCCGCGATTTCGGGCGCGACCGGCTGTCCAGGCTCCAGGGCAAAGCGCGCGTCAACGTCTCCCTCGCGCTCCATCCGCTCGGCCAGCGCGACGAAGTGGGCGGCAGGCCAGCGCTTCGTTTCCCACCGCGCGCCCGCGCCCAGCAGAACGAAGCCCCCCGCCCGCACCGCGTTCCCCGCGCGCGCCGCCCCGCGCGCCAGATCTTCGTCCGAGAGCGCCTGGCGGAGCCACGGCGTGAGCTCCGATCCAGGATCGAGGCCCGCCAGCTCGCGGTAGGTGCGAAGCAAGGGAGGCACAGGCTCGGGATGCAGCCATCGCGCGTGCACCCAGAGCCGGCGGCGGAGGGCGTGCTTGGGAGCGAGCCGGTGCGCCGCGCCCGCGAAGGCCGCGAGAACCTGCGACGAGCGCCAGTTCCGATGAAGATCCACGACCTCTTCCACACCGTCCGAGCGCATGGCCGCGACGAGGTCCCCAAGAGAGCCGGTCACGCCTGCGGCCGCGGACATCCGGAAATCCGCGCGGCCTTCGCCGAGAGCGTAGAACCGGTCCACGTGAGGATGGCCTCGAAGGAGGTCCACGTAGCCGGCCTTCGTGACGAAGAGGACGCGCCGGGCGGGATTCGCCCTTCGCAGGAAACCGGGCATGTGGGCGGCCAGGAGCACGTCGCCCAGGGAGGAGAACCGGACGACCGCCGCCGCTGGGTAGAGAGGCACCGGGCTAGCCAGCCTGGTCCGCCGCAAGGGCTCCCGGGAGCCCCGGGGGCACGTCGGACGCGTTCTCCGCCAGCCGGAATTGAAGCCGGTGGAGCTTCTGGTAGAGGCCGGGACGCTTCACCAGCTCGGAGTGGGTGCCGGTCTCCACGATCCGCCCCTGATCCAGAACCAGGATCCGGTCGGCGCGCTGGATCGTGGACAGGCGGTGCGCGATGACGAAAACCGTGCGGCCCTGGAACAGGACCTCGAGCGCCTCCTGGACCAAAAGCTCCGATTCCGAGTCGAGGTTGGACGTGGCCTCGTCGAGGAGAAGGAGTGCAGGATCCTTGAAGATCGCCCGCGCGATCGCGACGCGCTGGCGCTCGCCCCCCGAGAGCCGCATGCCGCGCTCCCCCACCTTGGTTTCGTAGCCCGAGGACCATTCGCGGATGAAATGGTCGGCGTTTGCCGCGACCGCCGCGCGCCGAACCGCATCCGGATCGGCGTCGGTCACGCCGTAGGCGATGTTCCGCGCCACCGTGTCATTGAAGAGTAGCGGATCCTGCGTGACGATCCCCATCATGCGGCGGAGCGCGCCCACGTCGTAATCCCGGAGGTCCGTGCCGTCGAGGAGGATCCTGCCCTCGGTCGGATCGTAGAAGCGCGCCACCAGGTCCACGAGGGTGGACTTCCCCGCCCCGCTCGGTCCGACCAACGCGACCACCTCGCCCGCCTTGACCGAGAAGGAAACCTCGTGGAGCACGTCGGAGCCGGTCCCGTAGCGAAAGCTCGCGCGCTCGAACTCGATTCCGTTCCGGATCCCCGAGACCGGGCGGGCATCCGGCCGGCTCACGATCGCCGGCTCGGTGTCCAGGATCTGGAAAATGCGGACCGCCGCGGCCAGCCCTTCCTGGAGCGTCGCATTCACGTTGCTCAGTGACTTGAGCGGGCTCATGAGCTGAAGCATGGCGAAGAGAAAGATGAAGAACTGCTGCGGCTCGAGCGCGCGCTGGAGGAGGATCTCGTGCCCTCCGTACCAGAGCACCGCCGTTGCGGCCACCACGCCCAGATACTCCGAGACCGGCCCTGCCATCGCCCCGATCCTGCGCTGCTTGACGAACGCGCGGAAGTAGTCGTTGGCCGACGTGGCGAAACGGCGCTTCTCGAATTCCTCCATCGAGAACGCCTTCACGACCCGGATCCCGCCAAGGGTCTCCGAGAGAATCGCGTTCAGATCTGCCATTCGCTCCTGCGTGATCGTGCTGCGGCGCCGGAGCTTCCTCCCGAGCCAGACGATCAGGGAGAGCGAGGGCGGGATCACGAGCAGGGAGAGGAGCGCAAGACGCCAGGAGGTCCAGAAGATCCAGAAGAGGCACACAATGAGAAGGAGCGCGCTCTTGATGAGATTGCTGAATCCCGCGGCAAGCGCGCCGCGGACGAGCGCGATGTCGTTGGTGAGCCGGGAGAGGAGCGCGCCGGTGCGCCGGGTGTGGAAGAAGGAGAGCGAGAGATCGTGAAGGTGCCCGTAGAGCTCATTCCGGATGTCGCGCACCACCGCCTGTTCCACCCATACCGTGAGCACGCTCTGGAGATAGTCGAAGATGTTCTTGATGAAGAACACCACGAGGAGCGCGAGACAGATTCGCGTGAGCGAGCGGAGCGGGTCGCCGGTCAGGAAGAAATGCTCGAACCAGGTGCGAAGCGATTGCTTCCACGCAGAGACACGCGCCGGGACTCCGCTGCCTTGTGGCGCGGCGGGCTTGGCGCCGCCGGTCACGACCTCGATCAGGGCGCCCGCCTCGCCCGACACGCTCCTCGAGCCGGGCCCCGGCGCGGTCGCCGTGGCTGCAGCGGTCGTGGCGGGCCGGGGCGTGAACAGGACCTTCACGAACGGCGAGATCATTCCGATCGTGACCCCGCTCGAGAGCGCGAACCCGAACATCAAGAAAGCCGTGAGGATCAGCCGCCCGCGGTAGGGACGCAGGTAGTGGAGCAGGCGCAGGGATGTGCCTTCGCGGCGGATCACAGGGTGCCTCGCCGGTTCGGTTTCATTTTCAGGCGGCGGGATCGCTCGGATCTCCGATCCGGCCGAGCCAGTCGAAATGGCGCACGAATGCCTCGTTGAAATCGTAGCCCTTCGAGAAATCGCTCAGCTTGTCCTGCTCCGTCTTTCCCAGGAGCCCTTCATCCACCAGCTGGAAGACGATCTGCCCGAAGTCCTCGGTCTCGACCACGCCCCACTGCTCGAAGACCGTCTTCGCCATGGGGCCGAACCGATCCAGCGCGAGGCGCCGGATCCCGTCCAGGAGCTCCTCGGGGCTCACGTGCCGCATCTGTCCCAGGCCCTGCACGGTGAAGCCCACCGCGTCGAGCGTGAAGCGGTAGGCGTTGGGCTTGTAGCGCTCGTATTTCTGCGCCACGTCCAGGATCGCGTTTTCCAGATCGGAGGCCATGTCAGCGCACGTCCCGACGGGTGAGGATGGTGTCCTTGCGAAATCGATCGAGGGCACGGAGGTGGTCGACATTGTAATGCAGCCCCCGGCTTTCCTTGCGCCTCAAGGCGCAAGCAACCATGAGGTCCGCCACGAGGCCGATGTTGCGGAGCTCGACCAGATCGCTGTCGAGCCGGTAACTCCAGTAATCCCGCTCGATCTGGTCGCGCAGGACGCCGACCATGGTGGCGGCCCGCTTCAGCCGCTCATCGCTCCGGACGATGCCCATATAGTCCCATAGGACGCGCCGCAGCGCATCCCAATTATGGTCGAAGATCACCTGCTCCTTTGGGGTTACGGCCCCGTTCGTGCGCCACGCCGGGAGCTTCGGCGGGCGGCCGCGACCCTCCGAGTCCAGCAGTTCCAGGACCGCCCGGCCCGAGCGTCTCGCGAACACGAGCGCCTCGAGGAGCGAGTTGGACGCGAGCCGGTTCGCGCCGTGGACGCCGGTGCAGGCGACCTCGCCGCACGCGTAGAGGCCCGGAATCGCGGTGCGTCCCTCGAGATCCGTCACCACCCCTCCGCAGACGTAGTGGGCCGCGGGAACGACCGGGATCGGGTCGTGGAACACGTCGTAGCCGTACGCGAGCACGCGGCTCGTGATGTGGGGGAAGCGCCTCTGGAGAAGTCTCTTTCCGAGCCGCGCCAGATCGAGGAGCACGAACTTGTCCCCGCGCCGCTTCATCTCCGAGTCGATCGCGCGCGCCACGATGTCGCGGGGCGCCAGGTCGCCGAGCCTGTGGTACCGGTGCATGAAGGGCCTTCCATCCGTCGTCAGGAGCTTGGCGCCTTCCCCGCGCACCGCCTCGGAGATGAGGAAGGACTTGGCGTCCGGATGAAAGAGACAGGTCGGATGGAACTGGACGAATTCGAGATTCGCGACCGGTGCGCCCGCGCGGAACGCCGCGGCCAGCCCGTCGCCCGTGGCGATGTCCGGATTGGTGGTGTAGAGATAGGCCTTCCCCGCGCCGCCCGTGGCGAGCACCGTGGCCCGCGCCGCACACGGCCGGATCTTCCCGCTGGAGCGGTCCAGCACGTAGGCGCCCCACACGCGATCGCGCTGCGGCGCGGTCTTTCTCCCCGAGAGATGCCTCGACTGCAAGATCAGGTCCACCATGATGTGATTCTCGAGGATCTCGATCCTGGGATGGTCCTCGGCCAGCTTGAGGAGCCGGGTCTCGACCTCGCGGCCCGTGCGGTCTTTCGCGTGAACGATCCGCCGGCGCGAGTGCCCGCCCTCCCTGCCCAGCGCGAGCGTCCCGGGCATCCTGGGATCCCGGTCGAAGCGCACCCCGAGCGATATCAAGTGCGCGATCTCCTCCGCGCCTTCCTCGACGAGGATGCGCACCGCCTCGGGATCGCAGAGCCCCGCCCCGCAGATCAGGGTGTCGCGTTCGTGCAGCTCCAGCCGGTCGTCCCCGCCGATCGCGGCAGCGATGCCTCCCTGAGCATAGTTCGTGTTGGACTCGCGCCCTTCCCTCTTGGTCACGATCAGCACGCGGGCAGAGCGCGCGACATGGAGCGCGACGCAGAGGCCGGCGATGCCGCTCCCCACGACGAGAACGTCGCTCTCCAGCTTGCCGGACGATCGCTTCCTCATCTTCGACGCTCCTCTGCGCTTGCGCGGGCTGCCTCCGCGGCTGTCGCGATTCCAGCCGCGGCCCGGATTCCCCGGAGCGCCTCCTCCACGGGATCGAGCGGCGCGACGCCGGTCCGGATCACGCGCACCGGAAGCGCTGCGGCCAGCTCCGCGGGCCATCGCGGCTCGTCCTTCTCGGTGATGAGCGCCGTCTCCGCCCCCTCGCGGCGCGCGAGCAAGAGCGCCCTCGTCAGCGAAGCGCTGCTCCAGCGCGCATGGTCCGGGAACGCCGCGTGGAAGCGGAGGTCAAGCCCCGCGGCGCGCACGAAGCGCTCGAGCCGCAATGGAGATCCGATGCCGGACACGACCGCCACCCGGGATCCCGGCGCGAGCGGTTCCGGCCGCTCCAGCGACCCGGCCGGACTTACGCCCAGCATCGTGCGCCGAAGGCGCAGGCACGGAACGCCGGGCGCCTCGCGGGCCAGCCACGCGCGCGTGGAATCGCCGATCTCCTCGCCGGGCTCCTCGAGCAAGAATACGATACGCGAAGCCTCGCGCAGGGCCGACGCGGGCCTTCTCAAGGGCCCCGCCGGAAGAAGCGATCCGTTGCCGGCGGGTCGCCGGGGATCGAGCGCCACCCAGAGCTCGTTCCATGCGAGCCGGGGCTGCTCCCATCCATCGTCGAGAATCAGGACCCGCGCGCCATAGCC
>JAYUAE010000199.1:0-17019 GCA_043741515.1 Candidatus Eiseniibacteriota bacterium | reverse complement strand
CCGCGGGGAAGCGCTCGATGATGCGCATGTAGCTGACGGCGATCACGACGACCGTTACGGCGGTCATGATGGCGAGAGGGATCGCGAGGAAGGTGTTCCCCTGGAGCGCGTTGAAGGCCGCCTCGGGTCCGTACGCCGAGGAGGACAGCCCGTCCGCGCCCAGTCCTACCCATGCGAGGAATGCCGCGAGCGAGATCTTCTGGAAGAGATGCGGGTCGGTGAGCCGGCGCGCCGGCCCGACCACTACCTGTAATGTGCGGTCGAGGAATCGCTGGAGCCCCGACACCTGGGCGGGGCCGCCCGGGTCCGGAGGCAGCTCCGGGATGGGGCTATCCGGGACGTTGCTGGGAGTGGGTGCTTCCGGCGGTTGCTCGGTCATGCAAGCGGTCGACTATATATCGAATGGTGCCGGACCGGCCGCCGAAAATATTGCCCCGGCGGGAGAACCCCGCCGAGGCATCACTTCATCGTCCCTGTGGGACGGGATTAGACGGCCGTCACGTTGGCAGCCTGCTTGCCCTTCGGACCCTCGACGATCTCGAACTCCACCGCCTGCCCCTCGGCCAGCGTCTTGAAGCCCTCGCCCTGGATGGCGGAGTAGTGGACGAACACGTCCTCGCCGCCCGCCTGCTGGATGAAGCCAAAACCCTTCGACTCATTGAACCACTTCACGGTGCCTTTCATACGCATTGAACCTTCTCCTCAGCGAGTTCGAACTGACTGATCGTGGCGGTCCGAATTACCGCGGTACGTTATCGTCGGCCTCCGACCCTGTCAACGCAAATTGGCCCGCTCCCGGCGCCGGCAGGCGCCTTCCTTCTGCCGCCCGTGAGCGCCCACAATCTTGACCGTTTCCCTCGCGCGCCGTACCGTGCGCTCCGTACGTCCGATGTCTTCACGAGGTTCCGTCCGGAGGTGGCATGCGCGCGTGGCGTATCGCATTCGGAATATTACTGATGGCGGCCTTCGCGCCGCACTCCGCGCGGGCGACCGTCGCAAGGCGCGCCCCAGGCACCGTGGAAATAGTGATCTACAACAGCGACCTGGCGCTCGTGCGCGAGCCCTACACGCTGAGCCTCGCGGGCGGCAGGAGCGAGGTGACGCTGGAGGGCGTGCCGCGCCGGATCGACTCGACCTCCGTTCGCCTCGAGGGGGACGGATTTCGCGTGCTGAGGCAGAGCTTCGATTACGACCTCTGGAGCGGAGACCGGGTCTTCCGGCGTTTCCTGGGCGACACGATCCGCTACCGCTATTCCGGAAGGGCCTTCGGCGGGCGCCTCGTCGGGATCGAAGGGGACGATCTCTTCATCGAGCGCCGCGATTCGGTGGGGGTCCTCACCATGATCAACCGGCGGCAGATTTCCGACGTGGAGTTCCCGTCCCGGGCCGGACTCGCCACCAGTCCGTCGCTTCGCTGGGAGGTGGAGAGCGCGAAATCGGGCGACCGTCGCGCCATCCTCTCCTACCTGACCTCGGGGATCGAGTGGACCGCCGAGTATGCGGCGGTGCTCCAGCCCGGAGAGCAGGAGGTCGAGCTCACCGGCTGGGCGTCGATCGTGAACCGGACCGGCTCCTCGTTCGACGGCGCGAAGGTCGCGCTGGTCGCGGGCGAGCTCCATCGAGCCGGTGAGACGCCGGATCGAGGGCCCGCTGCCGCGGAGTCCCCCGCAAAGGTTCCGCCGGGCCGCGCTTCCGACCTCTTCGCCTACCACCTCTATCCCCTCGAAGGCACGATGGACCTGCGCCACCTCGAGACGACGCAGATCCCGATCGTCGGTCCGACCCGGGTGCCCGCGCGGCGCGCCTACGTTTACGACGCGGCGCGCGACGGCTCGCACGTTCGCGTGCGCCTCGAGCTGGGGAACGAGAAGGCGCAGGGGCTGGGCGTGCCGCTCCCGGAGGGGCGCGTGCGCGTCTACGAGAACGCCCCTTCCGGCGCGAGGACGCTGGTGGGCGAAGACGCGATCGGGCACACGCCGGCGGGGGAGAAGATCAGCATCCTGAGCGGCACGGCGTTCGATCTGGTGGGCGACCGGACGCGGGTCTCGCACACGCGGGTCTCGCGCAACGTGACCGAGGACGCGTATGCGATCTCGATCCGGAATCACGGGGAGAAACCGGCAAGCGTCACGGTCGTCGAAACGCTCTACGGCAACTGGGAGATCACGAACAAGTCGGCGGACTACCGGAAGAAGAACGCGGACACGATCGAGTTCGATCTCGCGGTCCCCGCGGGGCAGTCGACCGCCATGAATTACACCGTGCGGTATACGTTCTAGGGGGATCGGGATGTCGCTTTCCACGGGCTCACGGCTGGGCCCTTATGAAATCATCGCCCCTCTGGGCGCGGGAGGGATGGGAGAGGTCTATCGCGCCCGGGACGCGCGGCTGGGGCGCGATGTCGCGATCAAGGTCCTTCCCAGCCGCTACTCCGCCGACCCGGAGCGGCTGCGCCGCTTCGAGCAGGAGGCGCGCGCAGCGGCCGCGCTCAATCATCCCGACATTCTCGTCATCTACGACATCGGGTCCCACGAGGGGTCGCCCTACGTCGTGTCGGAGCTTCTGGAAGGGGCGACCCTGCGTGAGCGCCTCTCGGGCGGTGGCCTCCCGCAGCGTAAGGCCGTGGAGTACGCGCTGGACGTGGCGCGCGGTCTCGCGGCCGCGCATTCGAAGGGGATCGCGCACCGGGACCTGAAACCCGAGAACCTGTTCGTCACCCGCGACGGCCGGGTCAAGATTCTCGACTTCGGTCTGGCCAAGCTCATGCAACCCGACCCCGCCGGGGCCGGCCGGAGCAAGGCTCCCACGATGGGGATCGACACCGATCCGGGGATGATCCTGGGCACCGCGGGCTACATGGCGCCCGAGCAGGTGCGCGGCGAGCCGGCGGATCATCGCGCCGATCTCTTCGCGCTCGGGGCGGTCCTCCACGAGATGCTTTCGGGGAGCCGGCCGTTCCATCGCGCGACCGCGGTCGAGACGATGAACGCCATCCTGAACGAGGAGCCGCCCGATCTGTCCCAGGCGCCACGCCCGGTATCTCCCGCCCTCGAGCGAATCGTGGCGCACTGTCTGGAGAAGGATCCTGCCGCGAGATTCCAGTCGGCACAGGACGTGGCGTTCAATCTCGAGGCGTTGTCGGGGTTGAGCGAGCCCTCCGGCGCGATCGCGCGACCCGGGGGAATTCGCCGCAAGCTTGGTTCCGGCGCGCGCATCCTGCTCGCCTCGGCGGCGATCCTCGCGCTGGCGCTCGTCGCGGGGTGGGCGCTCGCGAGAATGCATCCGCGGGCGCCTGCGAGCTATCGCCAGCTCACGTTCCGCGAGGGCGCGATCTACAGCGCCCGTTTCCTGCCGGACGGCCAGACCTACATCTACGCCGCGGCGCTTCAAGGCTCACCGCTCAGGATCTACACCGGCCGTTTCGGCTCGCCGGAATCCCGTGCGTTGGGCTACGAAGGCGTAAACATCTTCGCCGTCTCCTCGAAGGGAGAGATGGCGCTCTGCGTGGGAGCGAAGCGCCAGAGCCAGATCTTCACCATAGGGATGCTCGCCACGGCTCTGGTCGAGGGAGGCGCGCCGCGCGAGGTCCTGGCCGACGTCCTCGGGGCGGACTGGTCGCCGGACGGGTCGTCCCTCGCCGTGATCCGTGCTGGAGACACCTTTCGGCTCGAATACCCCATCGGAACGCTCCTCTTCGAGACCAAGGGCTGGGTCTCCGATGCGCGGGTCTCTCCGAGCGGGGAAACGGTGGCGTTCCTCTTCCACCCCGTCCGGCCCGATGACCGCGGCTCGGTCATGGTGGTGGATCGTTCCCGGAAGACGCGGACGATATCGCAGGGGTGGAGCACGGAGCAGGGGCTCGCGTGGTCTCACGATGGCAAGGAGGTCTGGTTCACGGCCGGATCGGGGGTCGGCAATCGCGAGCTCTGCGCGGCCTCGCTCTCGGGGAAGATGCGCGTCGTCGCCCGGATTCCAGGGAGCATGACCCTGCAAGACATCTCGAGAGACGGCCGGGTCCTGCTCACGTCGGCCGACGAGCGGGGAGATCTGTACGCGTTCGCTCCTGGAGACAATACGGAGCGGGACCTCACCTGGTTCGAGTTCTCCTTCCCGGCGGATATCTCCCCGGACGGCACGACCGTCCTTTTCACGGAACAGGGGACGGCGGCGGGAGACCTGTACTCGGTCTTCGTGCGAAAGATGGACGGATCTCCCGCGGCACGGCTCGGCGAGGGGGAAGCGCTCGCGTTCTCGCCCGACGCGAAATCGGTCCTCGCGCTCCTGTATACGTCGCCTCCCCGGCTCAACGTTCTGCCGATGGGAGCCGGGGAAGTGAAGCGGCTCCCGAATCCCGGCTTCGAGCGGTTCTCGAGTGTCGCCACCTGGACGGCGGACGGTCGCGCCGTAGTGTTCGGCGCGGAGCGGCCCGGGCGGCCCATGCGCTGCTACGTACAAAGCCTCGACACCGGGGCGGTTCGTCCTGTGACCCCGGAGGGGGTAGATGAATTCGTGGCCAACGCGCGCGGCGACACCGTGTACACCGCTATCGCCGGCGCGAAGCCGCGCGCCTTCCCGGTGGATGGGGGGCCATCGCACGAAGTCTCGATGGCTGGGCTCGAGGACGGAGATCATTTGATTCGTATGGGTAGCGACGGGCGCTCCGTCTATCTCTTCCGGGACGCCGCCAAGGGCGCCACCGTCTTCAGCCTCGATATCCAGACCCGACGCCGGACCCTGCTGCGTGAGCTGAAGCCCGGCCAGACCGCAGGGCTCGTCGGGATTCCCGGCGTCGCGATATCTCCCGACGGGCGAGCGATCGCCTTCATGGGGCGTCGCTACCTCACCAGGATGTACCTGGCGGAAGGGCTGCGGTGATTCGCGGCGCCCGGCGCGCCGGCCTCGCAGCTTCGATCGGCCTCGCAGCTTCGATCGCCGGCGCGGGGGTGGCGCATGGCGCTCCCGCCTGGGTGTTCTTCCGGGACCATGGCGCGACCGGCGCGCCGGGTCCCGCGCGCGAGGCGGCTCTGGCGGAGGCAGCGCGCCGGATCACGCCGCGCGCGATGGCGCGGCGCGCGAAGGTGGCCCGCGCGGACCCATGGCGCGGATCCGCGGGCGGGCGGGCGCTCCTCGACGACCGGGACCTGCCGCCCGATCCCGCGTATGTCGCGGCCGTCGCGGCGCGCGCGATCGGAATACGCACTCGCTCGAGCTTGCTCAACGCGGTGAGCGTGGAGGCGCCGCCCGAATCGCTCGCGCGGATCCAGGCGCTCCTCTTTGTCGCGGAGGTGCGCCCGGTGGCATGGGCCTCGGGGGACGAGGCGCCTGCGGCGGATTCGTTCTCGACCGCCGGCGCCGATTTCAACGCGGGCCCTTCCTTCCTCCAGATCGACATGCTCCACATTCCCGAAGTGCACGCGATGGGGGATCACGGCGAGGGCGTGCTCGTCTGCGTCCTCGACTCGGGCTTCGAGCTGGATCACGAGTCGCTCCGGCAGCTCGAGGTCGTGGGCCAGCGCGATTTCGTGAACGGGGACGACGATCCTTCCTACGATCCGCGCACCGACGCGCCGAACCAGTCGGCCCATGGCACTGCGGTTCTCTCGACCATCGCGGGCTACGCGCCGGGGAAGCTGATCGGTCCCGCGTACCGCTCCGAGTACCTCCTGGGCAAGACGGAACGCATCGGCTCGGAGCTACGCGTCGAGGAGGACTACTGGTGCGCGGGCGTCGAGTGGGCCGAAGCCCAGGGCGCCGACATCGTCACCAGCTCGCTCTCCTATCACGCGTGGTACCGGTGGAGGGACCTGGACGGGCGTACGGCCGTGTCGACGCGCGCGGCGAACGAGGCGCTCGCTCGCGGGCTCCTGGTCGTGAATGCGATCGGGAACGAGGGGCAGAAGGACGGAAGCCTCGGGGCCCCCGCGGACGCCTCCGGCGCGATCTCGGTGGGCGCGGTCAACGGCATCGGCGATCTCGCGGGCTTCAGCTCGGTGGGCCCCACCTACGACCTCAGGGTGAAGCCCGACGTCGTGGCGCCGGGAGTGGGCGTCCTGGCGGCCCGGGCGCGCACCTACGACGGATACGCGCGCCTGAACGGGACGTCCTTTTCGGCCCCGCTGGTGGCCGGCTGCGCGGCGCTCGTCCTCTCCCGGCATCCCGACTGGGGACCCGAGATGGTCCGCGACGCGATCGCGATGAGCGCGAGCCGCGCCGAACGTCCGGACAACAGGTACGGCTGGGGAATCGTCAACGCCCGGGACGCGGTGCTCTATCCGCTGCTGGAGGGGAAGGTCACGGACTCGATCACGCGCGAGCCGCTTGTGGGCGCGACGGTTCGCTGGGAGCGGACAGCAACCTCAGGCTCGGCGGACGCGTCGCCGGGCGATTCACCGGCGCGCGGATCAGTCGAGACCGATTCGACCGGCGCCTATGTCGTGCCGAATCTCCCGGCCGGCACGTACACGATAACGGCAGCCAAGGTGGGATACTTCGATGGATCGTCGGGACCCTACGCTGTTCCGCCGAATCTCGGCGACGCGAACGTGGCGCTGCGTTACCGCGGGAAGTAGCCGCCGCGCCGCCCGCTAGCGCGGCGAGATGAGGTCGCCGCTCGGAAGTCCACCCTCCCAGCGGATGCGCCCGCGCTTCTTGAACTCGTAGGAGGGATGGCGGCGCAGGAATTCGATCGCCGCATCGCGCGTGAAGATCCCGGTCGAATGGCCCGCGCCCGCCCTCGCGAAGTGGACGTAGCCCTCAGCCCCTCCATAGAGGAAATCGATGGTGGCGACCCCGTAGAGGTGGTCGGAATCCAGCGCCTGCCCGCCGACGCGGATATCGGAGGCGCGGCCGCGCCGGATCACGAACTGCGCTCCGGCGATCTGGATGAAGCCCCGCTTGCCGATCCGGCGCGCGGCGAAGTCGAGCAGCTCGCGAACCTGCCACCCCTTCATCGGGACGACCACGAGCACGTTGTCGAAGGGGAGCACCGTGTAGACGTCTCCGACCGTGACCTTGCCCTCGGGCAGCGGGGCGCGGATGCCGCCGGTGTTGATGATGGCGATGTCGGCGCGCGCCGACTCGAGCATGGCATCGGTGACGAAATTCCCGAGCGGCGTGTCGCCGTCCTCGAGACCGGACATGCTCACGCGCGAAGGGGATCGGAAGACCGGTTTGTCCATCGTCGTGGCCATGGAATCGCGATAGGGTTGGAGCATCCGTCCGATCGCCGGGTCTTCCCCTTCGCTCGGCCGCACCGCGACGAGCGTATCGGTGATCCCCTTCACGCCGGCGGGTCCGATCGCGACCGCCAGCCTTCCGACGCGATCTCCCCACTTTCCGGCCTGCACGATCGCGGTTCCGCCGTACCCGTTCGCGTTCCGGTTCCCGATGAAGAGCGGCCGCCAGAGGTACGTGTGGCTGTGGCCGCCCACGATCATGTCGATGCCCGGCACGCGCGCTGCGAGGGCGCGATCGTCGTCCACGCCGAGGTGCGTGAGCGCGACCACGAAATCGGCCTTCTTCCGGAGCTCGGGCACGAGAGCGCCCGCGGCCCAGATGGGATCCGCCACGGCCACGCCCGAATTCGTCGCGCGGTTGACGATCGAGAGAACGTCCTTCGTCGTGAGGCCCAGGATCGCGACCTTCACGCCCCCAACGTCCTCGATGACGTAGGGATTCGCGAGATAGCGAAGCCGCGAGCTCTCGGAGACCTTGGGCCCGCCGATCCACCTCGCTCCCCTGCGCACCGGGGCCGGAACCTCCTCGAGCGAGGCGGCCCATCCGCTGTCGGCGGACACGAACACGTTGGCGCTCACGATCGGAAAGGAGGCATGAGCGCTGGCGCGCAGCCAGGCGGCCGGCCCGTCGTCCAGCTCGTGGTTTCCCAGCGCGCCCGCGTCATAGTGCACTAGAGACATCGAGCGGTAGTCGGGAACGCCGCGGAAGAAGTTGTAGACGGGGGTGCCCTGGAAGACATCCCCGGCGTCGAGAAGGAGCGTCCTGGCCTGCTGCCCGCGGAGCCGTGCGATCAGGGCCGACCTCGCCGAAGCGCCACCCACCAGCGCTCCGTTCGCGTCCGTGAACGGGAAGAGGTGGGCGTGGATGTCGTTGGTATGGATGATCAGCAGGGAGTCGGGCCGCGAGGGCCAGGCGGCCGAGGCGTGCGGCGCCAGTCCGGTGTGTCCCGAGACGAGCAGCGCGGCCGCCGCGAGGCAGCCTACGAAATAGTTTCCAGGTCGAAACGGCGACATGGCGCGCGCTCCAATTTAACCCTAACGTGCCGGGGAACTAACGGCGGTATCGCCGCAAATACCTTGACACAAGTACGTGGAATTCTATATACTTATCATGTGTGTGGTTGAATCTCCGCGTGATCGGAATCTCCGGCGGCAACGAGCGGAACTCAGTGAACGGTCCAGCCTCGATTCAAACCTTCCCCCATCGTCCCAGCGAGCTACTCGTTTGTCATACCCTGCCCTTGGCGACACTCACCCGCCATGGGCTTGGCGTTCCATTTCCAAGGGTGAGAGCGCCTCGGAGGCTTCATGGTGGAGAGTGATAAGAGTATCAAGTGCAGGGACTGCGGGGAGGAGTTCGTGTTCACGGCGGGGGAGCAGGCGTTCTACAAGGAGCGGGGATTCCAGCACGAGCCGACGCGTTGCCGGCGTTGCCGCGATGAGAAGAAGCGGCAGAGCGGCGGAGCGTCCGCGGGAGGATTCAACACCTCCCCGGTTTCGATGGGGGCCTCCTCGCGCGAGTTCCATGAAGCCGTGTGCTCCTCCTGCGGCGTGACCACCCAGGTTCCTTTCAGGCCGACCGCGGGCAAGCCGGTTTACTGCCGGGATTGCTTCCAGTCGGTCCGCACCGGAAGGGGGGTCGGCGCCTCGTAACGTTACCAGTCCCAACCGCACCAGGCGGAAAGGAGGGGCCCGCAATTGAAGCACCGCGGCTCGGTCAAATGGTTCAACGAGACCAAGGGGTACGGGTTCATCCGCGAAGACTCCGGCGAGGAGTTCTTCGTGCACCACTCGGCGATACAGTGCGACGGATTCCGGACGCTTGCGGAGGGTGAGACCGTCGAGTTCGAGCCGATAGAGGGCCAGAAGGGGAAACAAGCGGCGAATGTCGTGAAGCTGCAGGCCTGACCCAGGGCAACCCAACGAGAATCGACCCCGGCGGGGGAACCTTCCGCCGGGGTTCGCTTTTATTGATAGATACGATAGAGTCCCAGCCTATGCTCTGCTCCCTATCCTCGGAGGTCTTCAACCGAATGCGTCTCAGCCACGCGCTCCCGTGCCTCGCCCTTCTCCTGCTCCTTCCAACCGGTGAAGCCGCAGCGCTTCCGGACCTCGTTCGGACTCTGCCCAACAAGGTCACGGTCATCGTGCGCGAGGTCCACACACGGCCGATCGTCTCCATTCAGGCCTGGGTCCGCGCGGGCACGCGCGACGAGGCCGCCAAGGACCGCGGCCTGGCTGTCGGCGCGGCGCAGTGCATCATGGAGGCGACGACCCGCCGTGATCAGCCCGGAGAGGTGCAGAAGGATGTCTACGGGCTCGCCGGCACCTACTCGAGCGAGGCCGGGTACGACTACTCCTACTTCGATCTGACGGTGCCCTCACGCTCCCTGGGAGCGGGAATGAGCCTCCTCTCCGAGGGATTGATGCAGCCTCGCCTGGACGCAGTTGTCGTCAACCTCGCGCTGGGCCGGGCGAAGGGGCTCTCGCGCACCATCCTGGGCGATGCGGACCGGGCCTCGGTGAACACGGCGCGCGACCGGCTCCACGAGGGCAATCCTCTCGTCTCGCCGCTGGCGATCACGGAGCACGAGTTCTCGGGAATCACGCCGACCCTGATCCAGCGCTTCTACCACGAATACTACGTCGCGGAGAATCTGACGGTCGTGGTTACCGGCGACGTGGACGCGGAGGATGTGGCGCAGAAAGTCGAGAAGGCGTTCGAGGGCATGCAGCGAGGAAAGGCGTCCTCGCGCTCCCGCTTCAAGGAGCGCGCCTTCGAGGGACCTCGCGTCGTCGTGGAGCGCGATCCGCCGGATACCCACGGCGCCGGGATCACGGTCGGTTTCCAGGCGCCGCCTTGGGGCAGCTCCGACGCCCTCGCCCTGGACGCGCTCATGGCGGTCCTGGTGGACAGCCCGGGCTCCCGCACCCAGGCGCGTCTCAATGGCGGGGACGCGGAGTTCACCCGCGCCGCGGCGGTCCGTGAATACGAGGTGGACGGCGGGACGGTCGCGCTCACGTTCGCGGTCGATCCGGACAGCGCCGAGGATGCCGAAGGGGCAATCATCACCCTGATCGAGCAGGTGCGCTCCGCGCCGATCCCTCAAGCCGAATTCCAGATGGCGGTAAGATCCGTCGAGCTGCGCGATCTCGCGGTCCGCTCCGACCTGAGCGGCCTCGGCCGCGGCCTGGCGCTCGCGATGCTTCGGGGCGCTCCGGGATCGGACGATGCCTGGTTCGCCCGCATGAAGGCGCTCCGCCCAGAGGATCTCACCGCGGTCGCGCGCAAGTACCTCGACTTGAAGCGCGCGGTCATCGTGGAGATGGGACCGGCGGCGTTCGTGGCGAAGGCGAAGGCGGCGGACGTGGAACGCCGGATCCGCGAGAAAGAGGTCGCCTATGGCGCTGCCTACCGCAGCGGTCCGCAGGCGACCGCGAGCGCCGATGCCGAGCGGCAGGCGCGGCTGGACACGCCGCTCAAGCGCGCGGCGGCGGCCAAGGCCGTGGACGCGGGGCGCGGGAGGGTGGTCCGGTCGGTTCTGCCGGGGGGCATCCGGCTCCTGACCAGCGAGGACCACAGCGCGCCGCTGGTCACCGTCGCGGTCTACCTCATGGGCGGGGTCCGCTACGAGAACGACAACACGAACGGAGTCACGTCTCTGGTGCGTGAGATCCTGCTCAACTCCAACGACCCGCAGGGCAAGGGGAACACGTATCGCCAGAGCCTCTCGTCCACGGGCGCCATGGTTTCCTACCAGGACAAGGACATGTGGGGATGCGCCGTGACGATTCCGTCCGACGCCTGGCAGGAGGTCGTGACCCGCATGGGAGGCATGTTCGCCCACCCGGACCTCGACACGGTGAATGTGGATGCCACGCGAATCTTCGTCCTCGACGCGCTCGACAGGTGGCTCCATGACGACCAGGCGCAGCGGCAGCGGCTGATCTTCCCGACGAAGTACCTCGTGAGCGGATACCGGCTGCCGGGACCGGGCAGCCACCGCACGCTCGTGAGCATCCCGCACGCCGCGATCACCGATTGGTACCGGACGCTGGTCGTGCAGCCGAACATGGTCGTCTCGGTCTTCGGGGACGTGAATCCGTCCTCCGTCCAGCCCGAGATCGAGCGCGCGTTCCATGACGTCTCGTCGAAACCCTTCCAGCCCGGCACCGTGGCCAGGGAAGGCGAATTGTACCAGGACCGGGAGAAGTGGGAGCTGGGCGCCGGGCCCACGAGCACCGTCACCATCGCGTTCAACGGTCCGCCCGCGCGGAGCCCGGATGTCGCGCCTCTCTACGTGGTGGCTTCGCTTCTGAGCGGTCCCCGTGGCTGGCTCGCGCAGTACGTCATGAGCACGGGAGGGGCCGCGGGCGCGAACGCCGTTCTGTCCCAGGCCCTGGACGAGTGCCCGCTTCTCATGAGCCTCGCCGTTTCCGGCCCGCTCCAGGAAGAGGACATGGTGAAGCTCGCGTTCCGGCAGATCAAGAAGGCGGCGCTCCTGCCGCTTCATGGCGATCTGGCCCCGGATCTCCTGGCCGCGAAGACGCTCGCGTCGGGCGGCTACTTCATGGCGCTGGACTCGAACCCGACGCGCGCGCTGCAATTCTCTCGCGCGGAGCTGTTCGGCCTCGGGATCGATTACCCGATCCTTCTCCCGGCCAAGATCGACGGGGTCACTTCCGACGACCTCCTCCGCATCGGCCTCAAGTACTTCCAGAAGAACCAGTGGGATCGCGCGCCCTCCGCGGTCTGCGAGACGCGTCCGGGCGGCTGGTAACGGGCGGCCTGCCCCTCAGCCGCGCATCCTGACTTGGAGCCGGTCGCTCTCATCGTCACGGTTCGAAACGAAGCCGGAACGGTGGGGCCGCTCCTCGATTCCATCCTCTCCGGAACTCGGGTGCCCGAGGAGATCGTGATCTCGGACGGCGGATCCACGGATGGGACCTGGGAACTCCTGTGTTCGCGCGCGGCTTCGGATCCCCGGATCCGCGCGGTCCAGGCCTCCGGGAATCGCTCGGTCGGCCGGAACGCCGCGGTCCGCGCCTCGAAATCCCCGATCATCGCGTGCACCGACGCCGGCGTGGAGGTGGAGCCCGAGTGGCTCGATCGCATCACGCGCCCGTTCGCCGGGGAGCCCGGCGCCGACGTCGTGGCCGGATTCTACGCGCCCGCGGGGGACACGGCCTTCGAGCGCGCGGCCGGTGTGGTCTCCGCTCCCTCGCTCCGCGAGGTCGATCCCCGGCGGTTCCTTCCTTCCACGCGATCCGTGGCGTTTCGGAGGGCCGCATGGGAGCGGGTGGGAGGCTTCGACGAGACGCTGGCTCACAACGAGGACACGCCCTTCGCGCTCGCGCTCAAGCGGTCGGGAGCGCGTTTCGTCTTCGCACCCGAGGCTCTCGTCCGCTGGCGGCCGCGCGGAAATCTGCGGGCATTCTTCCGGCAGCACCGCCGCTTCGGTTTCGGCGACGGCGAGTCGCGCGTGCAGGGCTCCTTCTATGCGCGTCTGGCGGCGAAGTACGCCATCGGCGCGCTCCTGGCCGCGGCGGGCTTCCGGTATCGCGCGTGCTGGTGGGCGCTGGCGCTGGGGGTCCTGCTCTTCGCGGCGGGTCAGGCGCGGCGGGGCGCGGGGAGGCTGGGGACGGCGGAGCGCGTGACGCGCGTCCCGTTTCTGAAACTGGTCTACGACCTGGCCTACCTGAGCGGCTACCTCGCGGGGCGGGCCGGCCCCCGGGTCAGCTCTCCTGCCCGACCTCTTCCGGGCCCGGGCTCTCCTCCGGTCTCGGATTGAAGATCGCGGCCAGCTCGCTCCGGAGCTGACCGGAGTCCAGCTTCCACTTCAGTTCTCCCTTGTGAGCGATCGAGATCGCTCCCGTTTCCTCGGACACCACCAGCACCACGGCGTCCGTCTCCTCGGCAAGTCCGAGCGCCGCGCGATGGCGGGTGCCGAGAAGCGGAGAGAGCCCGCGAGTCTGGCTGAGCGGGAGGATGCACCCGGCGGCCACGATCTGATCGCCGCGGATGATCGCCGCGCCGTCGTGGAGCGGGGAGTGCGGGGTGAACACGGTCTCGAGCAGCTCGGTCGAGACGCGGGCCTCCAGCTTGGTCCCGGTCTCCACGTAGTTGCGAAGCCCCATGTCGCGCTCGACCACGATCAGGGCCCCTCGCCGCTCCTCGCTCATCTCTTCCACGGACTTCAAGATCTCGCCGATCACGCCGTACCCCTCGACGCGGATCAGGGCGCGGAGGAGACGATTCTGACCAATGTGGGTGAGGAGGGCGCGAAGCTCGGGCTGGAAGAGGATCACGAAGAGGATGACCCAGACCGTCCGCAGGCTGTTGATGATCCAGTTCAGGGCGTTGAGCCGGAACCACTGGGCGACGATCGAGATGAAGACGATGACCACCAGCCCCACGAACATCTGCGAGGCGCGCGTGCCCTTGATCATCGCGAAGAGCCGGTAGAAGAGGAACGCGACGATGAGGACGTCGAGGACGTCGAGGATGATCTGCGGCTTGATGGCGATCACGAGCGCAGGGCCGCCACCGTCTCGCGGACGTCGTGCGTGCGGAAGATCCTCGCGCCAAGCGCGTATGCGGCGACGGTGGCGCCCAGCCCCGCGGCCAGGCGTCCTTCGGCCGGCTCGCCGGTCAGCGCGCCGAGGAACGACTTGCGAGAAAGCCCCACGTAGACCGGCCGGCCCAGAGAGGCAAGGCGGGGGATGCCGCGAAGCGCTTCCACGCTCTGCTCCGCCTTCTTCGAGAACCCGATCCCGGGATCGAGCGCGATCCGCTCTCGCGGGACGCCCCGCGATTCGGCGAGCCGCATGCGCTGTTCCAGGAAAGCGCGCACTTCCTCGGCCACGTCCGGGTAGTCGCGCGGCGCATGCAGCGCTCCCGGCGCCCCGTGCGAGTGCATGAGAACGAGACCCGCCCCCGCGCGCGCGGTCACCAGGGCCAGCTCCGGATCAACCCCCAGCGCGCTCACGTCGTTCACGATCGAGACCCCCAGGTCGAGGGCGCGGCGCGCGACCTCCGCATGGTAGGTGTCGATCGAGAGCGGCGTCTCGAGCCGCGCGGCGAGCGCTTCGAGCACGGGATTGAGCCGCCGCCATTCCTCCTCGGCGCCGACCGGGGCGGCGCCGGGGCGTGTGCTCTGGCCGCCGACGTCGATCGCATCCGCGCCCTCGGCGGCCATCTCCTCGGCGCGGGCGAGCGCCAAGTCCGGTGTGGTATAGCGGCCGCCGTCGAAGAAGGAATCGGGTGTGAGGTTGAGGATTCCCACCACGCACGCGCGTCCGGTCAATTCCCAGACGCCGTCACGGTGCCGAAACGTCAGCGGCAGGCCGGGAGGATCGAAGGCGAGGATTTCGGGCCGCGGCACATCGGGGTCCGTGCGCACGGGATCACGCGATGCCCGGGCTCTCGGTCGGTGTGATGCGCGGCGCGCGCGCATCCTCGCGGGCGCCCTTGTCCTCTTCCGCCTGCCTCGGGGCTCCGCTCTGTCCCGGATCGCCTGCCGGGGCGGGTCGCGGCAGCGGCTCGAGCTTCTCGCCGCGCAGCACCTTCTCGACCTCCTCGCCGTCCAGCACCTCGCGCTCCAGGAGCGCCAGGGCGAGCAGGTGGAGTTTGTCCACGTTGTCCACGAGGAGCTGGCGGGCGTGGTTGTAGGCCCCGTCCACCAGGCTTCGCACCTCCTCGTCGATCATGATCGCCGTCTTCTCGCTGTAGTCCCGCTGCTGGGAGATCTCGCGCCCCAGGAACACGAACTCTTCCTTGCTCCCGAACGTGAGCGGTCCCAGCCGCTCGCTCATGCCCCACTCGCACACCATGCGGCGGGCGATGTTGGTGGCGCGCCGGATGTCGTCCGAGGCGCCCGTCGTGAGCTGGTTCAGGATGATCTGCTCCGCGGCGCGCCCGCCCATCAGGTGCGTGAGCATCCGGGTCCAGTACTCGCGCGAGAAGGAGTGGCGCTCGTCCTGGGGCAGGTAGGCCGTCAGCCCCAGCGCGCGGCCGCGCGGGATGATCGTGACCTTGTGGACCTTGTCGCTTCCGGGCTGGAGCCATGCCATGAGCGCGTGGCCCGCCTCGTGGTACGAGGTGCTCTTCTTCTCGGTGTCGGAGATCACGAGGCTCCGGCGCTCGGTGCCCATCATGACCTTGTCCTTCGCGTCCTCGAAATCGGGAGCGTTGACCTTCTTGTTGTTCCGGCGGGCCGCGAGCAGCGCGGCCTCGTTCACGAGGTTGGCGAGATCGGCGCCCACCAGTCCGGGCGTCCCCCGCGCGATCGTGTTCAGGTTCACGTCCTCGCCCAGAGGAATGTTGCGCGTGTGCACCCGGAGAATGCCCTCGCGGCCGCGCACATCGGGCACGTCCACCACGATCTGGCGGTCGAAACGGCCGGGGCGCAGGAGCGCGGGATCGAGCACGTCGGGGCGGTTGGTGGCGGCGATCAGGATGACGCCGTCATTGGACTCGAAGCCGTCCATCTCGACCAGGAGCTGGTTCAGCGTCTGCTCGCGCTCGTCGTGACCGCCGCCCAGGCCCGCGCCGCGATGGCGGCCGACGGCGTCGATCTCGTCGATGAAGATGATGCAGGGAGCGTTTCGCTTCCCTTGGTCGAAGAGGTCGCGCACGCGCGAGGCGCCCACACCCACGAACATCTCCACGAAGTCGGAGCCCGAGAGAGAGAAGAAGGGAACGTTCGCCTCGCCGGCCACCGCCTTCGCGAGGAGCGTCTTTCCGGTGCCGGGAGGGCCCAGCAGGAGCGCGCCCTTGGGGATCCGTCCGCCCAGGCGCTGGAATTTCTTGGGATCGCGCAGGAACTCGATGATCTCCTCCAGCTCCTGCTTCGCTTCATCGGCGCCGGCGACATCCTTGAAGGTGACCTTGGGGCTGTTCTCCATGAGCACCTTGGGCCGGCTCTTTCCGAACTTCATGGCGTTGGCCCCGCCCGACTGGATCTGGCGGATCATGAACATCCAGAGCACGAGGAGCGCCACGAAGGGGAGGTAGGAGAGCAGGAGGCTCCACCAGTTCATACCCGGAGGCTTCGAGTTGACCATGGCATCCGGGCTCTTGGCCAGGATCGCCCGGCCCAGGTCCTTGTCCTCGGCCGGCAGGTAGACCTTGAAGAACACGTACGAGGCGGGCCGTCCCTCTTCGTGCGTCAAGGCGCTCGTCTTGAGCTCGCCCACCACCTCGCGGTCCACGATGGTGACGGCCTTCATGTTGCCGGTGTCCACCTGCGAGAGGAATTCCGAGTAGGGAATCTCGTGTGTCTTGGCCTTGATCTCCCCGTAGATCTGCACGAAGAGGATCACGCCCAGGACGAGAATGAGCCAGAGCAGCGCCGTTCGGATCGGACGTGCCGGACCGAACGGCGCGGACTTGCGCTGGGGAAGGCGAGGGGGACGGCTCTTTCGCGGAGCGGGCCCGGACGACTTGCGCAGCATCGTGTGGTTCTTCTCGTTCGCGAGTCTGTTCATGATGGGTCCCGGTGTAGGTTCAAGGCTCTGGCCAGATATCGGTCCAGGAGCCGGAATACTCAAGTGTTGGATCGCCCCTCGACGGCCTCAGGTTCTCTTTCTTGCTTCCTCAGAACAACGGTTTGCCGCTCGCGCCGCGCCTGAATCCCCATCGGAACGTCCGCGGAACGGCCGGGAGGCGACGTCAGGAGAGTGTGGAGGGCTTCGGTGTGAGCCGTCGATAGCTCGAGGGTGTCCCCGTTCAACTCCTGCAAGGCGAAGCGCAAAACATACTTCCGCAAAAGTTTAGGGTAGA
>JAYUAE010000198.1:0-17159 GCA_043741515.1 Candidatus Eiseniibacteriota bacterium | reverse complement strand
TCCAGGGCGAGATCGGGGTCCTGAATGCCATCGAGTCCTCGGGCGCGACCAGCAAGAACCTGGACGTCCGCGACCTTCGCGAGAAGGAAGCTCGCTGCGCCCGGATGCTCGAGGAATTCCGTGTGGCGCTCCATGAGGTCGCCTCGCGCGGGTGTATCCTTCGCGATCTGGATCTGGGCCTGGTCGACTTCTACACCATGGCGCGCGACCGGGTCGTTTGCCTCTGCTGGCGCGCCGGCGAGGCGTCCGTCTCGCACTGGCACGCGACGGACGAGGGGTTCTCGGGCCGGAGACCTCTTTCCGAGCTTTATTAGCCTAGCGGGGACCCTCCCCTGAACCAGCCCCCGGTGGATGTCCGCGAAGTCGCCCGCGTTCTCGAGGAGATCGCGGGACTCCTCGAGCTCAAGGGCGAGAACCCGTTCAAGGTCCGAGCCTACGAGAACGCCGCCCGCGCCCTGGACGGGCTCACCGAAGACCTGGGCGGGATCATCCAGGCGGGCACCCTGACCGACGTGCGCGGCATCGGCGACGCCATCGCGCTCCGAATCACCGAGCTGTGGAAGACCGGCCGCATGCAGTTCTACGAGGACCTGCTCCATGCCGTGCCTCCCGGCTATGTCGAGATGGTCCGCATCCCCGGCCTCGGCGCCAAGCGCGTGCGGCTCCTCGGCGAGAAGCTCCAGGTCACGACCGTGGCCGGACTCAAGGCCGCCGCCGAACAGGGGCGCATCCGCTCGCTCAAGGGCTTTGGCGAGCAATCCGAGAAGAAGATCCTGGAAGGGATCGCGCTCCTCGAAAAGGGAGCCGGCCGGTACCTCGCGGGCACAGTGCGCCCGATGGCCGAGGAGCTTCTCCGGGATCTGGTGTCGGCCGCCTCGGTGGATGCCGCGGAGGTGGGCGGCAGCCTCCGGCGCTGGCTCGAGACCGTGAAGGACGTGGACCTCCTCGTGGCCACCCGAAAGCCGGAAAAGGTCACGAAGGCTTTCTTGAACTTGCTCCCGGACGTGGACCTCATCGGAAGCGGCGACACCAAGACTTCGGTCCGCCTGCGCACCGGGCTCGCGGTCGACCTCAGGCTGGTGACGCCCGAGCAATTCCCCTTCGCGCTCCACTACTTCACCGGGAGCGTTGCGCACAACGTGCGCGTGAGGTCGCGGGCGCTGGAGCGGGGCATGAGCCTGAACGAATACGAGCTCTCCGGAAAGAAGCACGCCCCGATCCGCAGCGAGGAGGATCTCTTCAGCGTGCTCGATCTCGAGTACATCGAGCCGGAGCTGCGCGAGAACCGGGGCGAGATCGAGGCCGCCGAGAGCAGGACCCTCCCGAAGCTCGTCACGATGAAGGACATGCTGGGTATTCTGCATTGTCACACGACCTACAGCGACGGGCGGTCCAGCTTGACCGAGATGGCCGAGGCCGCGGTCGCGTGGGGGGCGCGTTATCTCGGCCTGGCCGATCACAGCGCCACGGCGCGGTACGCGGGAGGGCTGAGCGAGGCGGATCTGGAGCGCCAGGGGGCCGAGATCGACGCCTGGAACGCGAAATCGAAGAAGCTCCGCTTGCTGAAGGGAGCCGAGGTGGACATCCTGCCGGACGGGACGCTCGATTATCCCGACCGCATCCTCGATAAGCTGGACTACGTGGTGGCCTCGGTGCACACCAACTTCACGATGAGCGAGCAGGACATGACAAGGAGGGTGACCCGCGCCCTCCGGAACAAGCACGTCTCGATTCTGGCGCATCCTACCGGTCGGCTCCTCCTCGAGCGGGACGGATACGCCATCGCGCTGGAGGAGATCGCTCGCGTGGCGGCCGAGGAAGGGGTGATCCTCGAGATCAACTCCAACCCCCATCGCCTCGATCTGGACTGGCGCGAGGTGATCCAGGCCAAGGCGCGGGGCGCGCGCTTCGCCGTCAATCCCGATGCGCACCATTCGGGCGGATACGCGGATCTAAGGTACGGGATCGGCGCGGCGCGGAAGGCCTGGCTCACCCCGGACGATGTCGTGAACACGCTCCCCGTGGATCGCGCGCTGGCGCTCTTCCGGAGCCGAAGAGCGTGAAGCGAAAGAAGGGCTTGCCCGCGCCGGGCACGACCGCCCCGCCGGCCCCCGCCACGGTGCGCTTCTACCCGAACGATCCCGACGCGCCGGTCGGGCTCGAGGACGTTGCTCCCGACGCGCCCGGAGCCGCCGAACCCACCTTCACCATCGACGGCAAGCGCTATGCCCCCGCGCCCTACGATCCGGGGACGCTCGAGTTCCAGTACTGGCAGGGAGAGGTGGCTCTGGAGCGCACGATCCGCGTCTGGGAGGATCTTCTCGAGCGCGATTTCACCCGCTGGCACAAGGACGGCCCGCTCCTGGTGAAGCTGCGCGCGGGAAAGGACCTGAACGCCTTCTACGACCGGAAGAGCCTCCAGTTCTTCTACGATGTCGACCAGAGGACGCGCCGTACCATCTATGCGGCCGAGAGCCTCGACGTCGTGGCGCACGAGGCGGGCCACGCTGTGCTCGACTGCTATCAGCCGGGCTTCTGGTCCACGCCCGATATGGAGACCGCGTCCTTCCACGAAGCCTTCGCGGATTGCTCTGCGCTCCTCGTGACGCTCACCGACCCCGCGGTGCGCAAGGCGCTGCTCGAGGAGGCCGGCGGCTCGTGGGACCGGAGCAATCAGGTCTCGCGGCTGGCCGAGGCCCTCGGACGCGCGATCTACGACAACTACGGTCCGGGCGCGGTGAGCGATCCGACGCGCCTCCGCGACGCGCGGAACGAGTTCCGCTACGCCGATCCGGGGTCGCTCCCTCATGGCGCCGGCGATTCGGCGCTCGCGCCCGAGCCGCACTCCTTCTCGCGCGTGTTCACGGGCGCCTTCTACGATGCGCTTGTCTCGGTGCTGGCCGGAGCGCTGAAAGAGACTCCCGGCCCCGAGGCCATCGAGCGCGCGCGGCGCCTGCTGGGCCGGGCGCTCGCCCGGGCGGTCGAGAAGCTCCCTCCCGGGCACGCGCGCTACGCCGATATCGCGGCGCTCATGCGGTCATCGGACCAGAGCGAGGAAGGGGGGCTGGCCACGCCCGGCATCGAAGCGGCGTTCGCGCGGCACGGGATAGAGCTTTCGCCCCTGGACGCTGCAGAAGCGAGGGGGCGCGGCCGGAAGGCGGCCCGGTCGGACGCCGCATCGAGGCTGAGCCCCCTGCGCGCTCTCGACCCCGAGCGCCCCGGCGGACTCGCCGCGATGCGCGCGGCGCTCCACCTGCCGGCCGGCGCGAAGCTCGCCAGGCGCGCGGCACCGCTCAGACGGCGCGACGGGTGGCGCGAGCAGTACGCACACGTGGATGAGTACGCGGTCCGGGGCTCCCGACTCGGCCGCTTCGACGGGATCACCGTCCAGGTTCCCTGCGGCTGCACGATCTTGCGTCGCGGGTCGGGCGAGATCGAGAGCCTCACACTCGCGCCGCATCCTCATCCGAACGCCGACGGTGTGCTCCGCTTGCTCCGCCCCTGGATCCGCATGGACGCGATCCATCCTACCCGCGGCGTCCGGGCCGAGCCGCGCGAGCTCTTCCGCGAGCGAAAGCCCTTCCGACTCACGGCCGAGGGGCTTCTCACGCGCGTCTACTTCGACTGAGCCGCCTCGGCCATTCCCACCGATTCGCCGGGCTTCACCGCGAGAACCTCGATCCCGGATCCTTCGAGACGCTTCTGGAATTCCGCAAGCGTTCCCGTGAGGGCCGGGAATGTGGAGTGGTGGATCGGCAGCACATAGTTAACCCCCAGCATCTTCGCCGCGTACGAGGCCTGGAGCGGCCCCATGGTATAGAGGTCCCCGATCGGGAGCGCCGCGATGGTGGGGCGGTAGATCTCGCCGATCAGCTTCATGTCCGAGAACACGTCTGTGTCCCCCGCATGATAGACGCGGGTCCCGCTCTCGAACTCGATGACGAAGCCGGCCGCGTCACCGGCCGGAAGGACACGATCGCCGTCCACGACCGAGTTCGAGTGGACCGCGTGGACCATGGTGACCTTGAGCCCGTGGAGCGGGAGGGTGCCGCCCTTGCACATTCCGTGGATCTTCTGCCAGCCTTTCGCCTCATAGAAGTGAGCGAGCTCGTAGATGCAGACGATATCCGGATTGTGCTTCTTCGCGATCGAGGCCAGGTCATCGACGTGATCGCCATGCCCGTGCGTGATGAGCACCAGGTCGAGCTTGGGAAGCGCCTTGGCGGCCGGCGGGGCCGCGGGATTTCCGTCCACCCACGCGTCCACGAGCACCGTCTTCCCCTTGGGCGAGCGGTAGAGCACCGTGCCATGGCCGATCCACGTGATCGAGACACCCAGATCCTGATTCATGGTTCCTCCTTGGGCCGTCACCCTGCGGCCGCGCGCGACATTCAGCCGGGGCGAAGTAGTGGTAACTCCTCGGGCCGCTCCAGCACAGGAGGAGCGGTCCCCAGGGCGAGCGCTTGCTCGATGGCGGCGCCGAGCGCCAGATACTCCGACTTGATGAATCCCTCAACCCGGTCCGCGATCGCGCCGGCCCCGTCCACGACGAAGAGCGCCGGCACCGTGGCGATCTCGTACGCCTTCGAGGCCGGATACGGCGGCGCCTGCCACGCCATCGGGAATCTCAGCCCGTGACGTTCGCGGAACGCTCGGGCCGTCTCCTCGGGATCCTCCGCGATCGCGAGGAAGAAGCGATCCTCCCGCGCGAGCGCTTCCGCGAGAGGGCCGAGATGCGAGACGACGAGCTCGCTCGCCGGACAGTCCTCTTTGAAGAACACGAGAACGCCCCCGCCCGGCTCGAGCAAGTCTTGCAGCCCACGGTAGCCGCCTCCGACCAGCGGGAGGTTGAAATCTGGCGCGCGGGCGCCGGGCACGATGCGAGGGCTCACCGGCGCCCCGCCTTCCTGGGCGCCGGTTTCCTCTTCTTCGCGGCGGATTTCTTCCGCGCCGCGTTCCCGGCCGGCGTCTTCTTCCGCGCAAGATTCCTCGGCGGGGCCTTCCCGGCCAGGAAGTAGGGCGCGCTCGGGCAGAGGTCCTGGACCGGGCACGCCCCGCACCTGGGATTCCGCGCGATGCAGATCCGCCGGCCATGGTGGATGAGCAGGTGGGCGAAGAGGATCCAGTCCTCGCGCGGGACGAGCTTCATCAGATCCTGCTCCACCCGCACCGGCGTCTCCGCGCGCGTCAGGCCGAGGCGATGGGACAGGCGATCCACGTGCGTGTCCACCACCACGCCGTCGGCGATGCCGTAGCCCACGCCCAGCACCACGTTCGCGGTCTTCCGGGCAACCCCGGGGAGCGTGAGCAGGTCCTCCATCGTCGAGGGCACTCTTCCCTCGTACGCCTCGGCGATCCGCCGCGAGGCGCCTCGAAGGGACTTGGTCTTGTTGTGATAGAAACCGGTGGTGCGGACCAGATCCTCCAGCTCCAGCACGTCGGCATCCTTCATCGAGCCGGCATCGGGAAAACGGTCGAAGAGCGCGGGGGTCACCTTGTTGACCCGCTCGTCCGTGCACTGTGCCGAGAGGATCGTCGCGATCAGAAGCTGGAAGGGGTCCTCATGCCGGAGCGCGCAAGCCGCCTCGGGATAGGAGGCCTTGAGCCGCCCGATCAACGCGCGAACGCGCGTCTCAGTTGATTCGCTTGTCGCGCGGGTAGAGATGGCGCACACGTTCGATCCGCTCCTGGGTCTTGGTCGCGTTACGGAGAATCTGGAGCAGCGTCTGGTAGCGCCGGTCGAGGCTGTCCATCTCGAGCAGCTGCTCCTTCAGCTCGGGCTCTGCGTTCAGGTGCAGCGCCACGGTATTGAGAATGGATTCCGGGGTCGTGCTGCGGGCGAACAGCTCGTCCAGCGGGACCGATGGCGCCTGCCCCTCGTGCACCTGCCGGAAGAGCCGGATCAGCTCCGCGGCTTCTTCCGCTGCGTTCTCGCCTCCCGCCCACGCGGAATCGTCCTCCACCGGCGTGACGCGCACCAGCCGGTAAGGTGTAAGGCGCACCAAGGACTCGATCCGGACCTTCGTGATTCCGTCGAGCGTGATGTTGTAGCGGCCGTCCGGAAGCTTCTGGTGCTGCACGATTCTCCCGGCGCATCCGACAGGGTACACTTCCGGGGAGCCGTAGTAATCGGATTCCCAGCCGGGCTTCAGGAGCGCCGTGCAGATGATCCCGTCCTGTTCCAGCGCCTCGGATGCAAGGGCGCGGTAGCGGGGCTCGTACACATGGAGCGGCAGAAGCGTCTTCGGGAAAAAGACCACGTCCGGAAGCGGGAAAAGGGGCGCCACGTTCGATGAGACCGTCACAGGCGAATGCTAGCACAGCGGCGGGGGAGCGTGAACCCCGGCGGGAGGAACCGGCCGGCGCCGCCGCGCGCAAGAAGCGCATCCGCGAGGAGGCGCTCTTGCTCGGCTTCGGCGCCGTGGGGTTCGCGAGCGCATCCGAATCGCCCTACGCCGAGAAGCTTGAGGCGTGGCTCCAGGCGGGGCGGCACGGCACGATGCGCTGGATGGCGCGCGATCCCGCGCGACGTTCCAATCCCCGGGCGGTCCTCGCGGGCGCCCGGACGGTGATCTCGCTCACCGCGCCCTACTACCGGGGCGACTGGCCGGAAGGCGAGGGCGGCGCCTCCCCGCGCGGGCGCATCGCCCGCTACGCCTGGGGCCGCGACTACCACAAACGGATCCGCCGCCGCCTGAAGCTCCTCGCGGGCTCGATCGCCTCGCTTTGCCCCGAGGCGCGATGGCTTGCCTACGTGGACACCGGGCCGATGCTCGATCGGGCGTGGGCCGAGCGCGCAGGTCTCGGCTGGATCGGGAAGAACACGAACGTGATCGTCCAGGGACGCGGCTCCTGGACCTTCCTGGGCGAGATCCTGACGGACCTCGACCTGACGCCGGACGCGCCCGCGCGGAACCACTGCGGCACCTGCGCCCGGTGCATCGCGGCCTGCCCCACCGGCGCCATCGTCGGCCCCTACCAGCTCGACGCGCGGCGCTGCATCAGCTATCTCACCATCGAGCACCGCGGGCCGATCCCGCTCGAGCTTCGCCCCGCGATCGGAGCGCGCATCTTCGGGTGCGACGATTGCCAGGAGGTGTGCCCGTGGAACCGGTTCGCGGTGAAGACCGCGGATCCCGATTTCGCCGAGCGTCCGGAGCAGCAAACGCCGGAGCTGATTCCCTTACTATCCCTGGACGAGGACGGGTTCCGCCTCCGCTACCAGGGCACGGCGATCCTACGTGCCAAACGGGCCGGCTTCGTTCGCAACGTCGCCGTGGCCCTGGGGAATCTCGGGGACCGCCGCTCGGTGGCGCCGCTGGCGCGCGCGCTGAGCGGCGACGCGGAGCCGCTCGTCCGGGGGCATGCCGCCTGGGCGCTTGGCAGGATCGGAGGGGACCAGGCGCGCGCGGCGCTCGCGGAGGCTAAGGCGCGCGAAGAGTCCCAGGAAGTGCTCGCGGAAATTCGCGCGGCGCTCGAGGGCTTCTCGAGCGCCGCACCCAACACCCGCATGGAAGGAGATGGACGATCATGAATCGGAAACAACGCGCGCTCGGATCGGGCCTCGCCGCCCTTCTCTTCGCCTGCTCGCTCATGTCCACGCCGGCGTCCGGCACGATGCCTCCCCGGCCCGCGTATTCCGGCAGGGGCCACCTGCTCCGGACCACGCAGGGCTCGATCCGCCTCAACGGCTATCTATCGCTTCCGAAGGGGGCCGGGACGCACGCCGGGATCGTCGTGATCCAGGAATGGTGGGGGCTCAACGACTGGGTGAAGCAGCAGGCGGACAGCCTGGCCGCCCATGGATACATCGCGTTCGCGCCCGATCTCTACAGGGGGAAGGTGGCGTACGAAGAGGCCACGGCGCATCAGCTCATGAGCGGGCTCGTCGAGGAGGAGGCCAACGCCACCGTGCGCGCGGCCGCAGATCTTCTTCGCAGCCGTCAGGACGTGCGCGCAAACGCGATCGGCGTGATCGGGTGGTGCATGGGCGGGAAGTACGCGATTCGGCTGGCGGCGGCGGATCCGGGGATCCGCGCGTGCGTGGCCTACTACGGCGCCCCGATCACCGACCCCCGCGCCATTCGCGGGATCCAGGCCGCGATGCTCGGGAACTTCGGAGCGGAGGACCAGGGGCCGTCGCCCGAGCAGGTGAAGCAGTTCGAGGCGGCGCTTAGGAGCGCCGGCAAGAAGGTGGACTTCAAGATCTACCCTGGGGCCGGGCACGCCTTCGCCAATGTGAACAATCCCTGGGGAGGATACCGCCCCGCTGCGGCGAAGGACGCCTGGATGCGGACGCTCGCGTTCCTGCATCGCGAGCTGAAACTCGCCTCGCTGCCCAGGAAATCGCGCTGAGCGCGTCCATGCGTCTCTACGAAGTCGCGGCCGGAATCCTGTGGAACGGCTCCGAAGTGCTGATCGCCCGCAGACAGGCGGGCGATCATCAGGGCGGTCGCTGGGAATTCCCGGGGGGAAAGCGGCACAAGGGAGAGAGCATCGAGGATTGCCTGAAGCGGGAGATGCTCGAGGAGATCGGGATCGAAATCTCGGTGGGCCCGCTGTGGCGAGCGCTGACCCACGTCTACCCCGACCGCCGCGTCAGCCTCTACTTCCATTTCTGCGACCTGGTGGACGGTATTCCCACGCCCATACAATGCGACGAGCTGCGCTGGATCGCTCCGGCGCAGCTCCGCGATCACACCTTCGTGGAGGGCGATCTCCCGGTTCTTCCCGACCTTGCCCGGGACCTGGTCGCCAAGGCCGGCTGAGGCGGGCTGAGCCCGGCTACTTACCCGCCTTCGACGTTTCCTTCTTCTCGGTCTTTTCGGCCTTCTTCATCTGCGCCTTCGTGTCCTTCTTGTCGTCGCCCGGCTTGGGCACGACGGCTTCGACCTCCAGCGTGATCGTCACGTCATCGCCCAGGTACGTGCCTCCCTGATCCAGCGTCTTGTTCCAGATGATGCCGTAATCCTTGCGGTCCACCTTCGTGGTCCCCTCGAATCCGGCGCGCGTCACGCCCTGGAGATCGGGCCCCGATCCGAGAAACGCCGTATCCAGCACCACCGGCTTCGTGACGCCGTGCATGGTGAGGTTACCCTCGACCTGCATCTTGCCGTCTGCTCCCGGCGTGACCTTTGTGGTCGCGAAGCTCAACGTGGGAAACTTCGCGACGTCGAAGAAGTCGGGGCTCTTGAGGTGCCTGTCGCGGCCCTCGTTGTTCGTATCGATGCTGCTCGCGTCGATCTCGGCGCTCACCGTGGAGGATGCCGGGGCGGCGGCATCATAGGCGATGGTCCCATGGAACGCCCCGAACGAACCGGTCACCTTGCTGAACATGTGACGGATGGTGAACTCGACCCGCGAGTGCACGGGATCGATCTCGTAGGTTTGCGGAGCCGCCAGGACGGGGGCGGCAATGAGAAGCGAGCTTGCGAGCAGGGACGACGAGACGAACGAACTGAACCGTGCCATGGCTTCTTCATCCTCCGGGTAGCGGTTTGGCGGGGAGCGAGCGGCACGTCCCCGAGAGAGGACGACTGTACCACACGATCCCTTTGGGCCCCTGGCCGCGTCCAAGTAGTTGAACGGGTCGCGCCCATTACCTATAGTTCGGGAACTCGTGCTTGGATGCGGCGCATCAAGCTGCGATTCCGGCGCCCGCCGGACGCGAGCCCAGTAGAGTTAACCCGGAAGGGGAACACAGGTTCCATGGCTGACACCCGCCAGATCATCATCCTTGGCTCCGGCGCCGCCGGCTTGACCGCGGCGATCTACGCCGCGCGCGCCAATACGTCTCCGCTCCTCTTCGAGGGACGCCAGCCGGGCGGCCAGCTGACCATCACGACCGAGGTCGAAAACTATCCGGGCTTCACCGATGCGATCATGGGACCCGAGCTCATGACGCGCATGCGCGCGCAGGCGGCTCGATTCGGAACCGAGATCATCACCGAGGAAGTCGAATCGGTGAATCTTCACGTGAAGCCTCTGGAGGTGCTGGCCGGCGGGGCGCGCTACACGGCCCACACCCTGATCATCGCCACCGGCGCCGAGGCGAAGCTTCTCGGCATTCCAAGCGAAGCGAAGCTCATGGGGCACGGCGTCTCGGCATGCGCCACATGCGACGGCTTCTTCTTCAAGAACCAGCGCGTTGCCGTGGTCGGAGGCGGCGACACCGCGATGGAGGAGGCCAACTTCCTCACGAAGTTCGCGAGTGAGGTGAAGGTGATCCACCGCCGGGAGACGCTCCGCGCGTCGAAGATCATGCAGGACCGGGCCCTCTCGAACCCCAAGATCTCCTTCGTCTGGGACTCGGAGGTCGAAGAGGTGCTGGGCGGCGCGGAGGGCAAGGTCACCGGGGTGAGGCTCATGAATCTCAAATCCGGCAAGCTCAGCGTTCTCGATCTCGAGGGGCTCTTCATCGGCATTGGCCACCAGCCCAACACGAAGCTCTTCGAGGGACAGCTCGAGCTCACGGCCACCGGTTACATCCGCACGTTCAACGGCACGCGCACGAGCGTGCCGGGCGTCTTCGCAGCGGGCGATGTGCAGGACTCGGTGTATCGCCAGGCGATCACCGCCGCGGGCTCAGGCTGCATGGCCGCGCTCGACGCCGAGCACTATCTCGAAGAGCTGAGACACCCGCTGCACATTCTTCCTCCAGGTCCGGCCGTCGTCCTCGGCAGCGAGGGCGCGCGGTCGAAATGAGCGAGGCGCGCGACGTCCTCGAAGTAGACGTCCTCTTCGTCGGCGGAGGCCCCGCGGGACTCGCCGGCGCGCTCCGCCTCACCCAGCTTCTCGAGCGGCACAAGCAGGACGTGGCGCTGGGCGGCGCCCCGCCCCTCGGCGACGTGTCGATCGCGGTCCTCGAGAAGGCCTCCGAGATCGGCGCCCACGGGATCTCCGGCTGCGTGCTCGATCCGCGCGCGTTGGCGGAGCTGCTCCCCGACTTTCTCGCGAAGGGCGCGCCGGTCGAGAGCCCGGTCACGAGCGACGATCTCTACTTCTTCACCAAGGGCGGCAAGATCCGCTTCCCCATCATGCCCCCGCCGCTCCAGAACCATGGGAACTACGTCGTCTCCTTGGGCAACCTCGAGAAGTGGCTGGCGGGCTTGCTCGAGCCGACGGGCGCCTACGTGCTCCCCGGCATGGCCGCCGTGGAGGGCCTCTTCGAGGGCGAGCGGATGGTCGGGGTTCGCACCGGCGACAAAGGGATAGACCGCCGGGGCGAGCGAAAGGCGAACTTCGAGCCGGGCGCAGACGTTCGCGCCAAGGTGACCGTGCTGTGCGAGGGCGCGCGGGGCTCACTCGCGAAGCGGCTAACGGGCCCCTTGCGGCTGCAAGAGGGGCGCCCGCCGCAGATCTACGCCACGGGCATCAAGGAAGTCTGGAAGATGCCCGAGGGCTGCGTGCCCAAGGGACGCGTGATCCACACCATGGGCGCGCCGCTCGATTCGCGCACGTTCGGCGGCGGATTCATCTACGGCATGGGACGCGACCTCTGGTCGGTGGGCTTCGTGGTGGGGCTCGACTACTGGAGCCCGGTCACCGATCCGCACGGCCTGATGCAGGAGTTCAAGCGACACCCCTTCGTCGCGAAGCTGTTGGAAGGCGGGACCATCCATTCCTACGGCGCGAAGGCGATCTCCGAGGGCGGCTACTACTCGATCCCCCGGCTGTCGTGGCCCGGCGGGTTGCATTGCGGGGAGAGCGCGGCGATGTTGAACTCGGAGCGTTTGAAGGGCGTCCACCTCGCGATGAAGTCCGGAATGCTGGCCGCGGAGACCGCGTTCGAGGCGCTCCTGCGCGGCGAGTTCGGGGCCGACGCCATGGGCGCGTACGATCGCCGCGTCCGCGAGTCCTGGATCTGGACCGAGATGTACGGAGTGCGGAATTTCCACCAGGGCTTCGAACGCGGGCTCTTCATGGGGATGGCCGATGCGGGATTGCAGCTCGTGACCGGCGGACTGGGCTTCGGGAACCGCCCGAGTTGGAAGCCCGGGCAGGCGCACATGGAGAAGCTCGCCCAGGCGCACGTGAAGCCGGTGCCGCTCGAGGAGACGCAGCGGCGATACGACAACCAGCGCACGTTCACCAAGGTGAATGACGTCTTCCACTCGGGCACGAGGCACGACGAGGACCAGCCCAGCCATCTGCTGGTCGCGGACACCAACATCTGCGCCACGCGATGCAAGGAGGAGTACGGCAATCCCTGCCAGCACTTCTGCCCCGCCAACGTCTACGAGATGGTCCCCGACGGCGCGAACGGTGGGGTGAAGCTCAAGCTCAACCCTTCGAACTGCGTCCACTGCAAGACCTGTGACATCGCCGACCCCTACGAGATCATCACCTGGGTGCCGCCCGAAGGCGGCGGCGGCCCGAACTACCTGGATTTGTAGGGGGCCAATCCCTCAGTACTTCGGGACCTCGGGGTCGATGACCTCGGACCAGAGCTCGATGCCGCCGGTGAGGCTCCGCACCTTCCGGAAGCCCAGGTCCCAGAGAGCGAGGCATCCGTCCACGCTCCGGTCGCCCACGTGGCAGTAGACGACCGTCCAGCGCTCGCTGTCCAGCTCCTCGACGCGCCGGGTCAGCTCCGAGAGCGGAATGTGGATCGCGCCCTCGATGTGGGCCTTCTCCCACTCCCAGTCCTCGCGGATGTCGAGGAGAACCACGTCCTCGCCGTTGTCGATCATCTCGTTCACGATCTCGGGAGAGATCTCGAACTCCTGAAAGTGGTCTCTCATCGGCGAATCACCGCCTTCTGTTGCGCCAAGCGCGCGGCGCGCGCGCGGAGCGAGAGCAGGTATCCGATCCAGATCACGGCCGCCAGCACGTACGCCGCCACCGCGTAGGTCATCGCGCGGCCTCCCCGCCGTCCGCCATCTCGGCGTCGTGGCGGAGCGTTTCCAGCCTGAACCTTTCGTGCAACGCCGCGACGAAGAAAACGAGCCACGCGGCCATCGAGAGCAGGAGCGCCTGCCGCATCTCGCCGGTCATCGTGACCGAGCGGGGATGGAGCGAGCCGCGCCACCACTCGACCGATTTCCAGACGATGGGCAGATTCACGAAGAGAACGACCCCCAGCACCGCCGAGATCGTGCGCTTCGAGCCCTGCCCCACCGAGGCGCGCACCACGTGATAACCGCCGTACAGGATCCAGAGTATCAGGAACGTCGTGAGCCGTGGCTCCCACGTCCACCAGGTGTTCCAGGCCGAGCGCGCCCAGAGCGGTCCGCTCACGAGCACGATCGTGGCGAACACCATCCCCACCTCGCAGGCCGAGGCCGCGATCGCGTCCCAGATCCAGGAGCGCGTGGCCAGATAGGCGATGCTCGCCGCGAAGGTGAGCCCGAACGCGACGAGCGTCGCGATGGCGCTCGGCACGTGGATGTAGACGATCTTCTGCACGATCCCCATCTGAAGCTCGACGGGGGCCCGCATCAGGCCCGCCCACAGGGACGCGGCGACCAGGACGAGCGCCAGGACCCACACGAAGGGACGGCTCTTTGACCACCAGCTTGGCATCATTCCTCCGCTTCCTGGATCGCCTCGTAGAGCCACGCCGCCAGCGCCACGCCCAGCACGTCCACGACGACCATGATCTTCACCCAGTCGCGGACCGCGTCGATCGATCCGTCCGCCCAGAGCGCGTGGGTCAGCTTGACGGCGCCGATCCAGAGTGGAATCAATGTGGGGAAGAGCAGGATCGAGAGCAGGAGCTCGCGCGCCTTGAGCCCCCGGGCGAGCGCGGCGTAGAGCGTTCCCCACGCAGCATACCCGATGAGGGCCAGCGCGGCAACGCCGGCCACTGCCGGGAGGACCCGGAGGTTCCCCACGTCGAAGAACACGGCCGCGCAGGGCAGCACCAGCACGAAGAGCGCGGCCATGAGGAGAAAGTTGGCGGCGGTCTTCCCCACGTAGACCAGAAAGGGGTCGGCGCCCGTGAGCCGGAGCGCTTCCCCGCCCCCGGACTCGGACTCGATATCGAGCGCGCGGGTGAGCCCCAAGACGCCCGCGAAGAAGAGCGCGGCCCACAGGGTGGCGCTCGCCTCGCGCGCGGGATCGCGGAACATGGGCCCGAACGCAACGCTCAGGATCAACACGAGCGAGAGGCTGAAGAGCGCGAGCGTGGCGAGGAAGCGCGCGTCGCGGGCGTGAAGCCTCAGGTCCTTGGCGAACACGCGGAGCGCGGTCATGCCGAGGGCTCGATCGCGCCGTTCTGGAGCAGGCACGCGCGGGTGATCCCTGGGACCAGGTGCTCGCGGTCGTGCGACACCAGGAGCGTGGCCGCGCCGCGCTCCCTGGCCTCGAGGAGGAGCGCGTTCAGGCTCGCGGCCCCCTCATCGTCGAGGCCCGCGTAGGGCTCATCCAGGATGAGGACGCGCGGCGCGGGCAGGAGCGCGCGGCAGAGCGAGACGCGCTGGAGCATCCCGCGCGAGAATCGCTCCGCCGTGACGCAGGCGAATTCGGTGAGCCCGAAGCGCGCGAGGAGGCGCGCAGCGCGGGCGCGGGCGTCTGCGACGCCGGCGAGCTGCCCGAAGAACTCGAGATTTTCGAGCGGGGTCAGCCCCAGGTAGAGGAGCGGGCGATGGGTCAGGAAGCCGATCGCGCGGCGCGCCTCGCGGAGCGCGCGCCGGACGGGACTGCCGTCGAGTGTCACCTCGCCGGAATCGGCCGCGAGCGCAGTGGCGAGGATGCGGGCAAACGTGGTCTTGCCGGAGCCGTTCGCGCCGCGGAGGAGGATGATCTCGCCGGGACGAAGCTCGAGAGACGCCTTGCGGAGAACGGCACGGTGTTCGAAGCGCTTCCGTATGTCGCGCGCCGCGAGAGTCACCGTGAGCCCTTCAGCGGACTCCGCTCGCCGGTTCCTCCGCGAGCAGAGACTGGAGCCGCCGCTTGAGGTTCTGTCGGATCAGCCCGTGCGTCTCGCGGCTGAACTCGCCCCGCTCCATCCCCTCATCGAGCGCCGCGATCAACATGAGATAAGCCTTGCGGAAATCGGCGTCGGTGGAGGGCGCGCCCTTCGGCGGGGTCATGGGGATGGCCGCGACCTGCGTCTGGCGGCGCTCGGGGGCGGCATGCGCCGCCGCGGGCGCCCGCGCGCGACCGGCCCGCGCCTCCTCGCGCGCTCGCTTCCCGCGGCGCGCGGCGAACCACAGCGCCGCCACGATGAAGAAGGGCGCGGCGATCCACGGATACACCTTGGGGTTCGACCAGAACCCCGCGCCGCCGATCCGGATCGGAATCTCCTGTCCGACCCCGAAGGTGGCGCCGCTGTAAACCGCGTACTGCTTCCCTCCCTGATCGCGCACGCCGCCGTACTCGAGCCCCTTCGACTCGAGCTTCAACTTCGGGTCATCGAGGAGCACCACGAAGGACGCGGTCGGAAAGTAGAGCCTGTGGCTCAGGTCGATCCGCCCGGAGAGCGGAATGCGGTACGTGAAGCTGAAGGGCCGCACGCCGGGCGGAATGGGGCGCTCGCTCGTGAGCTCGCGTCCCCGCAGGCGCGACGTCTCGGGGTCGCCCCCGATCCCCTGCTGGAACCCCTGGACCGACGCGGGCAGGCCGACCCGCGCGCCCGCGTTCTCCGCGTGGTTGGCTCCGGTGCCCAGGTACGCCGTGCTCCCCTTGTTCTCGAAGATCAGGATCTCGGTGACATGGAACGCGTCGGGCTTGTGCTCGATGATGATGTGGTGATTCTTCACCTGGACCGCGGAGATGTCGCGCCCGACCTCGTAGACCAGGAAGTCCTGGCTGACCGTCTCGCCCGCGCCCGGCGTGAGCGGGCCTTCCGTGTAGAAGGCGTTCTGATACTCGGTCGAGACGTAGTAGGAGACCGCCGGATCCTTGTCGAGCCCGGCGAAGACGTACTGCCCATCGGGCCCGGTCGTCACGGTCGAGCCCTTGAGCTCCTGCTCGCCGCGGACGATGTGGAGCTGAACCGTCTGCCCCGTGACCGGCTTCCGATCGCCCCCCTTCACCACCGAGCCATGGACCGTGAGCGCGAATGCGCCCGCCGGGAACAGGAGCCCGAGCGCCGCCAGCGCGAGCGCCCCCGCCCGGTGCCTCATGGGTGCCGCGCCCCGGTGCGATGCGCGCGCTTGTATTCCTCGATCATCCGCTCCACCGAATCTCCGCCCTCGATCACCGAAGGCCTCGGCCTCGGGCTTTTCTCGAGCGTCTCCTCCTCGCGCAGCACGCCCAGCACCTCGTTCATCGCTTCGGTCCTCATGCGCGCATGGTCCTCGGGCGATATCTTTCCGGAATCGCGATCGAAATCCAGCTCCACGATGCTGGAGTAAAGACGGCCCTTGCGCTCACCGATCGAGCGGAGCAGCGCCTCTTCCCGGGATTCGGACCAGGCAAGCTCTCCTCGCCGGCGGATGATCGGCGACACCACGTACCAGGCCACGATTCCGATCAGGAGAATCTGGGCGCCGAGAACGATCAGGCTGTGGTTCATCGCTTCGGCCTCATCTCCCCCAGCTCCTCTTCCGCGCGACGGCGCAGCGCCTCGAGATCCCCTTCCAGCGTGCGGCCCGTCTCGGCGACGAGCGCCCCACGGCGCCTCACCCACCGGCGCAGGATGAAGAACGCGATCGCGAACCCGGCGAGGGTCGCGGCGAAGGGCGCGACCCACACGATGAGGTTGAATCCCTCGGCCTTCGGCGCCCCGCGGATCACTTCCCCGTACTGCGACACCAGCGCGCCCACGATCTGGTCCTTGCTCTTCCCCGTCTTGATCCCGTTCTCCACGGTGGCCTGCATGGATTTCCCGGTCTCACAGGTGCAGCCGCTCAGCACCTCCCCGCAGCTGCAGGGGCAGATGAGCTGGCTCGTGATCTCGTGGGCGGGATCGCGGACCTTCGCGAAAGACGGGGCCGCACAGGCGGCCAGGACGATGCAGAGTACGACGGCGGGCGCGAAACGTCTCACGGCGCGAGCTTCTCCTCGCGGCGCAGCCTCATCCTGTCGCTCGCGGCGATGAAGATCCCGAGCACCATGATGAGCCCGCCCACCCAGACGTAGCTCACGAGCGGATTGATGTAGGCCTGGATCGAGGCCGAGCCGTCCTCGTTCACGCCCCCGAGGATCATGTACAGGTCCTCGGACGGCGTGGAGTGGAGCGCGACCTCCGTCATCGGCTGCTGCGACTTGGA
>JAYUAE010000197.1:0-17355 GCA_043741515.1 Candidatus Eiseniibacteriota bacterium | reverse complement strand
TGATCGTGAGGTTGTCGCGCGGGCTCACCGCGAGCCCCGCGCTCAGATTCACGGAGGTCTCCTCCTTGAGCGGCTTGGAGCCGAGCAGGCGCGAGGCGGGATGATCCACGGGGAAGATGCCGATCTCCTCGGGAACTCCGGCGATGAAGTTGGTGACCACCTTGCTGAAGTGGACCTGGCCCAGGCCGGGCGCGCGGAATCCGGTGCTCGCCGCCGCACGGAGCGTGATCCGCTGCGAAGGCTGAAGCCGCGCCGCCACCTTGCCGGTGACCACGGAACCGAAATCGCTGTAGTTCTCGAATCGCCCCGCCACGTTGGCCAGGAGCTTCGCGGTCACGTTGGTTTCGAGGTCGGTGTAGACGCCGATGTTGTTCCGGCTCGAGTTCGACTCGTCGGAGGGCGCGAATCCCGGGAAGACCTGGGAGCCGCCCGAGGCGTCACCGCCGAACTGTGTGCTGTCCCCGCCGTCGATCCACGACGCCCGCTCTCCCTGCTTGATCTGATACTTCTCGTGGCGATACGCCGCTCCGACGGCGACGTTGAGCGGGGAAGGCAGCCCGACCTTCACCGCGCGCGTCGCGTTGACCGAGCCGATGGTCTCGTCGCGCTTCAATTTCCCCGCGAAGAACGAGGTCTGGTTCGGGATCCCCGGATCGTCCGAGGTTCCCAGAATGCCGTCCGGTCCAGGCGCGCAGGGACCGTCGAGGCACGGGCCGAGCGAGACGTTGAGCGTGTTTCGCAGGTTGTACTCGAAATCGTTGTGCCCATACGAGGCTCCGGCGTCCACCGACCATCCCGCGGGGCGCACCCAGACCCCGCTGGCGACCGAGTAGTCCTTCACGTTCGGAGCGAATTCGGGCAGATAGCCCAGCGGATAGATCTGCGGCCAGTTGCGGTCGCTGTCGGCGTACCGCCGGTACCCGTCGCCGGTCCCCTTGCGGAAGCTGTAGCCGCCGTGCGCGTAGAACTGACTCGCGCCGGTGCCGGTCAGAGGCATGCGAAAGTCTGCGTACGTCAGCACGTCCTTCTCGAGTCCGTCCCCCCAGTGGTGATTCGGCTGAGGCACCGGGTTCCGCTTGAGGACGACCTGCCCTTCGCTGTTCACCGAGTCGGCCAGCCCGTTCCCGCTCGTATCGAACGGATCGGCCCAGGCCCGGTTGGTCGGCTGGCGGTCGAGGAACTCTCCGAAAAGCGCGAGCGATCCGGATCCCAGTCCGATTCCCCAGCCGCCGTTCACGTCCGTGGTCGTCCCGTCGTCCGGATAATCTTTCGGCGTGTACCGGCCGGCCGCCACGTTCACGAAGGGCGTGAACCGTCCCTTCCTCGTGACGAGGTTCACCACGCCCGCGATGGCGTCCGAGCCGTACTGGGCCGAGGCGCCGTCGCGCAGGACCTCGATCCGGTCGATGGCGCTGGCCGGGATCGCGTTCATGTCCACGCCGCTCGAGCCCGCTCCCGTCCCGTAGGCGAAGGTGTTGACCAGCGCGGTCTGGTGGCGGCGCGATCCGTTGACGAGCACGAGCGTGTGGTCGGGGCTCAGGCCGCGCAGCGTGAACGGCCGGACGACGTCGGTCGCGTCGGTGACGCTCTGGCGGGGGAAGTTCACGGAAGGGGAGAGCGACTGCAAGATCTGGCTCGTCTCGCTCGCTCCCTGCCTGGCGATCTTCTCCGACGTGTAGACATCCACGGGAACGGCCAGCTCATCGGCTGCGGTATGCGGGGCGCGCGATCCCACCAGGATCTCGGTAGGCGCGAGCAGGATCGGCGCCCGCTGCAGCGCGAGATCCACGTTGGCCGTCTCGCCCGCCCCGACGGTGACGTCCTTCTTCAGGGGCTTGTATCCGATCAGGAAGACCCGCAGCGTGTGCGGCCCAGCGGGCACTCCCTCGATCCGGTAGGCCCCCGTCGCGCCGCTGGTGGCTCGGAGGGAACTCTCGTCCACGCGGATCACGGCGGAGGGGAGGCCCTCGCCGGTGCTGTCGGCGATGGAGCCGGTGATGGTCGCGGTCTGGGCGGCCGCGGGGCGGGAGGCAAAAAGCGTCAGCACTCCAATGGCGATTCCCACGCTGCACACGAGCCTCATCGTTTCCCCCTTTGCGATGAAGGATGCCGCGCCGCGATCAGCGGCCCCTGCTTACTGCGCTCGCAGATGCCAGGTTCGGCGGCCCCATCCTGCTCGCGGGCCGGGGTGGCGTCAACCGCTTGCTATTCATTTGTCCGGGCGGTGGGCCGTAGCCGCCCCCGGTCACTCGTGCGTGGAGTTGTCATTCACGCGGAGCGTGCGCAGCATGTTGTTGAACGCAGGCTCGAGTACCGGGTAGTCGCTCTCCTTCGCCAGAGAAAGCACGTAGATCACGTGCCCGTCCTGAAGCTCCCGCGTCGTCACCATCATCCGCTCCTGGTCTCCGGTGCCGGGAGGAGCGCCCTCCAGAAACAGGGAGACGGAACGCGTGCCGGAAACATTCCCTCGTCTCGTGGACCCCGAGACGGGCTTCAGATAAGTGTTCGCGTTCATGATCTGGCGGACCAGGTCGCTGGTCGCCTCCTCGAGGGAGGTGCTTCCGAAGAGAGACCCGCCCGGATCCTGATAGCCGGAGCCGACGGAGCCGTCGAACGGAACGTAGTGGTTCACGATCACTCCCGCGCGCAGCTCCTGCTTCCCGCTGGAGGCCTGCTCGATTCCGCCCCGCGGGACGATCGTGGCCCCGTACGTGGAGGCGCGGGCCTGCCAGTTCTCCGGAATCTGCATCTCGAACAATCCCTGCGAGGAACGGTACACACGGTAGCGGCTGGACGGGGACTCGATGGTTCCCTGAGCCGTTCCTGGGTCACTCGTGGATGCGGGGTGCCCTTTCATGGCCTGAGCGAGCGTCGGGGCCGGCGGGAGCTGACGCAGCTCCCGTTGCGCCGAGGCGAGGTAGCCGATCTGAGGCGTCAGCCGGATGGACAGCTTGCTCGCCTCCTGCCGGACCCTTGCCGCCCGATCCGCCGGCGCGGGATGATCGCTGAAGAATCTCTCGACCTTCCCCGGATCCCGCCCAGCCTCCTGGCGCAGCAGGTCGAAGAAGCGAGCCATGTCGTTGGGGTCGTACCCGGCCCTCGCCATGATCTGCGCCCCGACGATGTCCGCCTGCTGTTCCGCGGAGCGGGAGTAGCGAAGGAACAGGGTGTTGAGGCCGAATCCTCCCACCGCCTGGATGATCTGACTTCCGGCTCGGGATGATCCCCCCAGCAACCCTCCGAGAACTCCCACGCCGGCCTTCGCCAGGTAGGCTTTCGAGGCCTGATTTGTCTGATGGCGCAGCGCGACGTGCGAGATCTCATGGGCCATGACGCCCGCCAGCTCTCCCTCCGACCGCACCCGCTCGATGAGACCTCGATGAATAGATGAACCCGCCGGGAAGAGCGAAGGCGTTGATGTCGGAGAGGTTCACGACCTTGAACTGATAGGGGTACCGTTCCCCGGGCGCCTGCTGAGCCAGCCTCGCGCCGATCTGGGAAATGTAGCGCGTTACAACCGGCCTCGAAACCATGGGCAGCTGTCGCTCGATCTGACTCGCCGATTGCCTCCCGAGGTCGATATCCTGCTGCGCGGTGAACACATTGAACCCGCTCTTGACTGCCGTCTGCGATGAAGCCGGCGCCGCGGAGAGCGCCAGGACGAGCGCCAGGGCGGCGATGCGGGAGAGCCCGAAGACTTTCATGAGTGCACCTCTATGGGGTGTGGACCAACGTTCGAGATCCTGCCCGAGAGCAGGGCTGATTTTGTCATGCATGTAAGCTTAGGGTGCCCGGGTACCTAAGACCAGCCAATCTCTGTTATAATCGTGTCATGCTGCCGCATCCGGGAGTCGCGTCGCCGCATCGAAACCGCATGCCACTGAAACGCCAGGCGGCCGCGTCCTCGCCGATGCTCCCGCGGAAGTGTATCTGTAGTCCGCGGATCGATTTGGCCTAGGCCGGTCCGGCCGGGCCCGATCCGCCCCTCCGCAGCTTCCAAACCCAGGTCATCGTAGCCATTGAGGCGTCCGCCGCCGCGTCCGCCGAGCCATTTTCCAGGGAGAATCCTCACCGTGACGAGAGCCGCTCTCAAGGATCGCGTCCGTTCCAGGGAGACCAAGTCGCTCCTCAGCCTGATCGGAGGCACGCCGCTCCTCAGGCTTCATCGAATCGGCTCGGAGCTTCGGGGTGCCGAGATCTACGCCAAGCTGGAGTGGGAAAACCCGGGCGGCTCGGCAAAGGACCGGCCGGCGCTGGCGATCGTCGAGCAGGCCGAGCAGAGCGGCGCCCTCGCCTCGGGCCGGAGGATCCTCGACGCGACCTCGGGGAACACGGGAATCGCGTACGGCATGATCGGGGCCGTGAAGGGCTACGGCGTCACCCTCTGTCTCCCCGCGAACGCGAGCCAGGAACGGATCCGCATCCTCCGGGCCTACGGCGTGGATCTGAGGCTGACCGACCCGCAAGAGGGCTCCGACGGCACGATCCTCGAGGCGCGCAGGATCGCCGCGGCCGAAGGGGAGCGCTACTTCTACGCGGACCAGTACTCCAATCCGGCCAACTGGCAGGCCCACTACCGCACGACGGGTGTCGAGATCCTCGATCAGACCGGCGGACGCGTGACGCACTTCGTGGCCGGTCTCGGCACTTCGGGAACGCTGATGGGCGTGGGCAGGCGGCTCCGGGAGGAGATCCCCGGAGTTCGTATCGTTGCCGTCGAGCCCGACTCGCCCTTCCATGGGCTCGAGGGGCTCAAGCACATGGAGTCCGCGATGGTGCCGCCGATCTTCGATCCCGCGTTCCCGCACGAGCGGCGCGGTGTGGCGACCGAGGCTGCGTACGCGATGGTGCGGCGCGTCGCGCGCGAGGAGGGGCTCCTGATCGGTATTTCGTCCGGAGCGGCGCTCCACGGCGCGCTCGAGGTGGCGCGCGAGGCGCTACGTTCGGGAGAGGCGCCCCGGATCGTGACGATCTTTCCCGATGGCGGCGACCGGTACCTGAGCGATCGTTTCTGGGAGGAGCGGCCGTGATCCGGGTTCCGAAAGGCGTGATCGAGGAGATCCGGGCGCAGGGCGCGCGCTCCTATCCCGAGGAGTGCTGCGGCGCGCTCGTGGGTCAGGTGAACGGCGGCGGAAAGTTCGTGTTCCTGACGCGGCCCTTCGAGAACCGGAACCCCGACTCGCGCGAGCGCCGCTACTACGTGGGCCCGGAGGCCTATCGCGAAGCCGACGCATGGTCGCGAACCCACGGACTCGAGGTGCTGGGGATCTATCACTCGCACCCGGACCATCCGGCAGAGCCCTCGGAGTTTGATCGCGAGCACGCGTGGCCGTGGTACTCGTACGTGATCCTGAGTGTGGAACAGGGCAAGCCGACGGACATGACATCGTGGGTGCTGAGCGACGAGCGCGACCGCTTCGACCCGGAGGAACTGGAATGCACGTGAAGATGCTGATCCCGACCCCGTTGAGGGGGTTTGTGGGCGGGGCCCAAGAAGTCGAAGTCGAGGGGGCGACCGTCGGCGACGCGTTGCGCAGTCTCGTCCAGCGGCACGCCCAGCTCAAGAAGCACCTCTACGCCGAGGACGGGATGCTCCGCTCCTTCGTGAACGTGTACGTCAACGACGAGGACGTGCGTTATCTGGTGTTGAAGGGCGACACCCCGCTCACGGAGAAGGACGTCCTGAGCATCGTGCCTTCCGTGGCCGGAGGCGCCGGGCCGCCGCCGACCCGCCCTGGAGTGTCGCCGGCGACCGCGTCCCCGCTCCCGCTTTCCTCCGAGGAAATCCGGCGCTACAGCCGGCACCTCATCATGCCGGAAGTGGGGCTCCAGGGTCAGGTGAAGCTCAAGAACGCGAGCGTGCTCCTGATCGGGGCCGGCGGGCTGGGCTCGCCGCTCGCGCTCTACCTGGCCGCCGCGGGCGTGGGGAGAATCGGGATCGTGGATTTCGACGTGGTGGACGAATCCAATCTGCAGCGGCAGATCATCCACGGCACCTCGGACGTGGGACGGCCCAAGCTCGAGTCCGCCCGCAAGCGGCTTCACGAGGTGAACCCGCTCATCGCGATCGAGACCCACGAGACGAGGCTGACCTCGGAGAACGCGATCGAGCTGTTCGGCAAGTACGACATCGTCGCCGACGGCACCGACAACTTCCCGACCCGCTACCTCGTGAACGACGCGTGCGTTCTCACGGGGAAGCCGAACGTATACGGGAGCATCTTCCGCTTCGAGGGGCAGGCGTCGGTCTTCGCGACGAAGGAAGGGCCCTGCTATCGCTGCCTCTATCCGGAACCTCCTCCCGCCGGGCTCGTGCCCTCGTGCGCCGAGGGGGGCGTTCTGGGCGTACTGCCGGGGATCGTCGGTTCGATCCAGGCGGCGGAGGTGATCAAGCTGATCCTGGGCGAAGGGAACCCTCTCGTCGGAAGGCTCCTCCTTTTCGACGCGCTCGCGATGAGTTTTCGCACGCTCAAGCTGAGGAAGGATCCCGATTGCCCCGTGTGCGGGCCGAACGCCACCATCAGGGCGCTCATCGACTATGAAGTGTTCTGCGGCATGGACCCGGCGCTGGCGGGCGACGCGGGAGAGCTGGAGATGACGGCAACCGATCTGAAGGGAAGGCTCGACCAGGGCTCGGACCTCGTGCTCCTCGACGTGCGCGAGTCTCAGGAGTGGGACATCTCGCGGCTCCCGGGCGCGACCCTGATCCCGCTGAGCCGCCTTCCATACGCGCTCGGAGAGCTGAGCACCGCGGACGAGATCGTCGCCTTCTGCCGCAGCGGAATCCGGAGCCGGAAGGCGCTCCAGCTCTTGCAGGAGTCCGGATTCCGAAAGGTGCGCAATCTCACCGGAGGAATCAACGCCTGGGCGGAGACGGTCGATCCGTCGATGCCGCGGTACTGAGAGGACGAGTGGGCCCGCACAACTCAGCGGGTGTGCGTGGTGCTGGACCCTTCTTCTCCTTCGCCTCCATGCTGGAAGGGTGGGATGGAGCGGTTGGAGCGATCACGACCTTGTACTGGTCGATCTGGGGCTTCCCGTACCGCTTGAGATCCACGCTCACCTGGTCGACCAGCTTGACCGAACCGTTCTTGTCCGGGAAAAGTAGCGGGGGGCAGAGGCGACGGGGGGAAAACAGTTGAGGCGGCACCGTGTGGTGCCGCCTCGCGTGGTTCTGGCTTATGCCGAGCCGGTTACGCCTTGCGGACGTTGGCCGCCTGAAGGCCCTTCGGCCCCTTGACGACCTCGAACTCCAGGCGCTCACCTTCGGCCAGGGTCTTGAAGCCCTCGCCCGAGATGGAAGAGTAATGCACGAACACGTCCTCGCCGCCCTCTTGCTGGATGAAGCCAAAACCCTTCGCCTCGTTGAACCACTTCACGGTTCCAACAGCCACTCTTTGCTCCTTGCGTACTGGGGCATTCCGCCCCTACTCGCCGAACCTTTCGGATCGGCCGGCCCGGCCTCGTTGGTCGGGCCCCCGGGGAGTTGACCTCCCCGGGTACAAAAAAGGCCGCTGGGGTGCTCTCCTGCGGCAATCCATCGCAACTCATGCGTTACGTACGACCGCTAGGCTACTGCTGGAAAGACTATCGGCGATCATGACGCGGAAGTAAAGCGATACCTGGGGGCGCGGGAGAAATTCCGGGCCCCTGCGAACCGGACGGCACGCGGGTCGCCACGTAAGTGGCCATGGCAAAGGCGCTTGCGTAGAGAGGTCTCCCCCGGCTCGGAACCGGTCGGAATTTCTCGAAGTGCGTCGTAACCTGGGTCTAGTTTTGGTCGTATTCTTCTCAGGTTCCCCCCAAGCACAACCAATCGCTGCGGCTTCGAGAAACGGGAGGCGTGTCTCAATGAAACTGAAGCGCAAACACGTATGGATCGGCGTCGCCGCGGTGCTGCTGATCGCCGCGGTGACCGGCATGGCCCTGCGTGGCCGCGGAAGCAAGACCCCCCAGGTGCAGACCGCGAAGGTGGCGCGCCAGAAGATCGTGCAGAAGGTCAGCGCGACCGGAAAGATCCAGCCCAAGACCCAGGTGGAGATCAGCGCGGACGTGAGCGCCAAGATCACCAAGCTCCCGGTCGTGGAAGGGCAGTGGGTCACGAAGGGCACGCTGCTCGTGGGGCTCTCCCGCGAGCGCTACGCCGCCGCCGTCGAGAGCGCCGAGGCCAGCGTGAGCTCCGCCGAGGCGAACGCCTCCCTGGTCAGCGAGAACATGACGAGGGCCGAGAACGAGTACAAGCGGTCCAAGGAGCTCCTGGCGGGCAAGCTGGAGTCGCAGTCGGCGTTCGAGGCGAAGCAGGCCGAATACAAGGTCGAGGTGGCGCGCCACAAGTCGGCCATGGACCAGGTGCAGCAGGCCAAGGCCGCGCTCAAGCAGGCGCGCGACGACCTTTCCAAGACTACGATCTACGCGCCCATGTCCGGCACGATCAGCGCGCTGAACAAGGAACAGGGCGAGATCGCGCTCGGCTCCCAGTTCCAGAAAGACGTGATCCTCATCATCGCGGATCTCTCGGCGATGGAGGCTCAGGTCAACGTGGACGAGAACGACATCATGTCGGTCGCGATCGGGCAACCGGCCGAGATCGAGGTGGACGCGCTGCCGAATCAGAAGCTCCGCGGCATCGTCTCGGAGATCGCCAGCAGCGCGAACTCCACGGGCGCCGGCAGCACGGAGCAGAAAACCGAATTCGAGATCAAGATCGCCATCATCGATCCGCCCAAGACGCTGCGACCGGGCATGACGGCCAGCGCGGACATCGTGACCAAGACGAACGACAACGCGGTCAGCGTGCCGCTCCAGAGCGTGGCGGTTCGCACGGTGGACCAGCTGACCCTCAAGGGGGAGAAGCGTAAGGACGCGGAGGCGCGCTACAAGCCGGACAAGGATGGTTTCGTCGAGATCGTGTTCGTGGTCGAGAACGGCAAGGCGGTCGCCAAGCAGGTCCAGACCGGGATCCAGAGCGATGAGCTGATCGAGATCCTGGACGGCCTCAAGGAAGGAGACGAGGTGGTCACCGGGAGCTATCGCGCCATCTCCAAGGACCTCGAGAACGGCGCCGTCGTCACCGTCGACAACACCAAGAAGGGCATGGACCGGGCGAAGGCCGCGGCGGCCCCCACCGGATGAAGACGGCTCAAGGGCTGGGCGAATCCTTCCAGATCGCCCTCCGCGCGATCCGCGCGAACAAGGCCCGTGGCGCCCTGACGACGCTGGGCATCATCATCGGCATCGTCGCCGTCGTGGTCACCATGACGGCGGCGAACGGACTCCAGAACCGCTTCCGAGAGAGCTTCTCCTCCGTGGGCACCGACGTGATCTACGTCTCCCGGATGCCCTGGGTGGTCATGAACGACTTCTTCATGTACCGGAACCGGCCCAACCTGGACCTTCGCGAGGCGCGCAAGCTGGAGGAGAAGCTGCGCGGGAGGGCGATCGTCAATCCCACCATGGACACGCGCATGGACGTGAAGTACCGCGCCGAGACGATGGAGGGGGTGACGATTCTCGGGACCACCGAGAAGCAATCGCGGCTTTCCAGCGCGCAGCCGCAGACCGGCAGGTTCCTCATGCCCTTCGACATCACCTACAAGAAGAACGTGTGCGTCATCGGCACCGACGTGCGCGACGGCATCTTCGGCGCGGTGAATCCCCTGAACCAGAACATCAAGATCGGACGCACGTCGTTCCGGGTGATCGGCGTGATGGAGAAACAGGGAGGAAGCTTCCTCGGCGGCCCGAACTTCGACCGGCAGATCATCGTTCCCATCACCTCCTACGTGAAGGCGTTCGGCGGCTCGCACGGTCGCCAGGACGTGAACGTCGCGGTCAAGGCGCCGAGCCAGGAGGCGGTGCGCGACCTCGAGTTCGAAACGATCGGCGAGATGCGCAAGATTCGCGACCTGAGGCCGGCCGAAGCCGACAACTTCTCGATCAACAAGCTCGACACGCTGGTCGGCGCCTTCAACAACACGATGGGCGTGGTGATCCTGGTCGGGCTGATCGTGACGAGCATCTCGCTCTTTGTGGGAGCGGTGGGCGTGATGAACATCATGTTCGTCTCGGTCACCGAGAGGACCCGCGAGATCGGCGTGCGGAAGGCCATCGGCGCGACCCGCCGGAGCATCCTGTTCCAGTTCCTCTTCGAGTCCTCCTCGATCTGCCTCCTGGGCGGAGCCATCGGCATCCTGCTCGCGGCGCTCGTGACGGCGATCATCAACGCCGCGGTGATGCCGGCCAGCCTCTCGGCGCCGATCCTGATCGTCGCGGTCGTGGTCTCGATCCTGGTGGGTGTCATGGCGGGCGTGTTTCCCGCATGGCGGGGAGCCACGCTCGACCCCATCGAAGCGCTTCGCCATGAGTAGCGCGCCCGGCCGCTGGAGGACGCACCATGCGTCCGCTTGACACGCTCTTCATGTCCATGGGAGCGATCCTGAGCAACAAGCTCCGGTCCATGCTCACCCTCGTCGGGATCGTTGCGGGCGTGGCCTCGATCATCGCCGTGATGACCGCGATCTCGGTGATCCAGGGCACCCTGGAGCGCGAGATGAGCGTCCTGGGGGCACAGACCTTCCAGGTCCAGAAGTGGCCCGCCGGAGGATTCCACTCCGACGGGGACCGGCGCAAGGCGATGCGCCGGCCCGCCCTCACCCTCGAGAACGCCGAGGCCATCCGCCAGCATGTGGGCACGGTGGACCTGGTGGGATCGGAGATCTGGGACTTCGGATTCGTGGCGCAGTACAAGGGCGTCTCCACCAACCCGAACATCTCGATCTGCGGGGGAACCCCGGAGTACCCGCCCAACAACACGCACTTCGTCGGCCTGGGGAGGAACATCTCGGAGGTGGACGTGAAGACGGCGCGCAAGGTGGCCGTCATCGGGTACGCGATCGCGAAGAAGCTCTATCCCTTCGTGGATCCCATCGGGAGGGACATCCGCGTGGACGGCCGCAAGTACGAGGTGGTCGGTGTCTTCGACGAGAAGAAGTCCGCCTTCGGAGGCAGCTTCGACAACTACGTCCTGATGCCGGTCTCCACGTTCCTCAATACATACGGCATCACCGGCAAGGACGGCTTCCAGCGCTCCGTGAACATCACCGTGCGGGCCAGGACTCCGGAGCTGATCGAGGACGCCATCGTGGAAACGCGCCAGGTGCTGCGGCACGATCGCGGCCTGAAGCCCGGCCAGGAGGACAATTTCGAGTTCTTCAACAGCGCGAGCCTGATCACGCAATTCAACAAGATGAGCATGGGCGTGAAGCTGGCCGCGTTCGTCATCGGCATCATCGCCCTGGTCGTGGCGGGCATCGGCATCATGAACATCATGCTCGTGGCCGTGACCGAGCGCACCCGCGAGATCGGCATCCGTAAGGCGCTGGGCGCGAAGCGGGTGAGCATCCTGGGCCAGTTCCTGCTCGAGGCCGTGATCCTCTGCAACATCGGCGGCCTGATCGGCGTCCTGCTCGGATTCGGCCTGGGGAATCTCGTGGCCATGTTCACCCACTTCGACGCGAGCGTGCCCATGGAGTGGGCGGTCATCGGGCTTCTCTTCTGTTCCGCCGTGGGGGTAGGTTTCGGGCTCCTGCCCGCGGTGCGGGCCTCGCAGCTCCGCCCCATCGACGCCCTGCGGTACGAGTAGGGCCGTCGGTCTGGTGACGCGTGGACGACGCATAGAGCATAGAACATTGAGTACCGCATGAGGCTCACAAACGAGTAGCATCCGGCCAATGAACGAGACCGTGCCGGACCGGGCCTGGGCGATCTTCTTCGCCCGCGTGATCCTCGGCCTCATCTTCGGGATGGCAGGCTGGGGCAAGCTCTTCCAGATGGGTGCGCACGCGCACGCGCACCGGTACTTCGTGGATCCTTACGCGTCGAGTTGGATCCCGGCTTGGCTCCTCTGGACGCTCGGGCTCGCGATCCCATACGTCGAGTTCGTCGCAGGGTGGCTCGTGGTCCTTGGACTCCTGACCCGACCGGCGCTCCTCCTGCTCGGCGGGATCCTCGTGATCGTCACGTACGGCCACCTCCTGAAAGATTTCCTCTATGAGTTCCACACCCACGTCATCCCGCGTCTCATGCTACTGGTCTTCGTCCTGGTCATGCCGCGCGGGGACGACGTTCTTTCCCTCGATCATCTCCTCTGGCGCCGCTGATCTACAGGTGGGGCGCGCTGTGAAGCCCTTCGGGGAGGCCCAGGAGCTCCGGCAGCGTCAGGAAGGTATACCCCTCGCGGCGGAGCCTGTGGATGATTTCGGGCAGGGCGGCGATCGTCGCGCTCCGGTCGACCCCGCGAATGTTGTCGAGGCCGTCGTGGAGGAGGATGATCGCGCCGGGGTGCGCATGCGCGACGGCCCGGTCCGCGAGCTGCTTCGCGCCCAGATGGGTCCAGTCTCCGGGCGCATCGTCCCAGTTGACCATTACGAGAGAATCCTGCCTGAGAAGGTTCATGAGCCACGGCGACCGGATCCCTTGCGGCGGCCGGAACAGCCGCGGGAACACCCCGGTTGCCTGGTGGATCGTCTCCTCGGCGCGATCGAGGTCCTTGGCCTGATCCCAGGCCGCTTCCAGAGCGAACGCGAACCGGTGCGAATCGGAGTGGTTGCCGATCGCGTGCCCCTCGCGCACGATCGATCGGGCTGTCGCGGGATACCTTCGCACGTCCTCTCCGACCAGGAAGAAGGTTGCCTTGACCCCCTCCTTGCGCAGGATCGAGAGCACCTCGGAGGTGGAGGGCTCGTTCGGTCCGTCGTCGAACGTGAGCGCCACGACGCGCTTCCGTGTCGCGGCGGACCAGTAGGTTTTTCCAAACGCATTCGACCAGGGCGCGAAGGTCTCGTATCCAACGAGAAGCACCATCGCGAGGAGGCACGCGGCGAGAAAAGTCGGCCACACCCGGAAGCGCCCCGAGGCGCGGACGTCGTCGCGGATGTCGGGAAACGCGCGCCAGAGCGGCCGTCGCAGCATCTGGAAACAGAGGAAATTGGATGCGTACAGGAGCGAGCTGTGGAGCAAGGAGCGGTTCCAGCGCCGGCATGAGGTGTACACAGGCAGATCCTCGAGAAGAACCACGCGGCCAAACTGCCTCAGCCGCTCCGAGAGCTCGGTGTCGGCCTGGAGGTTGAATCGAGGATGCCACCCGCCCGCCTCGAGGAACGCCGAGCGCCGGACCGAGAAATTGGCCCCCCACAGGTGCGGACCGGCGGGAGCGCCCCGGTCGATCCGGTTGATGAGCGGGAGCACGCCGTGGGTAAGGAGACGCGCGGAGCGGGAGGGATCGCAGAAGATGATCTCGCCCCCGACGGCCACGACGTCCGGTCGCTCGTCGTATTCCTGAGCCAATCGGGAGATCCAGTTCTTCGGCACCACCGTGTCCGCATCGGTCGTGGCGATGATGTCGCCGGTCGCTTCCCTGAATCCGCGCGCGAGGGCCGCCGCGTATCCGCGCCGGGACTCCTCGAGAACGCGCACGCCTCTCGCCTGGGCGATGCCGCCGGTCCGGTCCGTGCTGGCGTTGTCGACGACGATGATCTCGATCTCGCCGGGGTAATCCTGAGCCTGAAGGGAGTCGAGACATGCGGAGAGGAGCCGCTCCTCGTTATATGCGGGAACAACGACCGAGAACCGGTTCATCGGGCTTCGACGCGAAGCTCGTTCCGTCGCGCGAGATCGGCGCGCAGCTCGGTCCGCCAGTCCCGTGCGGCATTCCGGTAGGCGCGCTTCGCGAGAACCAGGCCCGGATTGTCCTCGATATGTTCCTTCGCGGCGATCCCGCCCTGGAAGATCACGATCGTCTCGCCGGACTGGAAGGGCCTCGCGTCCACCGCGCATCGCGCCTCGATCCGCCCCATGAGCATGCGAACGAGCGGGTGGTGGAGCTCCTTCCAGCGCGTCCGCACCTCGCCCGTCCTCACGTCGGCGCGCTCGATGCGCCACTCATCGGCCTCGAGCGTGCGCCGGATCGCCGGAACCACGTCGCCCAGCTTGGCCGAGACCGTGTCGGCGCATGGTTCCGCCAGGAAGACGTTCCAACCCCGGCGCGTCCCGATCGAGCTTGCGGAGGCCGGTACCGGGAGAGGCTGCGCGGCGGACAGGGCCGAGGCGGCGAAGATGAGGAAAAGGATCGAGCATGCGTCGCCGCTCCGGGTCTTGCGCAGGGTGCCTCCCAAACTACCTCCACATCGGTGTGGGCAGCGGGCCAATCGGTTTCGAGACGTATCTTCGAGACGTACCTGTTGTATACAAACCCCACAGGAGCCTCAGGTGTTCCCCTTGGCCCGGAGCATTTCTAGAAGAGCCTCCTGAACGCCTCCCTAATGGAACCGACGGCTCAGGTTTCCAATCCGGCCGGTTCCTTGCTGACCTCTCATTCTAGGCTATAATCAGAAGCTGTATCGCGAAAGTCTTCGGAGTGATTCCACGCGTCTCGACAAGGGGCTCTGGCGTTGAATCACGGACGCCCTGGTAGTACGATTTCACTCGTAGTTTGATAGGTCTTCTCTAGGGCACCCATGATGGGGCGGTTGACCCGAGCCGCCACCTGGCCCGCTGCCACGCGCCCTGCGCTGGATCTCTGGGAGAAGCCTAACGTGGGGCGCACCGTGGCACCTCTTTCCTCCATTTCGCCCACGAGTTCCCACAGCGCGCCATGAACCCGCGACCGACTCCAGGCGAGGGCCGTGCGCAGGGGGGTTACGTTATGAGAAGCTCTTCACGATTTCCCCGAGTCCGGCTCCCACTGGGAGTGAGCGCGCGCAGACACCCTCTGGCGACCCTTCTCGGGCTCGCGCTGTTCGCGCTGCCCGTCCCGCAGGAGTCCTCGGCCGACCCTCTCTTCGCCGCGTCCTTTCTTTCCTTTGATGCGGGGCGAGGTCCCCGCTCTGTCGCGCTCGGAGACTTGAACCGTGACGGTCGGCCCGACTTAGTGGCGGCGAACTCCGGCTCCGGAACGGTTTCTGTGCTGCTGGGAAGGGGCGACGGGACGTTCGGGGCGAAGACCGACTTTGGGACTGGGAGCCAGCCCTTCTCCGTCGCGATCGGAGATCTGAACGCGGACGGACGGCTCGACCTGGCTGTGGCGAACGCCAGCCAGTTCGGCCCGGGCAACACGGTCTCGGTGATGCTGGGCAACGGGGACGGAACGTTCGGGGCCAAGACCGACTTTCCCACGGGCAGCAATCCCCAGTCTGTCGCGATTGGAGACCTGAACCGGGACGGACAGCCCGACCTGGTGGTGGGGAACTTGAACTCAAACACGGTTTCAGTGCTGCTGGGCAACGGTGACGGGACGTTTGGGACGAGGACCGACTTCGGTGTGGGAGGCGGTCCCACCTCCGTCGCGATCGCGGACCTGAACGGGGACAGGCGGCCCGACCTAGCGGTGACGAACGCCTACTCCTACACCGTCTCGGTCCTGCTGGGCAACGCCAGCGGGACATTCGGGGCCAAGACAGACTTTGGAACCGGCGCTGGGCCCACGTCCGTTGCGATCGCGGACCTGGACAGGGACGGCCGGCCGGACCTCTCAGTCGCGAACCGGCTCTCTGCGACGGTCTCCGTGCTGCTGGGGAACGGTGACGGCACGTTCGGCGTTAAGACCGATTTTGGGACGGGAGACGAGCCCAACTCGGTGGCGATCGGGGACCTGAACGGGGACGGGCGGCCCGACCTGGCCGTGCCGGATGCCGGCAACGTCAACATGGTCTCGGTGCTGCTCGGTAAAGGCGACGGAACGTTCGGGGGCAAGACCGACTTTGGAACGGGAGCCAATCCCCTCTCCGTCGCGGTCGGGGACCTGAACGGTGACACGCGGCCAGACCTGGCAGTCGCGAACCTCTCCTCCAACACGGTCTCGGCGCTGCTGGGGAACGGCGACGGGACGTTCGGCGCCAAGACCGTCTCTGGGACGGGAAGCCCCGCCCGCTCCGTCGCGATCGGGGACCTGAACCGCGACGGTCGGCCCGATCTGACGGTAGCGAACTTCGGCTTCGACATTGGGGGATGGACGGCCTCAGTACTATTGGGACGAGGCGACGGGACGTTCGGGGCCAGGACCGACTACGCGATGGGACAGCATCCTTTCTCCACGGCGATCGGGGATTTGAACGGCGACGGGCGGCCGGACCTGGCGGTGGCGAACTCCGGCTCGTCGGAATTTGCGACTGTCGGCACGGTCTCGGTGCTCCTGGGCAAGGGAGACGGAACGTTCGGGGCGAGGGCCGACTATGGGACCGGGCTCAGTCCGCGGTCCGTAGCGATCGGAGATCTGAACGGTGATGGGAGGGCCGACCTTGCGGTAGCAAATTCCGGCTCCAACACGGTCTCGGTGCTGCTGGGGAAGGGCAGCGGGAAATTCGGGGCCGCAGCCGACTTTGGGACGGGAAGCCAACCGTACTCTCTGGCGATCGGGGACCTCAACCGGGACGGGCGGCTCGACCTGGCCGTTGCGAACGTCGGCTCCAGCACGGTGTCCGTGCTGCTTGGGAAGGGCAACGGAAACTTCGAGCCCGCGACCAACTTCGGGGCAGGGGGCCAACCCTTCTCCGTCGCGATCGGGGACCTCAACACGGATGGCCGGTCCGACCTTGTGCTGGCGGATTCCTACACCGACGCAGTCTCGGTGCTGCTGGGGAACGGCAGCGGGTCGTTCGGGGCCGCATCGAATTTTGGAACGGGGATCAGCCCCCTTTCCGTGGCGATCGGGGATCTCGACAGGGACGGGCGGCCCGACCTGGCGGCGGCGAACACCGGCTCCAACACCGTCTCGGTGCTGCTGGGGAACGGCGACGGGACGTTTGGGGCCAAGACCGATTTTGGAACGGGCAACGGTCCTACGTCCGTTGCGATCGGAGACATGAACGGGGACAGGCGGCCCGACCTTGCAGTGGCGAACTACTACTCGCACTCGGTCTTGGTGCTGTTGAATCTTGGTCGCGTTACAGGTGGTGCGCCGGTTGTTACCGCTCCGGCCCTTGGGAGGGACGGCACTCTTTACGTTTCGGTCTCGCCGAATCCGCTGAACCCGGAGGCGAGGCTCACATTCGTGACGTCGAGGGCGGGGCCTGCGAGGGTGGACCTGTTCGACGCCTCCGGGCGACTCGTCCGGATCTTGATGCATGAAGGGCATGTAGCGGCGGGGCGCCACGAGGTGAGGATCAATGGTAGTGGAGACCGCGGTGAGCGGCTTCCCACCGGGGTGTACTTCTATCGTGTGAAAACCGCGGAGGGCCTCAGTCGCGGACGCCTTGCAATTCTGAGGTAGTTTCGCGCACAGGCGCCCTCTCTGCCAACATGTGAGACACCGGGCCCCGATTGTAATTGTCTACCAAACGTGTTACGGTTATAAGACAATCG
>JAYUAE010000196.1:0-17535 GCA_043741515.1 Candidatus Eiseniibacteriota bacterium | reverse complement strand
GGGGCGATCCGGCGTCACCGTCCGGGCGTAGCGCTCCTCCTGACCGATTCGCTCTCCTCCGCGATCCTCGCTACGCTCTCCGGGATCCCGGAGCGCGTCGGGTACGGAGCGGAATTCCGCGATCCGCTCCTGACCCGCCGGGTCCCGCGCAGGGCGGCGCCGCGCTCGCGGCCGCGCGTCGAGGAGTACGCGGCCCTCGCGCGCGCGGCAGGGCTCTCGGTGCCGGACGCGCTGCCGCGGATCGAGGCTCTGGCGGAGGAGCGCTCCCGAGCGGCCGCGCTCCTCCGCCGAGCCGGTTTCGCCGAGGGCCCCTTCGCGGTGATCGCGCCGGGTGCGAGCTACGGGCCGGCGAAGCGCTGGGATCCGGCGAAGTTCGCGACCGTCGCGCTGGGGCTCCGGGCCCGCGACGGCACCCGCTCCATCCTGGTGGGATCCACGGAGGACGCGAATCCGGCGCAGGAGGTCGCGCGGCTGGCGGGAGACGCGGTTCTGGACCTCACGGGCGCCACCGATCTCCCGGCGCTCGCGGGTCTTCTCGATCTGTCGGCGCTCGCCCTGTCCAACGACTCGGGCGTGATGCATCTGGCGGCCGCGCTCGGGAAGCCGACCGTCGCGATTTTCGGATCCACGAGCCCGGTCTGGAGCGCCGCGCGCGCGCCCTGGGTGCGGGCTCTCTACGCGGCGTATCCGTGCTCACCTTGTTTCCGGCGCACGTGCCCCATCGGATATGGATGTCTTCGTTCGATCGAGGCGTCGCAAGCTCTCTGCGCGGCGGCGGAGCTGCTCTCGATGTGAAACGCGGGGCCCAGCGGGGGAGAACCTACGAGGGGGCAGCGAATCCTACGGGCGCGCGACCTTCCGGTACGTCGCCCCGTTGCTCTCGTACTCGAAGCGCCTGACGAAGGAAGAGACGGTGGAGGGAGGCAAAACCCCCTCCCGGGAGAGCGCGCGCAGCTCCCCGGGGTAGGTCCCGCGGAGCGAACGGTAGATCTCGAGAGCCGTCGCGAGGTGCTGCGAATCGTCGACGCTGGAGGCCTGATCCGGGGCAGGGCGAACCGCTCGCGCTGCCTTGGCGTAGAGCGCCGGCGTCGCCCACATTCCGATCGCGGCCGACGCGATGACGAAGAGAATCGCGACCGGGGCCGCCACGCTTCGCGGCGGCGGCGCGACCGTCTCCTTGGGCAGCGGCGTGACCTTGGCGGGCGCGGCTCCCAGCGAGATCTCGATCACGCCGAGCTCGAACAGATGATGCATCGCCTCGTAGACCTCGAACTCCACCAGCTTCGATTGCGCGATGATGTCGCGGAGCGGCCGGAGTCCGTCCACGAGCGGGAGCACGCGCTGCTCGGGCGCCGTCATGTCCTTGGGAGGCACGGCGAGCGCCTTTGGCCGGAGGACCATGGCCGGCGAGGAAAGAAGCTGCTTGTACCGGACGATCTCGTCCAGACGGCGCATGGACTCCATGAGGAGCCCTTCCGTGTTGAGCCGCACGTTCGCCGCGAACTTGGGGACCGTGCGCGCGTCGCCCGAGAAATGATAGGTGCCCTGCTTCCACGTGAGCAGCTGGTGCATGGTGTCCTGGATCTGGTCCTGGATCGCGAGCGTGAGATTCTCGCTGGTGAGATAGTTGCCGCTCAGGATGACATCGGTCAGTTCGCGGCGGCTCTCCGCCTCGATCGTCTCGATCTGCTTGAGCTGCGCCCCGGTGATGTGGCCGGTCTGTACCAGGAAGCCCTTGAGCGGATCGCGCGCGTTCCGGCGCCGGTCGCGGGTCGAGACGACGCGGCCGCCTTCGAAGAAGATCACCGCGACGTCGCTGCCCGAGGTTAGCTTGAGCACGCCGGACTTCTGCTGGACGGCGATCAGCTGAAGAATCTCGGGAAGGCTGAAATCGTCGAGGTTGCCCTGGAGCGCCATGCTACCGCCTTCCTCCTTCGATCTTCGCGGCCGCCGTGGGGTGTCCCGAAGCTCGAGTAACCGAATGTGTGATGCTGGGCTTCTTGTCCGTGGTCTTCGCGTAGTACCTCGCGACCGTGATCACGTAGGTGAGCGCGAAGAGCAAGGTCAGTGGGATCCGCTTGGCCCAGCCCGCGGACGGAACCGGAAGCACGTCGCTCGAGGAAATGAGCGCGCCGTTCGCGATCACCAGCATGGCCGCGCCCACCATGACCAGGATCGCGAAGAAGCCGCTGAGGCTCGCGCCCCGCAACATCTGGCCCGCGCCCGGGAGCAGGAACGTTGCCGCGGTCTCCAGAACGGACCTGCGCCGCGAGGCCCGGCTGCCGCGGCCGGTGAGAAGGAGGCGGGTGAACTCCATCGACTTGAGATCCTTCACCGCGCCGTAGCATCCCTCGCAGAAGGCTCGCTGCTGCATCCGGAACACGCACCGCCGGCAGACCACCTTCTGGCAGTTGGAGCACTGGAGCGTCGCGAGCGCCCGCCCGAGAATCTGCCCCAGCCCCGCGAAGATCAGGAAGAGCGCCACGAGGAAGAAGATCGAGAAGGGCGCCGGGGGCAGGAGCGAGAGAAGGAACCGGAGATAGCCGTTGTTCCGGGTCGCGATGAGCCCGCGCTCGGGAGCCGTCCGGCGCGCGAGATTCCAGAGCGCCTCGGCGGGGGGCATCGCCTCCATGACGGTCCGGTTCAGTTGCGGCGCGCTGATCCGGGACATGTCGCTGACCCGGTCGAAGGCGAGCGCCGTGGCCGCCGATTGCTCGCGGTTGGCCTCGGTGAACATGAGCTGCTTCGTGTAGGTCTGCGCCAGGTTGAAGTGCGGCTCGGCGGCTTGTGGAGCCGCCTTTGCCGCCGCCTCGTAGGCAGCGCCGGCGCGGCCGTAGTCCTCGCGCGCGAAGTACACGTTTCCGAGATTCACGAGCGTCCAGACCGAGTTCGGCCGGAGGGCGTCCGCCTGGCCCAGTTGACGCTCGGCGGTGTCGAAGTCTCCCTCACGCCGGGCAATCGTGCCGAGGGTGAACGCGTAGAGCGGCTCGGAGGGATCCCGCATCGCCAGAGCCTGGAGCGCGCCCGAGACCTCGGCGTCGGCGCCGGAGTGAAGCGCGCGGTCCACGAGAAGGCTTGGTTCCTGCAGGCTGGGAGGGCCCGCCCACGGAGCGATCACGGTCGCGAACGTCGTGAGGGCGATCGAGGAGACGACGAAAAGCCCTACGAGGAACGCTTCCCTGCGTCCGATCCGGAAGGAGAGGAGGCCGGCGTACACCGTGGCCGTGGGAACCGGGCCCAGCCCCCAGAGCAAGGGGCAGAGCGCGATCAGGGTCGCGCCCGCGTTCGCCAGCGCGCCCTTGGACCGCCCCGTCAGCTCGGTGAAGATGTGGACCAGGTGGGGCAGGTGGCGAAGGGCGATGCCCACGACCGCGCAGAGGAGGCTCAGCATCCACACGACAAGGAACCCGGTCAGCGCGTTCGCGAGCAGGTGACGCTGCCACGAATAGTTCCGGCTCACGATCCGGAACGCCTCGCCGAGCTCGCCGACCGACTTTTCCGGATTTCTGAAGGCGAGCGCGCCGGCCAGGGTGAAGTGAGGATCGGGGTAGGCCGGATCGAATTCCGCGGCGGCGGCGAGAAGCCGCTCCGCCTCGCCCTGGTTGCCCGCGCGGAGCGCCGAGAGCGCCTCGCGGTAGCGGGCCTGGGCCGGAGCGAGCGCCCGCGCCTGTCCGGTGTCGCGCTTGTGTTCCAGCTCCTGCGACACGGCATTGGCGCCGGCGTATGCGAAGGCGCAGGGAGCCGCGGCGGGACGGATCGGCGCGAGCTGCGACACAAATACCAGCGCCGCGGCGGCAGGAAGGAGCGCACGATTCAACGCTCGTCGATGTCTCGAGGGCGAGATGAGCGCCACGGCCGCAACTTAGGTGTCACGCGGCGGGGGTGTCAAGGGAAATGTCCCCCGGACATGGTATCCTCTGCCGCGAACTCGGGCCGCGGCCCCGGCATTTCATCGGAGGATTCAGCATGAACGGCTCGGCGACCCGGATCGGGGCGCTTCGGAATCGAATCGGCGAGGAAGTGCGGATTCAGGGCTGGCTCTACAACCGCCGCTCGAGCGGGAAGCTCGAATTCCTCCTCGTGCGCGATGGGAGCGGAACCGTGCAGTGCGTCGCCGTGAAAGCGGAGCTTCCCGAAGAGGTCTTTGCGAGGTGCGCCACGACCACGCAGGAGACCTCCCTACGGGTGACCGGTGTCGTGCGCGAGGACAAGCGCGCCCCGAGCGGCGTCGAGCTTTCCCTCCGCGACATCGAGATCGTCGGACCGAGCGTCGATTTCCCGATCACGCCCAAGGAGCACGGGCCGTCCTTCCTCCTGGACCAGCGGCATCTCTGGATCCGATCGCAGCGCCAGGCGGCAATCCTCAAGGTGCGGCACACGCTGGTCCAGGCTTGCCGGGAGTGGCTCAACGCCGACGGGTTCATCCTCGCCGACGCGCCGATCTTCACGCCCTCCGCGTGCGAGGGGACCACGACGCTCTTCGAGACCCAGTACTTCGACGAGAAGGCCTACCTCACGCAGAGCGGTCAACTCTACAACGAGGCCACGGCGATGGCTTTCGGAAAGACCTACTGCTTCGGGCCGACGTTCCGCGCCGAGAAATCCAAGACCCGGAGACACCTGATCGAGTTCTGGATGGTGGAGCCCGAGGTCGCCTTCGCCACGCTGGACGACGTGATGGCGCTCATCGAGCGCTTCATCGAGGGGATCGTGGGGCGCGTGCTCGAGGAGCGCCGGGAGGAGCTCAACGTGTTGGAGCGGGACACGGCGCCGCTCGAGCGCGTGCGCGTGCCTTTTCCACGGCTTTCCTACGACGACGCGGCGCGTGTCTTGCAGCAGGAGAAGAGGCTTCCTTTCGAGTGGGGCTCCGATTTTGGGGCCGCGGACGAGACCGCGCTGACCGAGGCCTACGACCGTCCCTTCTTCGTCCACCGCTTTCCCGCCGCCGTGAAGGCCTTCTACATGAAGCAGGACCCCGCGAACGACCGGCTCTCGCTCTCGTGCGACCTCTTGGCGCCCGAGGGGTACGGCGAGATCGTGGGCGGCGGGGAGCGCGAGGACAGCCTCGACAATCTGGTCGCCCGCATTCACGAGCACAAGCTGCCGATGGAGGCGTTCGAGTGGTACCTGGACCTGCGCCGGTACGGATCGGTGCCGCACTCAGGATTTGGTATGGGGATCGAGCGGACCCTGACCTGGATTTGCGGCATCGAGCACCTCCGGGAGACGATTCCGTTCCCCCGGCTGCTGAACCGCCTTCGTCCCTAGGTTGCGGGGGAAAAATGGGTTGACAGCATTTCCCGCCGGGCACTAGGTTCCAGCCTCTTTTGGTCCGGCGACCGTTTACGGACGCCGGGAATAAATCGTGGCGAAGCGGGGTATTTAGGGCAGGTTGCGGGCGCGGCCCGGACGCGAATGGGCGGCGTTGACACGGCCTCGCGGGGTGGGTACTCTGGCATTGTGAGAGCCAAAGGCCGGGCGAAGCGGCACCGGCTGATCAGGGCGGCGGTCATGCTCGGGGCCTTGGGCCTCGGCTCGTGCTCGTCGCCATCCCCCCCGCATGAGAGCCCCCCTGCACCGATCGTCCTTGCCGGCGCCGAGCAGCTAGTCCCGTTACTTCGCGGAGAGATCCGGGGATTCCGGGACCGATATCCGGACGCGGCCGAGATCCGGATCGTTCCAAGCGGTTCGGCGGAAGGAATGGAGCAGCTGGTCAACAATGAAGTCACCATGTCGGTTCTGACCCGGGAGCTGACCGATCCGGAGATCAAGGCCGCGATGGACCGCGAGGGTCTGAACGCGTTCCCCTTTTCCTGGGACGCGGTCGCGGTCATCGTGAATCCTCGGTCGCCCGTGCGTCAGATCTCGAGGACCGAGCTGGGGCAGGTCTACCGGGGCGAGGTCACGGCCTGGTCGGAGCTGGGGTTCCGGCAGGGCGGCGCCATCGTGCCGCTGACGACGAGCCCGCGGATGGGGCTCTACGAGTTCCTCCAGCAGGCTCTCCTTGCGGGCGCTCCGTACGGTCCGGGCGTTTACGCCGAGAAGAGCGAGTCCGAGATCGTGAATCTCGTGGCGTCGCGAGCCGACGCGATCGGATGCGTCTCGCGCGAATTCGTGGACGAGCGCGTCCGGGCGCTCGCGGTGTCGCCGGCCAAGGGACTCCCGTACGTGACGCTGGGCCGCGAGACCCTGATGCTCAGGACCTACCCGCTCCTGCGCGGTATTTCGCTCTGCACCCGCGGAACGCCGCCGGGCGCCGCCACCGATTTCGTGAATTTCGTCACCAGCGTGGACGGACAGCAGATCGTCACCCGATTCGGGTACGCGCCGGCGACCGTGTCCGTGCACGTGGTTCGCACCGCAGAGGAGGCACAGTGATCCGGGTCATCCGTCGCACCCTTCCGGCCCTCGTGGCGGGAGGGCTGCTCCTCGCCGCAGCGGCGGCGTACGCCCTCCAGTCGGGCGACATCATCAAGCAGGGCGTCGAGGCCTACCGCACCGGGACCAAGGCCGGCTATCAGCGCGCGCTCGAGCTCTTCACCCAGGCCCAGAGGCTCGACCCGAACGGCGCCAAGCCCCACTACTACATCGGAAGCGCGCTCGAGAAGCTGGAGCACCCGGACAGCGCGATGGTCGAGTACCAGACGGCCATCCGGATCGACCCCAAGTACGCGGAGGCTCTGACCGGGCTCGGGAAGCTGCAGCGAAAGCAGGGCAAGCTGGAGGCTGGAACCACCCGCCTCCAGGAGGCGGTCAAGTACGATCCCAAGGGCACCGCCACGCTCTACGCCCTCGGTCAGGCGTACTTGCAAGACAAGAAGTGGGACGACGCGCTCGCCATCTTCCGCAAGGGCACCCTCCTCAAGCAGGGCCGCGCGCTCTTCCTCGACGGCCAGGCGCTGGCGCTCGAGGGGAAGGGACAGCTGAAAGAGGCCGAGGAGATTTTCATCCGGGCCCGCGAAACGGATCCCAGCAGCCTCCGCGTGCGGCTGGATCTGGGCGGGTTCTACGAGCGCAAGAAGATCCCCGTGCTCGCGGCGCCCGAGTACGCGAGGGCCGCCGAGCTCGATCCCAAGAATCCCGAGGTGCACTATCTCGCGGGCAGGGCCTACGTCGGGATGAACGAATTCAATCAGGGGCTCTCTTCCTTCATGCGGGCGATCGAGGTGGATTCCACCTATGCGCCACCCTATCTCGAGGCGGGCCGGCTCTACTTCCGGGCGAAGCGCTATGCCGACGCGGCGGAGAAGCTCCAGACCTACGCCAGCCTGAAGCCGGATGATGCGGCAGGATACGTGGAGCTGGGGCGCGCGCTCGCTTTGAGCCAGAATCCCGAAGACCGCCAGAAGGCGATCCCGGTGCTCGAGAAGGCGTACGAGGCCAACCCGCAGTCCTGCGAGGTGGCCGGGGCGCTCGGGAAGCTATACTTCGAGCGGAGGCCGGAGCCCGATCTGGAGAACGCCCTCAAGTACTACGACCAGTACGCGCAGTGCGCCGACACGCTCCTGACTGCCGAGGAGCACCTGCGGCTTGGGACCATGTACGTCGCCAACCACGATTCCGCGAAAGCGGTGCCGCAGCTCACGAAGGCAACCCAGATGGACACGTCGCTCGTCAAGGACGCCAACTTCCAGCTCGGGTTCCTGTATTTCGCGCGCAAGGACTTCGCGGGCGCCATCCCCTACTTCGAGGCCTCGCTCCGCGCGGATCCCAAGTTCCTGTCGGCGCTACTGAACATCGGGCTTGCGGAGCTGGCGATGAAGCAGCCTTCCGTCGGGATCGCCTATCTGCGCCGCGCCCTGGACGTAAACCCCAAGGAGACGCGCGCGCGGATCTGGATCGCGCAAACGCTCACGGCGCTCGATTCGCTGCCCGAGGCGCTCGAGATGTACCAATCCGCCGCCGCTCAGGACTCCGCCAACGCGGAGGCCTACCGCGGCTCCGGGGTCGTGCTGCTGCTCCAGAAGCGCTGGGGGGACGCGATCCCGAATCTGGAGAGGTCGATCGCGCTCGAGCCCGACAACATCCAAGGACACATCTGGCTTGCCCAGGCGTATTCGAACAGCGGCGACATTCCGCATGCCAAGGCGGAATTCAACCGGGCAATCGACATCGATCCGAACAATCGGGACGCGGCGAAGGGGCTCGAGCTGATCCGGAAGTACGAGCAACAGAAGGCGCTGAAACCGAGCGGAGGCACCAAGGCGGCGGAGCAGAGCGCGAGCCCGAAGCCGGGCGCGACGACGAAACAGGGCGGGACGGCCACGAAGAGCGGCACGACCCGATGATCAGGCGGTCCAAGCCGCGGAGTGCGGAGAGGGAGGAACGATGAGTCTGGACGTACGAACCGTCGGCGATGTCACGATGCTCACCCCGAAGGGTATGCTCCTCGGAGGCAAGGAAACGGATGAGCTCCAGGCCAAGATCCGGGAATTGACCGAGGCCGGGAACAAGAAGCTCCTGATCAATCTGGAAAAGACCACGTTCATGAACAGCGTCTCGCTAGGCGTCCTCATCGGCGGGCACACGAGCTACGCCAAGCGCGGCGCCAAGATGAAGCTGGCGGCGGTGGACAAGAAGATCCAGAACATCTTCGTGGTGACTAAGCTCTCCCTGGTATTCGAGGTGTACGACGACGAGAAGGAAGCCCTGAAGAGCTTCGAATAGGCGGTAGCCTTCGCGGGGAGCGTTGTAGCATACTTGACGTTCGGCTTTTGAGAGCGGCGCCCAACCGATAGAGGAGGAGAACTCGGTGAAACAAGGATTGTTCATGACGATTGTGGCCGTCGTCGCGCTGGTCATCGCGATCGTGGTCTACAATTTCCTTCCGGACTACATCAAGAAGGGCGGGCCCCTGGTCGCGCTCCTCATCATGCTCTCGATCATGGCGGTGACGCTGACGTTCGAGCGGCTCTTCACGCTCAACCGGGCCCGCGGCACGATGCCGGTCCCGGTCTTCATGCGTCAAATCAGGCAGAAGATCGACGCGATGGACATCGAAGGCGCCGCCGAACTCTGCGCCAAGCAGCGCGGATCGCTCGCGAACGTTCTCCGCGCGGGCCTCGACCGGTACGCCGTCATCCGCAACGTGAACCTGGATCTCAAGACGCGGATGGAGGAAGTGCAGAAGGCGATGGAAGAGGCGAACATGCTCGAGGTGCCGCTGCTCGAGCGCAACCTGATCGCGCTGGCGACGATCGCCTCGATCGCCACGATGGTAGGTCTTCTGGGGACGGTGATCGGGATGATCCGCTCCTTCGCGGCTCTGGGCCATACCGGCTCGGTGGACGCCGTGAAGCTGGCGCTCGGGATCTCCGAGGCGCTCGTGAACACCGCCGGCGGACTCTTCGTCGCGATCTTCTCGATCGTCCTCTACAACGTGTTCGTCACGATGATCGACAACTTCAACTACATGATGGATGAAGCAAGCGTCGAGGTGGTCGAGGTGCTGTCGATGAAAGAGGCTACGAAGTAAATGGCCGCGAAGAAGATGAGGAGGATCGGGGTCAAGATCGACATGACCCCCATGGTGGACGTGGCCTTCTTGCTGTTGATCTTCTTCATGTCCACCTCCCAGTTCGATCCCCCGCAGAAGCTGCCCATCACGATTCCGGACAGCCACTCGAACCTTAAAGTTCCGGAATCCGACGTGATGACGATCGGCGTGGGCAAGGGGAACGAGATCCTCTACCAGATCGGCAAGAAGCCTCAAGAGTTCACGGACATGGCGAATCTGGAAACCATCGTGACGGACCAGCGCCGGAGAAATCCGCGCCTACGTGTCGCCATCAAGGCGGACAAGCTCTCGAACTACGGAACGATGGAAGACATCATGGCCGTGATGCAGAAGACCAATACGATCACATTCAGCCTCGTCACGGAGCTGGTGAGGAGCAAGAAATCCGCGCTGACGCACTGAGCCGCGCGGTTGAGACCGGAAGGAGTTCTGTGAGATGGGTGCCGTAGACACCCCCGAATCAGGCGTAAAACACAAGAAGGGCCGCCGGCGCAAGCCGAAGCGCATCGGAGTCAAGATCGACATGACTCCGATGGTGGACGTCGCGTTCCTCCTTCTCATCTTCTTCATGTGCACCACCGTGTTCCGGAAGCCCCAGGCGCTCGAGATCACCCTGCCGCCCGATCCCAACATGAAGGTGGAGATCGCGGAATCCAACGTGATGACCCTGCGCGTCATCGCTCCCGCCGACAGCACACACGAGGCGCGGGCCTTCTGGCGGCTGGCCAAGGAGCCCTTTCAGGAAGTGTCCATCAACAAGCTCCAGCCCATCTTCGAGACCGAAGGGAAGAAGAATCCCAAGCTCGTCGTTCTGGTCAAGATCGACCGGCAGGCGAAGTACCGCTACATGGTGGACATCATCGACCAGCTTCAGTTCGCCGAGCTGAACCGCTTCTCGCTGGCGCCGCTCCTTCCGGAAGAGAAGAAGGAGGTCGAGACGCTGTGACGGCGACCAGGGCGGCGACCCCCGGATTCACGGACACGACCGAGCGCATTCCGATCGGCGCGGCCGATCTCAAGGCCAACTCGCAGCGGATGCTGCGCAAGGCGCTCATCATCTCCGCCGCGATCCACTTGAGCCTCGTCGGGATCTATGTTCTGACGACGATCTGGCATCCGAAGGACGAAGCGGAATACACGGGTAGGGTGATCAGGATGCAGACGATGCCGCCACCGCCTCCGCTCTCGGACGCGCCTCCGCCTCCGGTGATCCCGAACCAGCCGATCGTGAAGCCGACCATCGGAACGCCGGTGCCGGTGGCCGACGCCCTCGCTCCCGAGCAGACGATCATGACGCAGCAGGAGATCTCGGCGCTCAACAGCCCTGTGGCCCAGAGCGGCTCGGGGAAGGACAGCCTCGTGATCGCTACGGACGACATGCCCAATGAAGGGGAGTTCGTCTACTACGAGGACGAGCCGACGCCGGTCACGCGCGTCGAGCCGTCGTACCCCGAGTTCGCGCGCGAAGCGCAGATCCAGGGGAAGGTGACGCTCCACGTTCTGGTGGGCAAGGACGGCCGGGTGAAGAACGTCAAGGTGATCAAGGGCGTAACCGGCCTGAACGAGGCCGCGGTCGAGGCCATCAAGAAGTGGGTCTTCAAGCCGGCGCTGAGTAACAACAAGCCGGTGGCGGTCTGGGTCGAAGTCCCGATGGACTTCCACTTCTAGCGCACATCGGGCGCGGTTTCTGCCGCGCGCTGTTCGTTTGACGTAAGGCCTGTCCCCCCCTGGACAGGCCTTTTTTGCTTCGACCGCCGGGATGGAGCGCTCACGCCATGACGTCCGCGTACGCATCGCCCCCGCCGCTTCGCTTCGGTTCTGCGGATCTGAAAGCAAACGCCCGGAGGTTTCTCGAAAGGGCTCTCGTGATCTCGGCGCTGGCTCATCTCGCCGCGGTCGGGGTTTTTCGCGCGGCGCTGGAGCGTTTCGCGGCCCAGGAGGAGGATGTCCCCACCGTGATCGGCCACTGGGAGGATTCAACATTCATCACGCCTCCCATCGCCCCGATCCCGAGGAACTGGCGCCCCCCCGGTGGGACGCCTTCGACGCAAGGCGCGTTCGTTCCTGTCGGCAATCTCGTGCTGGACTTCATCGATCGCGGGCGGCGGGACGTGCAGCAGAGCCCCATCTCGGCCGACCCAGGCCGCGGCGCGGATGCCCCGACACCACGTGACGGGTCGGTGCAACATCCGGAGGCCCAGCCGGGCTTCTCCTATTTCGACACCCCTCCGGAGCCAATCGTCGCTCCCCAGCCCGCATATCCCGCGTGGGCGCGTGAGGCGGGCATCGAGGGAAAGGTCCTGGTGCGCGTCCTGGTTGGCACGGACGGTGTTCCCAAGAAGATGGTCGTCGTCCGAGGCCCGAAGGGTTTGACCGAGGGTCTGGAGGTAGCGATCTTGAGGTGGAGATTCCGGCCGGGGCTAGCCAACAAGCAGCCGGTGGAGGTCTGGGTCGAGATTCCCATAACCTTCCGGCTCACCGGCGACTGACGCCGCCATCGAGCGCCACCAAAGGGCCCGCCCAATGGCGGGTCCTTTTCCTTTTGACACTCCGAGGGGCAAAGTCTAGTCTCCCCGGACATGGCTGAACGCCTCAAGCTACGATTCCGCAAGCGGTTCCGGGTGGGCTCGTAGGCCGGTCTTTCAATCTCTCACGCGAGTATCCATACACAACCGACTGGGGGACACGATGAGCACAGATGCGGTCCAGATCGAGGCGCGGGCCCCCGGCGGCCCGGTCCCTGAAGCGCCGCCGATGTCGGCACCAGGAACGATGGCCGGAATATTCGTGACCCCGGCCTCGACGTTCCGGTCGCTTGCGGACCGGCCGCGCATCCTCGCGCCGTTCCTGGTCGTCCTCCTCTTTCAGATCGTCTTCGGCGTCGTGCTCGCGCAATCGGGAATCATGAAGAACGACACGATCGCGCGGCTCGAAGCTCAGAACAAGCCGCCCGAACAGATCGACCAGGTCGCCAGGGTCATGGACGGGCCCGCGAAGTACGCCTTCGTGATCGCGGGGCCGGCGGTGCTCGCTTTCTCCCTGCTCCTTGCGGCGGCGCTCATCTACTTCATGGCCAATCTCATGCTCGGCGCCCGTCTCCGTTACATCCACTACCTCTGCATCGTCGCGTACGGGGGGGTCGTGGGCATCGTGGACCAGCTGGTCCGGATGGGGCTGGCGCTGGGGCGCGGGACGCTCATGGTGCACCTGGGAATCGGAGCGTTCCTTGGGGACGAGCTGAACGTCTTCATGCGTATCCTCGACACCGCGACCGACCCACTCTTGTTGTGGGCGACCGCGATCCAGGCGCTCGGCGTGTCGGTCATGGCACGCAGGAACTTCGGCTTCGGCGTGCTCGCGGTGCTCCCCGGCTTCCTGATCCTGATCTCCCTCTCGGCGTTTCAGCGTTGAGCGCGGGCACGTTACGGAAACTCTGCCACGATGCGAGACGTAGAGGGAGGGTGACCGTACCCATGGGAGGTGAAACGATGGTGCCGTCGATCGGGGCTCCGCTCTCGCGCGGAGCGTCCAGGCTCATGTGGATCGCGATGCTTCTTGCGGCGCTGTCCCTTGCGGCCGGCCCGGTGGCGGCTCACGCGCAAGGCGCCGCAGCGCCGGCGGGCGCTCCCGTTCAGCTGGCCGAACCTCCTGTTCCCGCCGGGGAGCGCTGGAGTCTGGCGAGGGCGGTCGCGGCCGCGCTGGAAGGGAATGTGGACGCGCGGGCCGCACATGCCCGCACCGTGCAGGCGCAGGGCGCCGCGCTCTCGGCCTGGAGCGGCATTCTGCCCTCTCTGACGGGAAACTTGACGTACAATCACTCCATTCCCGACCCGCGGAATTCGTTCTACGTCGTGCAGATCGACACGGCCACCTCGGCGTCGTTCCTGGTCAAGCGGCGCCAGCAGGAAGTCGCTTCGGCCGGCATCCAGACCAATCTCTTGAGCGTTCCCGCGTGGAGCGAGAAGCGCCGGCGGGACCTCCTGGGCCGGACCGCCCGCGAGTCGGAGGCCGAGGCGCGGAACGGTGTCGTGTACGCCGTGAAGCAGCAGTACTTCACTCTGGTCAAGGCGGAGCGTCTGGCGGAGGTGTCGCGCGAATCGGAGCGGCTGGCCCGCGACGAGGAATCGCGCGCCGAGGCGCTCTTCGAAGTGGGAACGGTGGCGCGCGGGGACGTGCTCAAGGCGCGCGCCCGCCGGGCCACGACCCAGCTGGACCGGATCCGCGCGGTGAATCAGGTGGAGATCCAGCGCTCGAAGCTGAAGCAGGTGATCGGGCTCAGGCCGGGAACGCCGCTCTTCATCGATACGGAGCTGGACGAGCACGTGGTGCTTCCGGATTCGGCCTCGGCGGTGAGCCTGGCGCTCAAGTCCCGTCCCGAGCTCTCGCGCGCCGCGACCGCGGAGCGGGCCGCGCGCGCGGGGCTCTTCGGCGCGCGGGCGAGGCGCTTGCCCGCGGTGACCGGATCGCTGGAGGTGGATCGCTCCAAGAACACGACCCGCGTGGAAGAGGTGGGCGCCGGCGAGTTCGACGACACCTACTACGCGACCGAGTGGTTCGGTCAGGTCCGGCTGAGCCTCCCGATCTTCAACGGGTTCGCGATGGAAGGCGGGACCAAGTCCGCGAAGGGCGTGGTCCTCGAGGCCGAGGCGGAGCACCGCCAGCGCGAGCTGGACGTGGCGGTCGAGGTGCAGCAGGCCTGGCTCCTGGTGCGCGAGGCCGTGGAGCGCATCGACGTGGCCAAGGAGGGGCTCGCTTCGGCTCAGGAGGACTACAACTTCTCGAAGAGCCGCTACGAGCTGGGTGCGGGAACGTTCCTGGACCTGCTCAATGCCGAGGTGAGCCTCGCGCAGGCCAAGCAGAGCTATGTCGAGGCGCTCGCCGACGCCCACGTGGCGGAGGCGGCGATGGAACGCGCCGTGGGCTCGCGACGTTACTAGAAGTGAAAGGGGTCATTCGGGCATGAAGCCGAGTATGAAGCGGGGACTCTTGTTCGGGGGAGGAGTGATTCTCCTCGCCGCGATCGTCGTGGCCAACATTGCGAAGGGACAGGGAGGCCGCCAGGGCGTCCAGGTGGATCCGGTGACCCTGGGCGAGATCTCCGCGACCGTCCGCGCGCCCGCCAAGGTGCAGCCTGAGACCATGGTCAAGCTGAGCGCCAACCTGCCCGGCGAGGTCATCCGCCTGGCGGTCAAGGAAGGGGATCCGGTCCGGAAGGGCCAGTTTCTGCTCCAGCTGGACGCCACGCAGTACCAGGCGCAGCTCCGCCAGAGCCAGGCCGCGCTGGACGCCGCGAAGTCGAACCTCCACCTCTCGGAGGTCGCCCTCGAGCGCTCGGAATCGCTCCTCAAGCGCAAGGAGATGCTCTTCGAGCGCAAGCTCGTCTCTCCGGAGGAGATCGAGATCGCGCGCACGGAGCGCAACACCGACAAGGCCCGCGTGGACGTGAACGGCGAGGAAGTGGCGCGCGCCACGGCAGCGGTCCAGAGCGCGCAGGACAACCTCCGGAAGACGGTGTTCCATTCCCCGATCGACGGGACGGTGACCCAGCTCAACGTGGAGCGGGGCGAGATCGTCATGATCGGGACGATGAACAATCCGGGCACCGTGGTGCTCAGCATCGCGGATCTCCGCCGCATGAAGGTCGAGGCGGACGTGGACGAGACCGACGTCGCCTCGATCCGGCTCGGTCAGACCGCGACCGTCAAGGTGGACGCGCTTCCCGACACCACGCTCAGCGGTCGCGTGGTCGAGATCGCGAACTCGCCCAAGATCTCCGAGCTGGGGACGCAGGAGCAGCAGACGAACTTCGTCGTGGACGTGATGATCGACAATCCTCCGCCCACGCTCCGGCCCGGGATGACCGCGGACGTGGAGATCAAGACCGCGACTCGGAAGGATGTCCTGCACGTGCCCATCCAGTCGGTGGTCGTGCGGACCGCGGACGAGCTCGCGAAGGCGAAGGCGGGGAAGGCGGGGCGCGCGGGCTCGGCGGCGAGGGCGGCCGAGCCCGTGCCCGATCCGCAGAAGAAGAACGAGGAGATCAAGGGTGTCTTCGTGATGGTGGACGGCGAGGCCCAGTTCCGGAGGGTGCGGACGGGAATCGCGAGCGACACCGACCTCGAGGTCACGGGAGACGTCAAGGCGAAGGAGAAGGTCATCACGGGACCCAACAAGGTGCTGCGCCAGCTCAAGCCGGGTAGCAAGGTGAAGGTGGAGGAGCCGAAACTCAAGAAGGGCGACAAATCGTGAGCCAGGAACCGCAGGCGGACGGTGCGCTCATCGAGCTCGTCGACATCCGAAAGGTCTACCCGATGGGCGGCACCGAGGTGAACGCGCTCGACGGCGTCTCGCTCCGGATCCAGCGCGGGGATTACGTGGCGATCATGGGCCCCTCGGGGTCGGGGAAATCCACGCTCATGAACATCGTGGGCTGCCTGGACACCCCGACGAGCGGCTCCTACAAGCTGCGCGGGACCGAGATCCGGGACCGCGACGACGATGAGCTCGCGCGCATCCGAAACCAGGAGGTCGGGTTCATCTTCCAGACCTTCAACCTTCTCGCGCGAGCGGATGCGCTTCACAACGTGGAGCTGCCGATGATCTATGCGGGCCGTCCCAAGCCCTTCCGCCGGGAGCGCGCGCTGGAGATGCTGAAGCTGGTCGGGCTCGCCGATCGCACGCACCACCGGCCGAACGAGCTCTCGGGCGGGCAGCGCCAGCGCGTCGCGATCGCTCGGGCGCTCGTGAACGAGCCGTCGATCGTGCTCGCGGACGAGCCGACCGGAAATCTCGACTCGAAGACCGGCGTCGAGATCATGGCCCTGCTGGACGAGGTGCATCGCGGCGGGAACACGGTGATCCTGGTCACGCACGAGGAAGACGTCGCGGCCAACGCCGAGCGCATCGTGCGTCTGCGGGATGGAAAGATCGAAAGCGATCAGGCCACGGCGCGCCCCCCGCGGTCGGCGAACCCCTCACCCCCACGCGCCGCAACCACCCCGCCCGCCTCATGACCCCGCTCCCGCGGCCCCGCCGGGAGTTCTGGGCCGCCCAGGGCGAAAACCTCCGGATTGCGATCGACGCGCTCCGCGCCAACAAACTCCGCTCGGTCCTCACCGTGGTCGGAAACGTGGTCGCGGTGATGTCGGTGATCGCCGTGGTCGCGGTCATCGACGGCATGAACACCTACGTCAGCGAGAAGGTGCTCGAGCAGGGGCTCAAGGTGGTCTACATCGACAAGTTCGGCCTCATCACGAACGAGGACGCCTGGCGCGAGGCCACGAGGCGGCGGGACCTGACCCTTCTCGACGCCGAGGCATTGAAAGAACGATCGCGCCTCGCGGCCGAGGTGGTGGGGCAGATCGAGACCAACAAGCGGGTGCGCGCCGGGAAGATCGAGCTCCAGAACGTGCGCATCCTGGGCACTACGGAAGGGTACGAAGCTGTGGGGACCTACGACATCGACCAGGGCCGCCCGCTGGACGAGAACGAGATCGCGAAGCGGCGTCCCGTGTGTCTGATCGGATCGGAGCTCGGTCAGCAGCTCTTTCCGCGGGTGGATCCCATCGGCCAGTCGATCCGGGTCGCGGGCTACGAGCTCGAGGTCGTCGGCACCGTGGCCGCGCGCGGCAACGTGCTGGGCCAGAGCCAGGACAACTTCGTGCTCCTGCCGTTCGGCCAGTACCAGAAGATCTTCGGCCCGCACGACTCCATCGTGATCCTCATGCGCGCCCGTCCGGGTGTGGACATGGAGCGCGCCAAGGACGAGGCCCGCGTGATCCTGCGCGCGCGCCGCCACGTCCCGATCGGGAAGCCGGACGATTTCGCGGTCACCACGTCCGAGACCTACATGTCGCTCTACCAGACCCTGACGAAGGGGATCTACGCCGGGACGATCGGACTGGTCGCGATCTCGCTTCTCGTGGGCGGCATCGTGATCATGAACATCATGCTGGTCGCGGTCACGGAGCGGACCCGCGAGATCGGCATCCGCAAGGCGCTCGGCGCCCGGAGGAGCG
>JAYUAE010000195.1:0-7919 GCA_043741515.1 Candidatus Eiseniibacteriota bacterium | reverse complement strand
AGGCCTCGCGCAATTTGTGGAGCAGAGTGACGAAGCCGATCGGTGCGCCGCGGTCGCCGTCGCGGGCAGGGAAATAGCTCCCTCCGTAGAAGGGCCTGCGATCCGGGGTCAGCCAAACACTCATTGGCCATCCCCCGCTCCCGGTCATCAGCTGCACGGCGGCCATATAGATGCCATCGATGTCCGGTCTCTCTTCCCGATCGACTTTGATCGAAACGTAATTCTCGTTCATGTACCGGGCGATCTCCTCGTCCTCGAACGATTCCTCCTCCATCACGTGGCACCAATGGCATGTGGAGTATCCGACGGAGAGAAAGACCGGCCTTCCCAGACGCCTCGCTGCTTCGAACGCCTCATCGCCCCAGGGATACCAGTCAACCGGGTTATGGGCGTGTTGGAGCAAGTAGGGGCTGGACTCGAGGAAGAGTCGGTTCGTGTACCGAGGGGATCCGTCCGGGTTCAGGTGGCGGGTTCGTGGCTTGTACTTGGTGTCGCGAGTGCTCCAGGTCTTCGCAAGGGAAGCGATCAGCTTGCGATCGTATGGCGATGCACCCGGGAGGGGGCCTCCAAAGCTCCCAGAGGAGCCCGTCTTAACCTGACCGGCGGAACTCCATCGGGGCGCACTCAGCGAGGCGAGAAGGGTCAGCGTGATCAGAGCGATTCCCGCCGGCCCGACCCTCGCTCCGCGCCCATCGTCGAACTTACGCTGGCGATCCAGAACTCGATACGGCCGTCGCGCCCGGATCTCCACCATTCCAAATCCCGCGCTCACGATCCGCTCCAGGTACGACGTCAAAGGCAGTGCCCCCGAGAGGCATTCCGCCCGAAGGCGCTGAGTACCGAACGACCGAAGAACCGCGCCCGCGAATCCGATCCTGTGCGAAGGCGTTCGCCAACTGGCGGCGCATCGTCATCGGGGACCTGACCTCACGCCGCGTTTCGCGGTAGGGAAGCCTGCTCACCGTGCGATGACGATCTTCCTCGCGCCGGCGCCGCGACCGTTGTTCTCACGTCGCAGGTAGTAAACACCGGACGGAAGACGGGAAACGTCGATCTGGACCGTGCCGGTCGCCGACTTCGTGAGATCACCCGACCAGACCAATCGCCCGCCCACCTCGTAGAGACGAATCATGCCCCCACGTTCCGGGCGCGACGGAGCTCCGACGTTCAGAAACCGTGAGGCGGGGACCGGGTAGACGCGCAGGGTCCGATCGGGAGAGCCGATGGAAGTCTCGGCCACGGCGGTCACGGTCGCCCGGAACCACGGCACGGTTGTGGGGTCGCTCTTGAAGAACGCGAGCAGACTGTCCGCCACGAGGTCTCGAGCGCCGGTAGCGGGGTGGGTTCCATCCGTTTGGAAGTACGAACACGGCCACGTCAGGCCGTCGCTCCGCGGATTCATTCCATCGGCCCACAAGTACGGACCCCACGACAGCCACGGCGCCTCGACCGGTCCACGGCCCGGATCGTAGTTCAGGCTGTCCCCTCGGATCTGCGACTCGATGAGCCATTTCACAGCGAATCCGGATTCGTACGCGTACGGCTCCGGGTTGAGATTCGTCGTCGCATAGCCTGCATAGATCCGGCTCGTGAAGTATGTGAGCCGCACATTCGGCAGCTTCTGTTTCAGGATTCGAGCGATGGCCGCCAGATTCGCGCGCAGCGACTCGGCCGAGGCCGGAAAGCCCCCGGTGGGCGACGCGTTCGCCTCCTTCATCCAGACCGCTTGAACCTGCGCTCGCGAGGAGCCGGCACGCGAGAGCCGTGTCGATACGGAGTCCCAGTAGGCGGTGTTGGGATTACGAATCACGTTGGCCGCCTGCCCCCCGACCGCGCAGTCCACGATGAGGACACGCGGGTTTCGAGCCGGATCGGAGTTCGCCTTCGGCAGGAAGGTCTGGAACTCCTGCGTCGCATTGCTCATCCCGATCGAGATCAGCACGATCCTCCCGGTCGAATCGGGGAGCCCCAGCGTGTCCAAGGGGACGATGGCGTTCGCGATTGCCACGCCCGCGGCGGTGTGGGCGCCGGGTCGCTGATTGGAGCCCAAGGGATAGAGGCCGCCCTGTGCGCCGAGATAGGTTCCCGATCCGAGGTCGATCAACGGGATGAACCCCGTCGAATCGCGCGTGCAGTCGGAGGTCACCGCACCGTCCGCGCAGCGCGGGGAGCCAAGGAGGACGACGGCGAGCGCCGTCAACGCGAGGGAATAGAGGTGACGGATTGGCTCCTTCATGCCGGAAATCATACCACCCCTGCCCGCAGGGAGACACCCCGCAGGCTACTCACATACGGGCCCGATTCCCCGGCCGCGATTGACCGAGTTCAGCGTCGTGTTGAGCCGCGCGTAGCTTCCACGTCCCGCCTTGAGCGTGCGGTCGGTGAGCACGATCAGATCTCGCACGGTGGGCGCTCCCGGGAAGTCCACCCGCGTATCCAGATCGAGCCGGATCTGGTCTCCGCCGTCGGTCACGGAGCTCTGCTCACCGGCGATGACGTTCGCGAGCAGCGTGGCATACTGACGCGCGAGCTGCTTGCGGCGGGTGAGCGGCGATGCCGGGTTGAGTGCCTCCCGCATCCCCTGCATATCGTTGCTCCAGTTGAAATAGGTGGAGCGATCATCGATCAGCCGGGCGAGGGTGCGCAATTCGGCCTGGGAGACGCCGCTCACGCGGCCGTCGAACGCACGTCTCCAGAACTGCGGATCGCGCGGGCAATTGTCCCAGACGACCTGATCGAGATCATCGTTGTCGCCCGTGCCGCTGCCCGTGCCGGTGAACGCCAAGGTCTGGCTGCAGCTTTCGGTGCGCCCGGAGTTTATGTTCCGGACCGTGACGGTGTAGGTCCCCGGCGCGTCCGCCGTGATGCATCGGGTGGCAGCCACGAAACCCTGAGGGCCCACCCAGCGATACGACGTATTGCTGCGAGCTGGAGCGCATAGAGAAGCCGTGGATCCCTCATCGACTGTCGTGGGACCGATGATGTCACAGACCCCGCTCGAGGACTCGCCCCCCGAACCCACGACGGTTAGCCGGTGGGTGCACTGCCTGGTGCTTCCGGTCAGGATATTCCGGCTCGTCAGGTAGTAGGTGCCTTCCTCTTCCGCCGTGATGCACGTGCTCGTCGCCGTGAAACCGCCGGGCCCGGTCCACCGATAGCTGTGGAGCCCGGCGACCGCGCCTCGAGGGGCTCAATCGCGCGGAGCAGCCGCTGTTAGACGGCGGACGTATTCGGCGCAAAGGGATCTCGGCGGAACGTCCACAACCGTAGCCCGCTCTGCGACTCTACCGTTTCCACCAATCGTCGGAAGCCGAGATGTTCGTAGAAGGCGACGTTTTTCGGTTGGGCTGTCTCCAGGTAGCACGGCTGCCCGGCCGCCTCTGCACGATCCATGATTGGCTGCAGAAGCGCCCGACCCACGCCGCCTCCCTGCGCCTCAGGCGCCACGCCCACCACCATCACATACCAATGCGTCGCCGGGACGTCGCGATGGTGGTAGGGATCGACCGCTGCGAGCACGGAAAAGAATCGCTCGGCGGCAGCAGCGCCCAAGGTAATCGGCAACTCATCCAGTCCGGCTGCGGCTGCCCGCTCGGGGGTGACCTCCCACGCATTCGGTCCCAGCCAAACGGCGGCGCCTGCAGGAACACCGGCGGTCGTCAACACCTCGCCAAACTGCAACCCGTACCGTAGCAGCGGCGCAAAATGTCCGGGCGAGCGTGCTGCGCGTTCTGCAGGATCCGGGAACACATACGTCTGCAGCGGATCGTCATGAAAGGCTCGCGCCAGCGCCGCAGCGGCAGCAGGCAGATCACCTTCGCGAAGGGGAACAATTGCCGGACGTGCCATGCGAGCGCGTTCTCCGAGTGACTTCGAGTGCCTGTCCAATTCCGCCGTCTGACGGACCCGGAACATAGGCTGCTGCACGCTGAAGAAAGATCAGTCTATCAGGTACGACGACTTCCCCGCCCCAGGTACAATTAACGCGCCTTGTGGCCTCCCAGGGGTACAGCGCGGCGCTGCGAATCGCTCAGATCGAGAGCGGCTCGATCCCCATTAGGCGCAAGTAGAGATTGAGCTGCGCGCGATGATGGATCTCGTGCTCCTGGAGGCCGTCCAGAATCCAGTGGAGCGTCGCGTGCCGCGCCCCCAGGTCGACGACGGGAGCGCCCGGAGGTCGGAGGCCCGGGAGGGCATTCCGGCGGCACCGCCGGGACGATAACACTACGGATTCCCCCGGCCGGGTGCAAGCAGGGTTCGAGGAGCATACGTGCCGTGGGGGTCAGTGAGCCGCGATGCGGCGCGCAATCGCGGCCGACATGGCGGCGTAGATGAACGCCACCAGGCCGTGGCCGGCGAGGATGAGCCCCATCAGCAGGAGGTAGCCTTCGAAGTGGCGGCCGGCCGACGCTGCCTGAACCATCTGCACCACGCCGAAGACGCCGAGGGCGATCGCCACCACCGACAGCAGTAGGACGCTCGCCTGGAGCGGCAGGTGCCGCGGTCCGAGTACGAGATACGTGATACACAGCCCACTGTAGACGAGGAATCCGAAGGCGACCCCGGTCCAGAGCGGGATGCCCGCCGGGTCGCGGGCCGGCAGCACGAAGGCGATCACGGTGAACAGCCACAGCGCGACCAGGACCGTGATGACCGAGGCGAGCGCTACGAGGATCTTGAGCGGGAGGGAGAAGCAGTCGAACTGGTGGGCGAGCGGCCCCGCCGGCCCGAAGCGGCTCACAGCGGCTTCTTCTATCGCTTCGCGCTTCATTCATAGGCTATCTGAGCATAGCCGCTCTAGGTGTCAAGTCAGTACTCGAGGAGCGATTCGCAACGATGGCGGAGTTCCGCGAATGCGCTCGCGGGCGCCGGGGTCCATGCGGCCGGGACAGTCCCGCAAGGAAGCGAGCTGGCTCCTGCGGTAGTTGGGCAGGAAAGCGCGGGTCCTCAACGTGCTACATTGGCCAGTTGTGACCCCAATCTCCCATGGAAGTGACTTCGACGGACGTGTCGCGCTGATCACGGGTGCGGCGCGAGGACTGGGACGCGCGGCCACGGAGCGCCTCATTGCGCGCGGAGCATCGGTCGCCGTCAATGTTCGCGACCAAGCGCGCGCGGATGCGCTGGCGCGCGAGCTTGGTGACCGGGCATTCGCCGTGGCCGGGGATGTGACCGATGCCGACGCGCCGGACGCGATCGTTAAAGAAGTGTTGGAGCGGTTCGGGCGGCTCGACATCCTCGTCAACAACGCCGCCTACGCGCACTCCACTCCCTTCGACGACCTCACCGCGGACGAGTGGCGCCGCGCGATCGAGGTGAACCTCACCGCGCCCTTTCTCCTCACCAAGGCGGTGGTCCCGTCCATGAAGGCACACAGGTACGGGCGCATCATCAACATCTCCTCCCTTGCGGGGAAGACGGTGAGCACGCTGGGCGGCGCGCACTACACGGCATCGAAGGCCGGGCTCCAGGGACTCACCCGCGCCGCGGCCAAGGAGCTTGGTCCGTTCGGGATCACCGTGAACGCGATCTGCCCGGGGATGATCGACACCGAGCTGACGCGCGAGCACGCAACGGAGGAGCAGCTTGCCGCCCTAGCGGCGAGCTATCCGATCGCCAGGCTCGGGACGGCCGAAGAGGTTGCCGACATGATCTGCTTTGTGGCTTCCGAAGCAGCGGGGTACATCACAGGGGCGTCGTACGACATCAACGGCGGGGACTTGATGCTGTGACGCGCTCATCGCAGATCGAGACGTCCCGACTGATGCTTATTGCGGTCACGCCCGAGCTACTGCGCCTCGAGTTGAGCGATGTCGATGCCTTTGCTGCGGCGCTCGGTGTCACGCTGGCGCCCGACTGGCCACCAGGTGAGTACGATGCCGACGCAGTGCGCTTCTTCCTCGAGCAGTTGACCACGCTCGGCGAGCGCATCGCAGGCTGGCAGAGCTACTATGTCGTCACGCGTAACTCGAAATCGATGCCGCGCGATCTCATCGCGGCGGCCGGGTTTTTTGGGCCACCCGACGAGGGCGGCACGGTCGAGATCGGCTTCTCGGTGGTCGAGGCGTGGCGCCACCGCGGGATCGCAACGGAGATCGTCGGCGGCCTGCTCGAACACGCGGCGGCGCAACCGGGAGTGCTTCGAGTCATCGCCCGATCGCGAGGGGATAACCGGCCCTCGCACGGCGTGCTCCTGAGGAACGGCTTCCGCGAGGTCGAGACCGGTGACCCGGAGCTCAGGCGGTTCGAGCGGGAGGTCGGGGCGCACTGAGCGCTGGCGCGACGGGCCGGCGAGGAGTAGCCTGCCCCTTCTCCCCACGACCAAACGCCCGACGTCGGAAGTAAGGAGGCCAACTCATGGACGTTCACACCAATCCGGACATAGTGCCGTGAGTCCTGGTCCCGCGTGTCACGCTAAAAGTGTGTGAGGAAATGAAATGATAATCAGCACAATCGACGAATCACAACGAAAAGCAGCGAACGTTGTGGGATTCACTTATCTATTTGCGCTTGTCCCGGCGATCTTTGCTGAGTTTTATGTACGCGCCAAGCTCGTCAACTTCGACAATGCTGCGCAAACCGCGCAGAACATCATGGCGCACGAACGGCTCTTCCGTCTGGGCATCGCCAGCAATCTCACCGTCTTCGCGGTCGACGTAGTCCTGATCACCGCTCTTTACCTGGTCCTCAAGCCGGTCAATAGGAGCCTCGCGTTGCTGGCCGCGGCCTGGGGGCTGATAGAGACCGCGCTCCTGGTCGTCGTCACGCTGAGTGACTTCGACGTTCTGCGAATCCTGAGCGGTGCCGGCTACTTGCAAGCATTCGAGGCGGATCGATTGGAGGCGCTGGCGAGGCTGTCGATCGGTGCCCATCACGATGTGTACAACGTTGGTTTGGTATTCGCCGGGCTGCGGAGCACCGCCTTCTGCTATCTGTGGTTCAAATCCGGCTTCATCCCGAAAGCATTGGCTGCCTGGGGAGTGCTCGCGTCCTTTCTGATGGGGGCGAGCGCATTCTCGTTCATCATTTATCCCGAGCTTGCGAAGGTCGTCTCCGTGGCGATTTACGGCGGGCCGATCTTTCTTTTCGAACTGGCAATGGGCTTTTGGCTACTGTTTAGGGGACTACGGCCATGACTCGCAAGACGAGCGCAAGGATCGCCGGCTTTACGTTCCTCTTCTACACAGCGGTCGGCAGCACCCTGCATGTCTTGATGAACCGGGCGACCAACGCCGAAGGGACTGCCGCGACGCTCGCGCGCGTCGCCGAGCACGCGTCAGACGTGCGCGTCAGCATCTTGCTTTCGCTGCTCGAGTCCTTCTCGGCCCTCGTGCTGGCCGTGACGCTGTACGGGATCACTCGTGACCAGGACCACGAGATCGCGATGCTGGCCCTGGCCTGTCGCGTTGGCGAAGGAGTGATCGGTGCGATCGGCATCCCGCTGAAGCTGGGCTTGCTGTGGCTCGCGACGGCGGGGGCCGGGGCGGGTGCCCCTGACGTCGCGACAGCGAATGCGCTGGGCGCGTCTCTGCTGATGCCAGTCCCAAGTATACCCATCAGTACGATCTTCTTCGCCGTGGGGAGCACACTCTTCTCCTATCTCATGCTGCGGGGACGGATGGTTCCGGTCCCACTCGCGTGGTTTGGCGTGCTCGCGTCGGTCCTGCTCGTGGTCGCGATTCCCCCGCAGCTCGCGGGCTTCCTCCAACGAATCTGGTACGTGTGGATCCCGATGGCCGTGTTCCAGGTCGCGCTCGCGCTCTGGCTCCTCATCAAAGGCGTCGCCTCGCCCTCCTCGGCGCATTCGCTGGGAACGGACTCGCAGCGGATGGCGCATGCCAAATGAGAACGCGGCGAATCTTTGTCATCTCTGCCGTCCTTCTCGCCCTGAACCAAGTCGCGATGGCTTGGGCGTCGCC
>JAYUAE010000194.1:0-3393 GCA_043741515.1 Candidatus Eiseniibacteriota bacterium | reverse complement strand
GCTCGATGCGGGTCGGCGCCGAGGAGCTGCGCGGTCTCCTGCTGCACCTGAACCAGGCGGAAGGGCCCGCTTTCAAGCTCCACAACGATCCGCGCGTGACGCGCGTCGGTCGCTGGCTCCGGAAGCTCAGCCTGGACGAGCTGCCCCAGCTCCTCCACGTGCTCCAGGGGCACATGAGCCTCGTCGGTCCGCGGCCTCCGTTTCCCGAGGAGGTGGAGCGCTACGAGCCCTGGATGCTGCGCCGTCTCTCCGTCACGCCCGGGCTCACCTGTCTCTGGCAGATCCGCGGCCGCAGCGACCTGGGCTTCGACGAATGGATGCGGCTCGACCTCGAGTACGTCGACCGCCAGTCGCTCGGGCTGGACCTCATGATCCTCGTCCTCACGCTTCCCGCCGTGCTCTCCGCGCGGGGCGCCTACTGAGGCCCGGAGCGCCGCGAGGCCGCCTCTTGGCGGTTGCCGCTTCCTTTGGCCTGTGGTACCCGTAGGCCCATGCGCATTCATGCGGTGGTCCTTGCGGGCGGGCGCGGAGAGCGGTTCTGGCCTCTCTCCCGCCGGTCGCGGCCCAAGCAGTTCCTTCCGCTGCTCGGCGACGGATCCATGCTCGGGCACACCCTCGGCCGGCTCCAGGGCTTGGTCGAGCCCCGCGATCAGTGGATCGTCACCGCGCGCGATCTCAAGCTGGAGGCGGAGTCGCTCGCGCCGGACGTGCCTGCGTCGCAGGTGATCGGGGAACCGGTCGGCAGGAACACGGCGCCCGCGATCGGGCTCGCGGCCTGGTGGATCCAGGACGCGCCGGGAGACCCGGTGATCGTCGTGCTCCCGTCGGATCATCGTGTGGAGCCCGCTTCCCGATTCCGCGAGGAGCTGAAGCGCGCCGCCCAGGTCGCGCTCCAGCGCCAGGCGATCGTGACGTTCGGCGTTCCCCCGACGCGCCCCGAAACCGGATACGGATACATCGAGTCGGGCGATCCCATCGAGCCCGGGTCCGCGTTCCACCGCGTGGCCGCCTTCCGCGAGAAGCCGGACCCCGCGACCGCCGCGGGCTACCTGGCCGACGGCCGCCACCTCTGGAACGCGGGGATGTTCGTGTTTCCGCCGCGGCTCATGCTCGAGGAGATTCGCGCGCACGAGCCGAAGATCGCCGATCTCCTCGCGCGCGTTCCACGGCGGGACGACCTGAGCGCGCCGGCCGCGCTGGAGGGGTATTACCGGGACGCGCCTTCGGTCTCGATCGACTACGCCGTCATGGAGCGCTCCACGCGAGCCCTGGTCGCGCGCGCGGGCTTCGCGTGGGACGATCTCGGATCGTGGGAGGCGCTCGGTACCCCGGAGGCGCGCGACGCCGCAGGGAACGTGACGAGCGGAGCAGTCCTCCTCCACGATTCGAAGAACGTGATCGCGTTCGCGGACGGAGGGCTGGTGGCGGGCGTGGGCGTCGAGGATCTGGTGATCGTGCGCACCGCCGACGTGACGCTCGTGTGCCGGCGAGACCGGGCGCAGGAGGTCCGAGCGATCGTCGAGCAGCTCAAGGCACGGAAGGACCTCGGTGAGCACCTCTAGGGCACTCGGCGTCCTCGCTGCGCTGGCCTTCCTCGGGTCGGCCGGGGCCGCCCTGGGCAAGCCCGCGGTTCCCGACCCCGGCGAGGAGATCACGCCCGAGGAGCTGGCATCCATTCCCGAGCCCGTGCCGGCGACCCCCGGCGGCGGCCGGGTCCAGACCCCCCATATGCCCGCCGGGGGCGCCCAGACCGCCCCGCAGGGGGTCTCCGCGAAGCTTGGGCAAGCCTATGCTGACCCGGCCGGGGCGCTGTGGCGAGTGCAGGTCCTGGCGACCCTGGACCGCGAGCTCGCCGAGCGCACCGCCGGCGAGGCTGCCCGGCTCCTCCACGTGAATGCGCACGTGGCCCACGAGGCATCTCACTACAAGGTGAGGCTCGGGGACTACCGCTCGGAGGAGGAGGCGAGGCCGCTCAGGGACCAGGCTATCCGCGCGGGTTATACCGGCGCATTCCGGACCCTGTGCACGCCCGACACAACCCTAAACAATAATTGAGTTTAGGCCGATAGGAGCAAGGAGCGTCCGATTGACCGCCGGGGCCCCCCCGACCAGAATGGAGAGCCATGCCAGAGTTGCGTAAGGACCCCGTCGTCGGCCGATGGGTGATCATCTCCACCGAGCGGGGGCGCCGTCCCTCCGATTTCAACGGCACAGGGCCCGCTCCCGCCAGCTCCAAGTTCTGCCCCTTCTGCGTGGGAAACGAGGACAAGACCCCCGCCGAGATCCTGGCCTACCGCGAGCAGGGGACCGCTCCGAACACGCCGGGCTGGACCACGCGCGTCGTGCCGAACAAGTTTCCCGCGCTGCAGATCGAGGGGGGACTGGACCGCCGCGGCGAAGGCCTGTACGACAAGATGAACGGCATCGGCGCCCACGAGGTCATCATCGAGACGACCGACCACACCAAGGAGCTGAGCGAGCTGACCGAGGAGCAGATCGAGAACGTCCTCTGGGCGTTTCGGGACCGCGTGGTGGATCTCAAGAACGACAGCCGGTTCCGCTACATCCTCATCTTCAAGAACCACGGCGAGAACGCCGGCGCGTCCCTCGAGCACAGCCATACCCAGCTGATCGCCACGCCGATCATTCCCAAGGTGGTGACGGAGGAGCTGGACGGAGCGCTTCAACACTACCGGTTGAAAGAACGGTGCGTCTTCTGCGACATGATCGAGCAGGAGCTTCGCGAGGGAAAGCGCATCGTCTCGGAGAACGAGCATTTCGTCTCGTTCGAGCCCTTCGCGCCGCGGTTTCCCTTCGAGACGTGGATCCTTCCGCGCAGCCACATCTCGGCCTTCGAGGACTCGCAGAAGACCGAGTTCAAGTCGCTGGCGCACACCCTCAAGGACACCCTGGGCCGGATCAACAAGGCCCTGAACCGGCCCCACTACAATTTCATCGTGCACAGCGCGCCGTGCCGCGACACGAAGCTCGACTACTACCACTGGCACATCGAGATCATGCCCAAGCTGACGAAGGTGGCGGGCTTCGAGTGGGGAACCGGGTTCTACATCAATCCGACCTCGCCGGAAGAGGCGGCGCAGTACCTCCGCGACATCGAGACCACGGCATGAGCCAGCGATTCCGCGTCGCGATGCTGAGCGCCGAGGCGGTCCCGTTCGCGAAGGTGGGAGGGCTGGCCGACGTGGTGGGCGCGCTCTCGAAATCCATCGCCGATCTGGGATGCTCGGTGGCGGTCTTCCTGCCGCGCTACGCCGGCCTGACCCTGCCGGACGGCGGGTCGCTCGAGCTGGTCTCGAAGATCGACGTTCCCGTGCGCGGCGAGGACACGCCCGCGCTCGTGTATGCGCTCCGCGGGGCCGAGCAGAATCCCCA
>JAYUAE010000193.1:0-3393 GCA_043741515.1 Candidatus Eiseniibacteriota bacterium | reverse complement strand
CGGAGCTCCATGCTCTCCACGGCGCCGCACGCACCTGGCGCCGGTGCCGCGTGGTCCGGCCGCTCCTCCTCTCGGAGGAGATGCTCCGGAGCTCGCTCGACGCGTATCCCCTGGACTATCTTCTCATCCGGGAGCGCCGTCAGACGCTTCAGGGCGAGGACTTCTTCGGGGCGCTCGTGCTCGAACACGCCGCGCTGAGGCTCGAGGTGGAGCGGGTGCTGCGCGCCCAGGAGCTGGGACTGGGCCTGAGCTACGTGGCGCTCGCGGGAACACGCGGGGGCGCCCGGGTCTGGGCGGCCCAGGCGAGCAATGCGATCGCGGCTTCGGCCTCCGGGCTGGTGCATCTCGCAGGGGAGCCGGTGCCGCGGACGAAGGCCGCGCTGGCGGAACGGTGCGCGGCCTTGTTCCACGTCGACGGCTCAGCCTTCGCCCGGCTCCTCATGATCCGTGACCGGGACCGGGAACGCGTGGAGGCAAGGGAGCTCCTGGACTCCGCGCTGAACATCCTGGACAAGCTGCTGGACTCGGCCGAGCGTATGACGCTTCAGGCCCGGAAACCCTAAAGGAGGGAACCCTTCATGGCCGCACGCAATCCATGGATCGTCGCAGGGCTCGTGCTCGGAGGACTGCTTCTGGCCGTGCTCCTCGTCGGGGGCTATGTCGTCTCCACCCGCAACGACCTGGTGGCGATGCAGGAAGGCACCAAGACGGCGTGGTCCCAGGTGGAGAACCAGCTCCAGCGCCGGAACGATCTCATCCCCAACCTGGTCGAGACGGTGAAGGGCTACGCGAAGCAGGAGACGACCATCTTCACGGCGATCGCCGATGCGCGCGCCCGGATCGGGAGCGCGCAAACGGTGCCGCAGAAGATGGCGGCGAACAACGACCTCTCGGGCGCCCTCGGGCGGCTCCTGGTCGTCGTCGAGAACTACCCCGTGCTCAAGTCGAGCGAGAATTTCATGCGGCTCCAGGACGAGCTGGCCGGGACCGAGAACCGGCTCTCCGTCGAGCGCAAGCGCTACAACGATATCGTGCTAGCGTACAACATTCGATTGAGGCAATTCCCCTCGAACATGGTGGCCTCGGCCTTCAACTTCGAGAAGGCCCCGCTGTTCGAGGCGCCCGCGTCCGCGAAGGCGGTTCCGAACGTGAAGTTCTAGCGGTAGCCAATCCCGGCTGGGTTGCGCTATGCTGCGCCCGCAGCGGCGGATTTCGAGGCCGCGGCGAGAGTGGGAAGGGCCTCCCTCTGGAGGCCCGGGAAGTCGGTGCGAATCCGACACGGCCCCGCCACTGTGAGCGGTGACGAGAGCGGCATCAGGCCACTGGGCAAGACCCGGGAAGGCGCCGCTTGAGGAAGAACCGCGAGTCAGGAGACCGGCCCGCTCTCTCGAATTACCGCGTCCTTCGAGAGGGGGGACCCATGGCACCGCTCGCTTCGCTTCTCCGCCGCTTTTTTCCCGTCACGCTCATCGTCTTGCTTTCGGGCCTGATCTCTGCGCCCGCGCGCGCCGAGGACGCGGTGCCCGATCCGGCGCCGGCCGAGAGCCCGCGCTACAGGCTGGATCCCATCGTCGTCACGCCCGACCGGTTTCCGATCCGGCTCGACCACGTGCCGTCCGACGTGACCGTGATCACGCCCGACCGCCTGGAGAAGCGCCGCCCGCTTCTTCTCGCCGACGCCCTCCGGGATGCGCCCGGCATCGACGTCCAGCGCTCCGGCACGACCGGAAAGCTCACCGACGTGAGGCTCAGGGGCGCCGATCCTCGCCACACGCTCGTCCTCTTCGACGGGATCCCGCTCACCGGACCCTGGCTGGGGAGCTTCGACTTCGCCGATTTCACGGGCGCGGGATCGAACCAGGTCGAGATCTTCGGCGGGCCCGCCTCGTCGCTCTACGGATCGGGCGCGGTCGGCGGCGTGATCCAGATCCTGAGCGCGCCGGAGACCGGCGCGGCGAAGCGCAGCCTCTTCGCCGAATACGGAGAGCACGCCACGCTGCGCCAGGGACTCACCTGGCAGACCCCGGCGGGCGCGACGCGCGCGGGGATCTCGCTCAGCCGGATCACGTCGGAGGGGCAGGGGCCGCGTGACGGCTACACCGGCCTGAACGGGCAGCTCCACCTCACGGTGCCGATCGGCGCCGAAGCCCTGCGCGTGAGCGCACTGGCAACGCAGGGGGACAAGGAGCTTCCGTTCGACTTCCTCTTCGACGCCTCAGACACCACGCTCTCGCCCTTCGGCTCGCTCAAGCAGGTGCGCGATCCCAACAACCGCGAGAAGGATCGCATCCTCGCGGGCAGCGTCGCGTATGAGCGCAAGCTCGGCGCGCGCGCGGCGCTCGAGGGCGAGGTATCGGGATTCGCGGGGCAGATCGAGAACCAGAATCCGCCGAACCCGCCTTCGACGACCGACTACCAGAGGACGCATCTCGACAACTCTCGCGGCATCGCCTCGCTGCGCGGGAAGCTGGACGTGGCGCCCTGGGCCCAGGCCGTGGTCGGGGCGGAGTACCTCGGCGAGAGCGTGGACCGGCTCGACGACTCGAACTCGGGCGGATTCGGCGGCGTGACCGACGTCGCGGAGGGCATCCGGAGCCGCTCGGTCTTCGCCCAGTCCCACGTGGAGTGGCGGGGGCGCGTCCTCCTCGACAGCGGGATCCGTCTCGAGGACCATTCCCGGTACGGCGCGTACGGTGTCCCGCGGATCGCGCTCGCCTTGAACGTGCGGGAGGCCGGCATCAAGCTCCGGGGCGGATACGGCCGCGCGTTCACCGCCCCCACGCTCACCGACCTCTTCTACCCGGGGTACGGCTCGCCGGCGCTCCGGCCCGAGCGCTCCCGCACCTGGGAAGCGGGCGCGGACGGCGCGTGGCTCGAGGGGCGCGTCACCGCCAGGGCGACCTGGTACACGACCCGGTTCCGGGACCTGATCCAGTCCAACTCATTCTTCGTCGCAGACAACGTGGGAAGCGCGCGGATCGAGGGCGAGGAATACGCGGCGCGCTTCAACGCCACGCCGAGAGTCTGGATCGAGGCCCGGGCGGCGCATCTCCTCGGGAAGAACCTGGTCACGGGCGGGCGGCTGGCCAAGCGTCCCGCGTGGCGCGCCGGAGCCTCCATCGAGGCCACCCCTGCTCGCGGAGTGGTCGCGGTCGCGGACTGGTGGTGGAGCGCCTCGATGCTCGACCCCTTCGTCTTCGTGGACGCGGACGGCAGCGTGCTCGCGGGGGATACCCCCGAGCGCTCCTCGCTGGATCTGGGGCTCAACGCCTCGCTCTCGCGCTGGGTGCCCGCGGAGCTTCGCCTGAGGGCTGAGAACGCGCTCGACCGGCGCTATTCGGACGTGAAGGGCTTCCCGGCCGCGCGCCGCGAGGTCCGGATTGGGCTGACCGT
>JAYUAE010000192.1:0-17762 GCA_043741515.1 Candidatus Eiseniibacteriota bacterium | reverse complement strand
CGCGCGAGCCGGCGAAGCAGGAGGCGCGTCTTGCCGCGCTCGCCGAGGAGCGCACCAAGGCGATCGTGGTGGTGTTCAACAAGTGGGACCTGGTCGAGGACCAGGCCGCGACAAAGATCGCGATCGAGGAGGAGTTCACGCGGATGTATCCCTTCCTCGAGCACGCGCCGCGGCTCTATGTCTCGGCGAGGACCGGTGCGGGCGTGGGGAAGATCCTGCCCGCGAGCGAGCGGGTGTACCGCGAGTATTCGCGGCTCATCCCGACGCCCGAGCTGAACAAGGCCGTCCAGGAGATCCTGGACAAGGTGAGGCCTCCCGCGACACCCTCCGGAAGGCACCTCAAGCTCTATTACGCCGCGCAGACCTCCACGAAGCCCCCGACGTTCGCTTTGTATGTGAACAATCCTCGATATCGGATCAAGAATTATGTAAGTTACCTGGAGCGTGGTTTGAGGGAGCGGTTCGGCTTCCAGGGAATTCCGATCGTGCTGGACTGGAAGCGAAGCCAGTAGCAGCCGGGGTACACACGGAGCTCGCTCGGAGCTCGCACGGAGGCGCCGATACCACTCCTCCTGACCTCGATCGTGATCGGGTTTCTCCTCGGTGGGCTTCCTTCCGGCCTCTGGATCGGCCGCGCACGCGGCGTGGACCTCCGGACGGCGGGAAGCCGGAACATCGGAGCCACGAATGCGTACCGCGTGCTCGGCGCGCGCTGGGGGATCTCGGTCTTCCTGCTCGACGCGGCGAAAGGCTTTCTCGCCGCGGGCGCCCCGTTTCTCATCGCAAGCCTCGGCGCCATGGCCGTCACTCCCGGCGTGCTGCTCACCGGGGCGCTCGCCGCGGGCGTGGCCGCGATCTTGGGCCATGTGTTCTCTCCATGGCTCGGCTTCCGAGGGGGCCGGGGCGTCGCGACCAGCCTCGGCGTGTTCCTCTCGATCGTTCCCGTTCCGACGCTCCTCGCGTTCGCGCTCTGGACGGCGCTCGTGCTCGTGAGCCGGAGGGTCTCGGTCGGCTCCATCGGCGCGGCGCTCGCCTATCCGGCGCTCGTCTTCATCCTGCTCCACGGCGACCCTCATCGCATCCTGCTCACTTCCATCACCGCGCTCGTCTCGATCCTCGTGATCGTGCGGCACAAGGCGAACATCGAGCGGCTTCTGACGGGCACCGAGCCCCCGTTGCGCCGGGGCGGCGCCGGGACGCCGGCGTCGGGACCAGGAGCTACTACGTGAGGGTCGGGGTTTTCGGCGGCGGAGGGTGGGGCACCGCTCTCGCGCTCATCCTGGATTCCAGGGACCACGAGGTCAGGCTCTGGGTGTACGAGCAGGACGAGACGGAGCGCATGGTTCGCATGCGCGAGAACGCCACCTTTCTTCCGGGAGTCCCCATCCCGGAACGCATCCTCATCACCAATTCGGTGGCGGAGGCCGCGCGGGGCGCCGAGATGATCGTGCTGGCGACGCCCACGAAGGCCCTGCGCCAGGTGGCGCAGCGGCTGCTCGCGGAAGCGGGAGCGGACGTGAGCGCCGCACAGGCGGTCGTGATCGGGAGCAAGGGGCTGGAGCCCAAGACGATGCTCCGGATGAGCGAGGTCCTGTCGGAGGTTCTGCCCGGGCCTTCGGCTCCGAGGCTCGTCGTCCTGACGGGTCCGAGCCACGCGGAGGAGGTCTCGCGCCGCGTCCCGACCGCGGTCGTCGCCGCCTCGGCGATCCCCGCACCCGCGATGCTGGTGCAGGGAGCCTTCTCGACGGAATCCTTCCGCGTGTACACGAACGACGACGTGACCGGCGTCGAGATTGCCGCGGCGCTCAAGAACGTGGTCGCGATCGCGGCCGGAATCTGCGACGGCCTGGGCTTCGGGGATTCCACCAAGGGCGCGCTCCTGACGCGCGGGCTGGTGGAGATCTCGCGGCTCGGGGAAGCGCTCGGAGCGCGGGCCTCCACGTTCTCGGGGCTGGCGGGCATGGGGGATCTCATCGCCACGGCCACGAGCCGCCACAGTCGAAACCGGCGCCTGGGCGAAGCGATCGGCAAGGGCATGAAGCTCGAGGAGGCGCTGGCGGCGTCCAGGATGGTGGTCGAGGGCGTGGGCACCGCCCATGCCGCCGTGGACCTCGCGCGGCGTCACGGCGTCGAGCTTCCCATCGCGGAGCAGGTCCGCGCGATTCTCTACGACGATAAGAGCGCCACCACGGCGATTCGAGAGCTCCTGACACGGGATCTCAAGGCAGAACCACAAGCGTTGACGAGGAGGTGACCGCGTGAGAACGATTCCGGCCGGACGGCTCTACTATTCCATCAGCGAGGTCAGCGACATGATCGGGGTGAAGGCCCACGTCCTCCGGTACTGGGAGACGCAGTTCAAGATGCTGCGTCCCAAGAAAGGGCGGGGCGGCGCGCGCATGTACCGCAAGCGCGACGTCGAGATTCTCTTCGAGGTGAAGCAGCTTCTCTACGACCACCGCTTCACGATCGCGGGTGCGAGAAGGAAGCTCCTCGACGAGCGCGGAGCCAAGGAGCAGATGGAGCTGACCTTCGCCCGGACGGATCGAGAGGAGATGCTGCGGGCGCTTCGCCGGGATATGGAGGGGCTCCTCTCGCTTCTGCATTCCAGCTCGAACGGCGCCCGGGCCCGAGCGCGGAAGTAGCGGCCGGAACCCCTTGTCGGAGGGATATTCCTGGTTTAGGATGGCCGCGCCGTCAATCAGCGTAGACCCCTGAGGTCGGGGCGTAGCGCAGCCCGGTAGCGCACCTCCTTGGGGTGGAGGTGGTCGCAGGTTCAAATCCTGTCGCCCCGACCATTCATCGTTCCGCACGTTTCCGCCCCGCGGCCCGAACCCCCGGGGCGTTCTCGTTCCACCCGGCACCCGAGGGAGATCCGTGACCGACCTTGGCTACAGCCTCGCGTCACTCCTGATCCGCCGCCTCCCTCCATGCGCCACGGACAAGCTGGCCCTGGCCATCTCCGATTGCTACGCGCTCACCCATCCGGGCCGGGCCCGCGCCGTGGACCGGAATCTGGCCTGGATCTGGCGTGATTCGAATCGCGCGGGAGCACCGCCGCGCGCGCGGGAAACCTACCGCGTGTTCGCGCGCGCCCTTCGCGATTTTCTGGCGCACGAGCCGGGGAGCAAGGGCCCGCGCGTCAGGCTCACCCCGGGCGCGCGCGCATCGCTCGAGAGCGCGCGACGCTCGGGCCGCGGGGCCGTGCTCGTGAGCGGACACTTCGGGCCGTGGGAGCGGGCGCTCCAGTGGCTCGCCGGGGAGATGGGTGGCGTCGAGGCGCTGGCCGCGCGCCACAAGCTGGCTGCGGTGGACCGGTTCTTCATCGCGCAGCGCGCGCGCGGCGGTGTGCGCACGCTCTGCTCGAGCCGTCCCGTCATGAGCGCGCTCCAGAGCCTGAAGCAGGGAGGCTGGATCGCGGCGCTCGCGGACCGGCCCCGGCGGGGATCGCTCGAACGTGACGGCATCGTGCCGATCGATCCGGGGCCGCTGCTTCTGGCACGGCGGGCGGGGGCGCTCGTCCTGGCCGGCGTCACCACCTTCGCCTCCGATGGAGCGCTCGAGATCGAGTTCGACCCGCCCTTCTCGCTCGATTCCGGGCCGGGAGGGATCGAGGTGAGCCAGGGGCTCGCGCGGCTGCAGGGGCTTTTCGACGCGCACGTCCGAGCCCATCCGACGCAGTGGTTCTCGTGGAGCGCGACGTCCCGTCTCAGCGTTCCCGGATTGTGAGGGTCATGGCCGTGATTCCCGCATGGCAGGCCGAAGCGACCGTGGGCGCGGTCGTGGAGGGCGTGAGACGGGCCGTGCCGGAGATCACCGTTCTGGTCGTGGACGACGGATCGACCGACCGGACCTCGCACGCGGCGCGTGGCGCCGGGGCCGACGTCATCCGCCACGAGGTGAACCGCGGCAAGGGAGCCGCGCTCCAGACCGGATTCGACGAGGCGGTGCGGCGCGGCGCGGAACGGATCCTCACGCTGGACGCGGACGGCCAGCATGACCCCGCCTACGCCGGTCCGCTCCTCCGGGCGCTCGACGGGTCGGACGTGGTGATCGGCTCCCGCGATCGGGACCGCAGCGGCATGCCGTGGATCCGGCGCGCGACCAACACCGTCATGACCGCCATCGTCTCCAGCCTCGCGGGAACGAAGATCGAAGACACGCAGTCCGGGTACCGCGCCGTTTCCGCCTCGGTCCTGGCCAGGGTGCGTCCGCAGAGCAGCCGCTTCGAGTACGAATCGGAGTTCCTGATCGAGGCGGGCCGCAAGGGATTCACCATCGGCTCCGTTCCCATTCCCACGCTGTACAACGCTCCCGGCAGCCACATCGATCCGGTTCGGGACACGGTGCGATTCCTGAGGCTCCTCTGCAGGCGCTGGATCCGCTGATGGATATTCTGGTCACCAACGACGACGGTATCCACGCCGACGGGCTCCGATCGCTCGCGCGCGCGCTCCGCCCGCTCGGCAACGTCACGGTCATCGCGCCCGACCGGGAGCAGAGCGCGGCGAGTCACGCCCTGACGCTCCACCGTCCGCTCCGGATCAAGAAGGTTGAGGAGGACGTGCTGAGCGTGGACGGAACTCCGACCGATTGCGTGCTGCTCGGGGTTCACGGCTTCCTGAAGCGGAGGCCGGACCTCGTGGTCTCCGGAATCAATCACGGCCCGAACATGGGGAACGACACCAGCTATTCGGGAACCGTGGCCGCGGCGGTCGAGGGAACGTTTCTCGGCATCCCCTCGGTGGCCCTCTCGCTCGCGACCTGGAAGGAAACCGATTTCGAGCCCGCGGCCGCAGTGGCGCACGATCTCGTGAAGAGCTTTCTCGCCCACGGCATTCGTCCCGGAATGTGCATCAGCGTGAACATTCCGGCCATCTCGCGGGAGGCGATGAAGGGAATCCGGGTCACGCGACTCGGGAAGCGCGTCTTCCGGGACGTCATCGTGGAGAAGACCGATCCGCGGGGCAAACTCTACTACTGGATCGGCGGCGAGGACCCCACCTGGGAGCCGGACGAGCTGAGCGACTTCAACGCGGTGAACGAGGGCTACGTCTCGGTGACGCCGCTCCTCCTCGAGCTGACCGACCACAAGGCGATCGTCGAGATGGAAGCCTGGGGGCTGAGACTTGCCGGGACCATCTGACTACTCGGTGGCGCGCCGGCGCATGGTCGAGGAGCAGCTCAGGAACCGCGGCATCCGGGACCCGCGCGTCCTGCGGCTCATGGCCGCGGTCCCGCGCCATCTCTTCGTCGACTCCACCTTCTCCAGCCGTGCCTACAGCGACCACGCGCTTCCCATCGGGCAGGAGCAGACCATCTCGCAGCCCTACATGGTGGCGCTCATGACCCAGACGCTCGGACTCGAGGGGGACGAGAAGGTGCTCGAGATCGGCACCGGCTCGGGATACCAGACGGCGATGCTCGCCGAGCTGGCGGACCGCGTGTTCACGATCGAGCGCATTCCCGAGATCGGGATCGCGGCGCGCGAGCGCCTGACGGGCATGGGGTACTCCAACGTGATCTTCCGCATCGGAGACGGCACGATGGGGTGGCGCGAGATGTCGCCCTTCGACCGCGTGATCGTGACCGCGGGCGCTCCCCATGTTCCATCCTTCCTCGAGGCGCAGCTCAAGGTCGGGGGCTGGGGCATCGTTCCCGTGGGCGACTCCGCAAGCCAGAGCCTCGTGCGGGTGACGCGCACCGATGCGGGGCTCTCCGAAAACGTGCTTTGCTCCTGCACGTTCGTCCCCTTGATTGGAAGGGAAGGCTGGTCGGCTGAATCATAAGGCTGATTCGCGGCATCCAGAACCGATCCCGGGCCTCGCACCGTAAAATCAGAGCGGAAGCGCAGTTGACCGGACGAAGCCCCCGTTGGTAGACTGCGATCGAGGGAAATCCCGGCCCTCGGTCTTCGAATTGCGGTCCTTGTCGGGGCGTGGCTCAGCCTGGTAGAGCACCTGGTTCGGGACCAGGGGGTCGGAGGTTCAAATCCTCTCGCCCCGATATCCATGGGACCGCCGCCTGATCCATGTCCGATCGAACCGTACTCGACCCCCTTCCATGATGCATACTCCCCATGAGCGCCTGGTCGCTCACGTGCACGGACGTGTTCAAGGGGTCGGCTTCCGCGCCTTCGTTCACGGCTCGGCCCGGTCGCTCGGGCTCGCCGGCACGGTGGAGAACTGCGGCGACGGGAGCGTGCGCGTGGAAGCCGAGGGTCCGAGGGACCTGCTCGACCAGCTTCTGGAGGCCCTGAACGAGGGTCCTCCGGCGGCGCGCGTCACGCGCGTCACGGAGGAGTGGGGCGAGCCGCGGGGTTTGACGCGGTTCACGATCTTGCCGATGTGAGGGGAGCATGCGCGAGGAGATGGACGCGTTCGTAACGGAGCTCACCGCCGCGATGCGTCGCGGACTGGAGCGGGGTCTGCTCGAAGCCGAGGAGATCGAGGCCCTCCTCCACGCTCCGGGCTTCGATCCCACGGCATTCGACACGTTCCTCGCCGAGGCCCGTCGGCAGGGCGTCCGGTTTCCCGAGGACGCCGACGCCCCCGGGGATTCCGAGCCTCCTCCCCCGACCGACCACTCGATCAGCGACATCGAGCGCCGCTACCTGGCCGAGATCCAGCGCTTCCCGATGCTTCGCCGCGACCTGGAGCAGGACCTGTGGACCTCGATGCGTCGCGGCGACGAGAACGCCCGGAAGTCGCTCATCCTCGCTTATCTCAGACTCGTGGTCGCGATCGCGCGCAATTACCGCAATCGCGGCGTCGAGTTCCTGGACCTGATCGAGGAAGGGAACCTCGGATTGATCACGGCGGTCGACCGCTACGACGTGGACCGCGGCGTGCATTTCAGCACCTACGCCACGTGGTGGATCCGCCAGGCGCTTGCGCGCGGCGTCGCCAACCAGTCGCGCACGGTCCGAATTCCGATCCACGTGCTCCAGATGGTGCGCCGCTACGTCGCGACGGAGCGGCGGCTCGAGCACGAGCTGGGACGCCGGCCCGAAGTGGGGGAGATCGCCGGGGAGCTGGGAGTGGCCTTCCCGCGCGCGAACCGGCTGCGCACGCTGATCCACGCCATCCGAACGCTCGACGTGGACCTGGGTGGAGACGCCTACCACGGGCTGATCGACAGCGAGGCGATGGAGCAGCAGCCCTCCATCGACGAGATGGTCGAGATGCAGATGAGAAACCAGCAACTGGACGAGCTCTTGAAGCGGCTTTCCGGACGGGAGGAGGCGATCCTCCGCCTCCGGTACGGTTTCTACGACGACAAGCTGCACACGCTGGCGGAGGCGGGGGAGCAGTTCGGTCTCTCTCGCGAGCGGATCCGGCAACTGGAGCAGCGCGCCCTGCTGAAGCTCCGCCAGCTCATCGAGACCGACTCGACCGAATCCGCCTCGGTCCACTAGCGCCGCAGAACGTTCCCCAGCCTCATCTCGCGGAGCGCCGCGACGTAGTTGCTCTTCGCGGCCATCGCGGCCGATTCCTCGCCATGCCAGTTCCGCCCCAGCGCCAGAGTCAGCGTGTCCGCCGCAGCCTGCGGGCGCCCTTCGAGGAGCGCCGCCACGCCGAGGTCCGCCATCGGCAGCGCGAAATCCGGGAAGAGGCGGGCGCACTGAAGCGCCGCGGCTCGCGCGTCCTGGGTGCGGCCCATCTGGAGATAGCCCTGCGCCGCCAGCTCGAGCACGTTTGGGTTCGCGGGTTCGAGCGCGATCGCCCGGTCGAACCCGGCCCGGATGCCCGCGCCGGGCACGGCATGCGGATCGGCCGCGAACTGCGCCGCCATCACCCGAGCGAGGAGCGCTTCCAGCTCTCCGTCTTCGGGCGCGATCCGCGTGGCGTTCTCGAAGGCGGCCCGGGCTTGCGCGAGGGCCGCGCCGCGCCGCGGCGGATCCTCTTCCATGAATGCGCGAGCGAGCAGCGACCGCCCCAGCTCGCCGTTGTAACGGCCATCCCAGGGCGCGAGCGATGCCGCGCGCCGCAGCCACTTCGCGCGCTCCGGGTCGGCGAAAGGCGCACGCAGGCCGCGGGTCGCCCCGGTCTCGGCGAGCCAGGGCAGGAGCACGAGCGCGCCCCAGAGGAGCGCGGCGGTCGCGAACGCGATCGTGCGCGCGGCGCGGTCCGGGTCGTGCCTGCCAGGTGGCGCCGCCCGCCCGGTACCGGACGCGACCGGCAGCGCGCGCGCGCCCGACGCCCACCCCGCGAGCGCCGCGGCCAGAACGCCGGTGGACGCGACCGTGAATCCCACGAGCCCTTGCACCGCGAACGCCGTTAGCGCGCCCGCAGCGGCGGACGCTCCGTTTCGGACGGCCGGATCCGCGTGGCGCAACAACTCGAGCACCGCCCGGATCGCGAAGAAAAGGACGAGCAACGCGGCCAGGAGCCCCAGGAAGCCCTGCGTCGCGGCGATCTGGATCAGCTCATCATGCGCCTTGGCCGATAGCCCGTTCCACTCGATGGCCCAGTAGCCGGGCGCGCGGTAGCGGGGAAACGCCGCCAGGTAGGCGTCCGTCCCGACCCCGAGCGCCGGATGGTCGAGCGCCATCGCGATCCCCGCGCGCCAGAGATGGACGCGCGACTGGGTGGACGGCGCGCTCACATCGGTGATCTGGTGAAGGCGCATGAGGAGCCCGGAGCGGAGCGGCGTGAAGAGAGGAGCGAGGAATGCCGCGATGATGAGGAGCCCCAGCACAACGAGGAGACGGCGGTCCACGCGCGCGGTCTCGGAGCGAGCGCGCCATGAGAGGAACCCCTGGACGAGGAGGCCCGCGCCGCAGGCGACCCAGGCCCCGCGCGAGAGGGTCGCCGCCAGCACCGGAAGCGCAGCCAGAGCGAGCGCGATCCAGATGACGCGGCCCGGCCGGACGCGGTGCCTCGTGGCGAGCCAGGCCAGAAGGGGAAGTGACATCGCGATGTATCCGCCCAGATGGTTCGCGTGTCCGAGCGTTCCGGGAACGCGCCGCATCGCGCCGATCGTGGCGCTTCGCGTCCAGGGAAAAGGATCGAGTCCGGCAAGCTGGACCAGCGCGTAGCCCAGCGCCACAGCAAGAGCGGCCGCGGCGGCCCGAGCGAGCCTCCGGAGATGGCGCGGATCGGCCGCGAGCGAGCGTGACGCGAAGTAGACCGCCGCGGTCGCAAAGGCGGTCTTGAGACCCGCCTCGCTCTCGTGCGCTCCGAAGAAGCTCGCGTCCCGCCGGATGGAGAAGAGCGCCGACAGCGCGGCCGAGAAGAGAAAGAGCGCGATCGCCCCGCCCAGAGGATCGCGCTTCATGCCCAGGACGGCGCGCGTTCGAAACTCGCGGGCCCACGCGGGCAGCCCCCGTTTGCGGGCCCGCGCGAGCTCGTCCTCGAGGAAGGCCGCGCACAGGACGAGCGCTCCCGTGGCGAGCAGCGAGGTCTTGGCAAACTCGAAGACCTCGGAAGCGCCCCGGTAGAACACGACCGGCACGAGAGCGATCAGGGCGTAGAGGAGGGCCCCTCGGAAGTTCATGCGCGCCGAATTATTGCGATTGCTTCACCATCTCGCGCCGCGCGAGCCAGAGCCCGGGCAGCATCGGAAGCCAGAGGGTGAATCCGCGGAGGAGGAGCGTGGCCGCGATGGAGACCTCCAGGGGCACGCCGAGCACGCGGAGGGTGCCCACGGAGCCCGCCTCGAAGGGGCCAACCCCTCCGGGCAGGAGGCTCACGGTCGCGACGACGGAGGCAAGGACGAAGCTCGCGAAGGCCACGAGCGGCTCCACGCTGTAGCCGATGGCCAGAAGCATGGCGCGGAGCGTCGCCGCGTCGAGGAGGATGATCGCGAACTGCAGGGCGGCGGAGGAGAGAAGGAGCCTTCGATCATGCAGCGTCTCGTGCGGGGCGGCCTCGAACGCCTCGAGCACCGGCTTGAGTCCGGGGAAGCGGCGGATCCAGTGCGGGGTCTTGCGCGCGCCGCCGCCGCGCGTCAGCCAGAGGAGCGTGACCGGAATGACCGCCGTGATGAGCGAGATGACCGTGACCGCGGAAAGGATCACAGGGCTGAGATGGCTCCGCTTCCAGAAGATCACGAGGCAGAGCGCCACCGAGACGGCATACGCGAGATAGAAGCCGAGGAGGCTCACCACGACCGCAGCGGTCGAGAGCCCGACCGGCACGCCGCGCCTCTGGAGAGCGCGGATGAGGAGAACGGTGCCCGCGATTCCGCCGGTGGGGACGACCTGGTCGATGAAGAGCTTCACCAGTCCGAGCGGAACGAGGGAGCGCATCGGGATCCGCGTGCCGGAGCGGCGAAGTCCCAGCTTGAGGATCACGGCGGTGCAGAAATAGGTCCCGAGCTGGAGAACCGCGGCCACGATGAGCCAGATCGGCTCGGCGCGGCTCAGCATCTCCGCGAATCGCGCCGACTCGCCGTACCGGAATCCGATCCCGATGAGCGCGGCCAGAAGGATCGCGCCTGGCAGCCACGCGACGCGCACCCACTTCGGGAGCCGCTTCTGGCCTTGGGGTCGTGTCATGCAGCGCGGAGAATAGCATCCCTTGTCCCCTTGCATGGAACGGAACATGGTAGGGTCATTGGTGCTGTGGGCGGCTTGGTGGGATGGGCAGCGCAATCGAATCAACCTAAATAGCAGGGAGGCAATCATGTCATTCGTAACAGGCTCCAGGGCGATCAAGACCGTCCTCGCCATCTTGATCGTGGCGGGCATGGCTGGGTGTTCTTCAATGAGCAAGGAACAGAAGGGGGCGGTCATCGGCGCGGCAGCAGGCGGAGTCCTGGGCGGAGTGGTCGGAAACCAGACCGGCTCGACCGCGCGCGGAGCCATCATCGGCGCGGTGGTCGGCGGGGCGGCGGGCGCGATCATCGGTCACCGCATGGACAAGCAGGCGAGAGAGCTGGAGCAGAGCATCCCCGGCGCGGTGGTGCGGCGCGTGGGAGAGGGTATCGAGGTGACGTTCGCCTCGGGCCTCCTCTTCGATTTCAATTCGGACCGGATTCGCGGCGAGGCCGGCCACAACCTGGACGTGCTGGCGAACAGCCTCGACAAGTACCCCGATACGGACCTCCTCATCGCCGGACACACCGATGCCGTCGGGTCCGACGAATACAACATGGACCTGTCGATTCGCCGCGCGGAGGCGGCGTCGCGCTATCTCGAGTCGCACGGCGTGCAGACCCGGGTCCAGACGCGCGGGCTCGGCGAGCGGGAGCCGGTCGCGACCAACGACACCGAGAGTGGAAGGCGGCAGAACCGCCGCGTGGAAATCGCCATCTACGCGAGCCAGGCGCTGAGAGAGCAAGCGAAACGCGAAGCGGCGTCGCGGTAGCCGAGGCCGCCAGGCGGTTCCGGGCGGGCTCGCTCACGCCCGAGAGCCTGACCTCGGATCTCCTCGATCGGATCGCGAGAGAGAATCCGAGGCTGAACGCGTTCTACGAAGTGTTCGATTCCGAAGCCAGAGAGTCGGCCGCGACCGCGACGCGCGAGCTGAGGCAGGGGATCGACCGGGGACCGCTCCACGGAATCCCCGTCGCCATCAAGGACCTCTTCGACGTCGCGGGCCACGTGACCACCGCCGGAGCGCATCCCGGATTCAGGCCGCCTCCTGCGAAGGCCGATTGCGACGTGGTCGCACGATTGCGCGTCGGCGGCGCGGTCTTTCTCGGAAAAACCGCGCTCCACGAATGGGCGCTTGGCTTCAGCACGAACAACGAGCACTTCGGTCCGAGCCGCAATCCTCACGACCCGGCCCGCATCCCCGGCGGCTCCTCGGGCGGATCGGCCGCGGCCCTCGCGGCGGGTCTCGCTCCGCTGGCGCTGGGCACCGACACGGGAGGCTCGATCCGCGTTCCCGCCGCGCTCTGCGGCGTCGTGGGGCTGAAGCCCACGTACGGGCTCGTGAGCCTGGGCGGCGTGACGCCGCTCTCGCGCTCGCTTGATCACGCCGGGCCCATGGCGACCACCGTCGAGGACACATTCCTGATGCTGGAGGCCATGTGCGATTTCCGGCGCGGCGCGGCGCCTCGGGCGAGGGTGCTCATCCCGGAGGGATCCATGTTCGACGATGTGGATCCCGAAATCGAGGGGCTCGTGCGCGCCGCGGCGGCCCGCCTGGGGGAAACGGAGCGCGTCAATCTGGGCGATATGGGAGCGGTGCTCCGCGCCAGCACGGTCATCCTGTACAGCGAGGCGGCCACGTTTCACGAGGAGCGGCTGACGGATCATCCGGACTGGTTCGGGAGCTCGGTGAGGGAGCGCCTGCCCCTCGGGCTCACCTACCAGGCGGCCGAATACGCCCGCGCCCGCGAGGTGCAGCGCGAGTGGACGGCGACCCTGACACGGCTTCTCGGGGAGGACGCCGTGCTCGCCCTGCCCACGACCCTCGTGCCCGCCACCCCGATCGGCGATCCCGAAGGGGCGGAGCTGTCGCGCCTCATGTCGCGGCTCACCGCGCCCTTCAATCTCGCGGGCGCGCCCGCGCTCTCGGTGCCGGTGGGGAGAGTTCGCGGACTTCCGGCCGGCATGCAGCTCGTCGCCGCTCCAGGATGCGAGGCGCTGCTCTGGGAGGCAGGGCAGAGGCTGGAGGCCGGCGTGGTCGCCGGGATGCGCGCTACTTGAGGATCGCGACCCTGCCCGACAGGGCCTGCCCCGGCATATCCAGACGGTAGAAGTAGATGCCGGTTGCGAGCGGCCGGCCGCCGTCATCGTGACCGGTCATTCGAACCCTGTGAGTTCCGGGCTCCGCCCAGGGTAAATCCACCAGAGTCCGCACGAGGCGTCCTGTCGCGTCGAAAAGCCGGACGGTGAGGGGGCCGTAGCTGGGTGTCTCGATCGTGAACGTCGCCTCTGGATTGAGCGGATTGGGCGAGACCACGACGCGTGGCGGGAGGCCCGCACCGACAATTGCGAGCGCGAACTCGGCGCGAATCGTTCGACCGGTCCTCAGGTGCGCGGTCAGAACGATGGGAACCGTCCGCCTGCCTCGGATCTTTGAGAATAGATGCCGCAGATCGTCCATCGCAAAGCAGGCGGCGATTTCGTCCACGCCATTGCGGTCGCGATCCTCGACCACGACACGCCTCGGTTGGCGCGCCGAGATCTCGTCGACGAGACCGGTCCCCGCGGAATGGAGACGGAGCGTGGACAGATCCACATCTTCATTCGAATAACTACCTGAGACGGGCTCGACCCGAATGCACGCGCTCGGCCGCTGCTCGAAGAGGCGAAGAACGCGGTCGCCCGGCTCTGGAAACGCTCGGACCACAAGGGGCCGGCTGGTCCGGTTCAGCAGGATGCCGATGGTGCCATCGACCAGATCGGTTGTGACCAGATCTGGACCCCCGTCGCCATTCCAGTCGCCTACCGCCAGACTGGTCGGCGCTCCTCCGGTACCGAGGTCTGCGATCCGTTCCAGCGAACCATCGCCGCCGCCACGGTAGAGCGACACGGTGTTGGATGCGACGTTCGGGACGGCAAGGTCGAGCCGTCCGTCCAGATTCCAGTCCAGCGCCACGATCGTTGTGGGCACCAGGCCGGTCTTTACGCGCATGCCTCCATCGAAGTTTCCGTCTCCGCGACCCAAGAACATCTCGATCGAACCTCCTTCAGCGAGCGGATAAGAGGACAATGTAACCGCGAGATCGAGCCACCCGTCGTGATTCCAGTCAGCCACGGCCAACCCGCGTCCCGGCGCTTCCGGGAGCGGTACTGAAGCGAGTGGTGTGAACGCGCCATCGCCGGCCCCATGGAGAACTGCGACGGCCTTCTCGTCAGGAAGCAGGACCACCAAGTCCGGGCCTCCATCCCCGTCTATGTCCCGCAGAACCGCGCTCCCTCCGAGACCTCCTAGCGCGCTCTCGTTCCCGATCGTGAACGCGCCCGCGCCATCTCCGAGAAGGGCAGAAGCTGATCCACCGGAGACGATCACCGCATCCACGATCCCATCCCGGTTCACGTCCATTACACCCGCAAGGACCGAGGGCGCCTTCAGCCGCGTGTCGATCTGTGGAAAGAACATCCCGTCTCCGCGTCCCCGATACACGGAGAGCGCGCCGGAGGAGGTTCCCGCGCTTGTGGTTATGAGGAGATCCGGCGTCCCATCTCCGTCAACGTCGGCGCTCGCGATCGAAGTTGGAGGGGATAGCGTGGGCACGCCCTGGTCGTGAACGAACGATCCCACCCCATCTCCGAACAAGAGGAGGGCGGCCGGCGACCCAAGCTGGGCGACGGCCAGATCGGAATGTCCGTCGAGGTTGAAGTCGGCCTGAGCCATCGCGACCGGTTCGTCGCCCGCGGGCACCCGGATCAGCGAGCCGAACGTTCCGTCTCCATTGCCGTGATGGACCGTCAGTGACATGGCGTCTTCGTTCGCCGCGACCAGGTCGGCGATGCCATCCCGGTCCAGGTCCCCAGTGGCAACGAATCGGGTGCTCCTCCCGGCTGGGAATTCCCGACTGGCCTCGAAAGATCCATCCCCCCGGCCAAGGAGACTTGAGACCGAATTGGATCCCACGTTGGCGGTCACCAGATCGGGATGCCCGTCTCGATTCAAGTCTGCGATCGCGACCGACCAGGGGTTCAAGCCGGTTGTAAAGAGCATCTTGGGCTGGAAGAGCTGTGTTCCATTCCCCAGAAGAACAGCGACGTCGCTGCTGAGGAAATCGGGCGCGACGATGTCCAGATGTCCGTCCCCGTTGAGATCCCCGACGGTTACGCTCCGCGGCTGAAGGCCGGTGAACAACGCCTGCGGAGCCCTGAACGTCCCGTCTCCGTTGCCGAAGAGCAGCGAAACCGTGTTGGAGGGTTCGTTGGCGGTGGCAAGGTCCGGATGACCATCCTCGTCAAAGTCGGCAATCGCGATATAGCACGGACCCAGACCGGCGGGGAAATCCCTTCTGGGTTCGAAGGTGGTATCGCCGTGACCCAGGAAAACAGAGGCGCTGCTGCTGACCTCGTTGGCGACGGCCATGTCCGCATTGCCGTCCCCGTTCAGGTCTCCGATCTCGACGTAGTCGGGACGCGCGCCGGTTTGGAGCTCGCCGGATAAGCGGAAGGTTCCGTCACCGGCCCCTACCATCACTGCGATTCGGTTGGCGGTGCTCTCGGTTATGGCGAGGTCGTCAATTCCGTCCCCGTTCAGATCCCCTGCGGCCACCGATAGGAGTTGCCCCCCGAGCGCGTAGTCCGTGCGCGTTCCGAACGTGCCGTCGCCGCGGCCCAGCAGCGCGGTCACAATGCCGGAGCGTGTCGCGGTGACGGCGTCGAGGTAACCGTCAGCGTTCCAGTCTCCGAGCACGGCGACCTGAGGAGAGGAGCCAACGTCGAAGGACTGGAATCCAGCTGTAAACGGGAGGTCGGCTCGGGCGGATCCCGCGCCGAGAGCCAAAGGCAAGAGAATCGACAGGGGAAGCAGGAGGCGACGGGCATTGGCGTGCATGTGACCCCGCGAAGCTTCCCGGCGATGAGAGAACGGGAGGGGGAGTAGACCCGAACCCATGGATCGTAGACGATCCGACAGCGGGCGTCAATGCGGCCGGAGGGCGATGCCGATTCCATTCCGGCACACATGGGCGGCGCGGCGTAGAACCCCAAGCTCCGTGCCGGAACCTGCCGCTTGTGGTAGCGTTGCGAAACAGCGCGGATATCGACTTCCGTAGAACTACCCAAGCGGGGAATAATGGCGGAAGAGTTGGAATCGATAGAAAGAGGCAAGGCGATCATCTTGGTCGTCGATCGCGATCCGCACATTCGCGAACTCGAGGCGCACTTTCTGAATCAGGCGGGCTACTCCGTCGGGTTTGCGCAGGATGGAGATGGCGCCCTGGAGCAGGCTCGGAAGAGCGCTCCGGACATTATCATCACGGAGATCCTCGTTCCCGCGCTCGACGGGCTGACACTCTGTCGCCGGCTCAAGGCGGACCCCCGAACGCGCGATATCGCCGTGGTGATCTTCAGCATCCTGGCGGCGGCCGACCGGGCGCGAGAAGCGGGGGCCGACGCGTTTCTCCTGAAACCTCTCGCCGAGCACACATTGGTCACCACGGTGCGGAAACTCCTCGAAGCGCGAAGCGCACGGATCAGGAGAACTCAACATGCTCAATGAGTCGGATCCTCGAGTCAGGCGCCTCGCGACCGGCAGCCGCGAGCTCGACGAGATCCTCGAAGGCGGAATCCCCGAGAACTCGATCAATATCATCATGGGCGCGCCGGGATCGGGTAAGACGACCCTCGCCGAGGGGTTCATCTTCGCCAACGCGGACGACGAGCGCCGGCCGGTCCTCTATCTCACGACGCTCTCCGAGCCGCTCGACAAAGTGATCAAGTACCTTCAGCAATTTCAGTTCTACGATGTGGAAAAGATGGGACGCACCGTGCACTACGAGGCATTCGGCAGCGAGCTGGCGGCCAAGGGCGTCGGCGCGCTCCTTCCCAAGCTCAAAGAGATGATCAAGACGTTGTCCCCGAAGATCATCGTCATCGACTCGTTCAAGGCGATTCACGACCTGGCAACGTCGGCGCAGGAGATGCGGCTCATGCTCCACGAGGTCGCCGGGATGCTTGCCGCATACAACACTACCGTTCTTCTCTTAGGCGAGTACCGGCACGAGGACATTCCAACGCATTCCGAGTTCGCGGCGGTGGACGGGATCATCGAGCTGGCGAGGAACTCCCTCGGCACGCGCGACGAACGGTACCTCCGGGTGTTCAAGCTCCGCGGCAGCTCTTACCGGCAAGGGTTTCACGCTTTCGACATCACGGCGGCGGGGTTACAAGTATATCCGCGTCTCGTCAGTCCGGTCGAAGCAGCCTCCTACAAGCGAGACGCCACCCGAACTCGGACCGGCGTGCCAGGGCTCGATTCTATGCTCGAGGGTGGCTTCTGGACGGGAAGCTCCACACTTCTTGCGGGCCCCACCGGCGCTGGAAAGACGACGATGGGCATTCAGTTCATCCTCGAGGGCCTCCGCCGGGGCGAGGGGTGCCTTCTGGTCAATTTCCAGGAGAATCCCACGCAGCTCGCCCACCAGTTGGAGGAGATCGGCGGGAAAATCAACGACGAGGCCCGCAGTCGCCTGGAGCTGCTCTACTATTCGGCCGTCGAGCTGTCCATCGATCGGATCGTCGTCAGCATCTTCCAAGCGCTGCGCCGCAGGGCGATCCGCCGCGTTGTCATCGACGCGCTCGGAGACCTGGCCCTCGCCGCGGGCGATCCCACGCGAATGCACGGATATCTGTACGCACTCGTGCAGCATTTCGCCGTGATGGGCGTGAGCAGCATGCTCACGCTCGAGACAGATCCACCCATCATGGCCATCGACGAGAGTCACGGCAGGCTGAGTCATATGACGGACAACATCGTCTTCCTCGAGATGCGGGCAAAGGGGGGGATCATTGGACGGACGATTCGCATCGCGAAGGCGCGAGGTGTTGCGCACGACCTCCAGGCGCGCGCGATGAAGATCGACGACAGGGGACTGCGCATCGTCAAGGCACGTCGGTGAAAGCCTTGCTTCGAACGGAGGAGCACCGCCTGCTTCAGATCCGGCAGCTCACCGAGGTCAGCCGCGCGCTCACCTATGCGGCGACGCTCGACGAAGTGTTCCAGTTGACGGTCGACCGAGCCGCGGACCTGCTCGCGGCCGATCGGGCCCTGCTCCTGGTCACGAACGACGATGGTCTTCTGACCACGCGCGCATCGCACGGCATTGACGCCGCAACGGCCAGACGCTTTCGCGAACCCTTGAGCGAGGGGTTCGTACCGGGGCTCGCGGGACTGCTC
>JAYUAE010000191.1:0-17788 GCA_043741515.1 Candidatus Eiseniibacteriota bacterium | reverse complement strand
GCAATCGCCGACGCGCCTTCCGTCGGCGTCGTCACCGGCCCCGACTGCGGCACGTAGAACGACTGCGACACATCCGGCACTCCAGCATAGACTGCCGGGACGATCAGAACCGCGAGTACGGCCATCGCAATGCCCAGCTTGGCCACTTTCGACATCATCACACCTCCTACGGTCTCAACTGCTGCGTACTAGCACAGGGATGCAGAGGTCTGCTGCGTACACAAAGGTGGTAGGCGTATTGCCGTGGCGGTAAGAAACACCTCCTTTCGAGCAATCTTGTGATGATTTTTGGGTCAAACTATTTATAAGAGTCCCAGGAGCTTGATCGCGTTCCGGAGCCCTTATTGAAAGAATGTTGCCGTGCTGTCTGATTGCCGAACATGAAGAGTCTACCACGCAGAAGGAGCAAAGTCAAGCGGAAGAACGCCCTAACAGGCGTTCAGAGGGCAATTTGGTGGGCGAAACAGGGTTCGAACCTGTGACCCCTTGCGTGTAAGGCAAGTGCTCTACCAGCTGAGCTATTCGCCCTTGCCCTCACTTGGCCAGGATCCCGATGGGGATGAGAATCAGGTATCCCAGCAAAAGCAATATCGGAGCTAGAGTTATGGACCCATTCGAGAGGGCGACGTACCCCGCCAGGATGACCAGCGCCGCCACCCCGAAAATGAGGTAATTCTTCCGGCCGAACGGGAGCTCGACGTTCGGCGGCTCAATGGGACGCTGCCCAGCCCCCCGGCGCTGCCGGCGAACCTCGGTGGGAGTGGGCATCCTCAATCCTCCTGGGTGGTTGGGGGCAACGGGTCGGCCCGGCGGTACCCCCGCGGGTCGATCTCCACTTCGGTGAATCCTAATCCGCGCGTGATGGCGAAGATAGCCTCTTTTTCGTGGGCCCCCTGAATGCGGGCTACGTCAGCCGGGTCTACCTCGATCCGGGCCCTCGTTCCCTCGTGGCGGAGGCGGACGATCCTGAGCCCCAGCTTTTCCCGGAGCGCCGCCTCTCCGAGCTCGACCTGCTTCAGCTTCTCCACGGTCACCTCGGACCCGTGCGGGATCCGTGAAGCCAGGCACGCCGACTGCGGCTTGTCCCAGACCCTGAGCCCGAGGCGCCGGGCCAGCATCCGGATCTCGACTTTCGAGAGCCCCGCCTCGAGAAGCGGCGCGCAGATCCGGTGCCGCTCGGCGGCGGCCATCCCCGGCCTCACGTCGCCGAGGTCGTCCGTGACGGCCCCGTAGGCGATGGCGCCCCAGGACTCCTCCCGCGCCAGGCTCTCCAGCTTCTCGAACAGCTCCGTCTTGCAGTGAAAGCAGCGGTCGGGGCGGTTGGCCCGGTATTCCGCTCGCTCCATCTCGTCGGTCCGGATCACGCGAGCGGGGATCCCCCGCTCCGCCGCGAGCGCCAGAGCCTGATCGAGCTCGGCCTCGGGCATGGAGGGGCTTCGCGCGATGACGCCGCAGGCGCCGTCGCCCAGCACGCGATGCGCTTCGGCGAGGAGGACCGCCGAGTCCACTCCGCCCGAATAGGCGACGAGCACCCGGCCCAGCCCACGAAGGATCTCCTCCAGCCTGACGCGCTTCGCGCCGAGCTCTTCGGGGAGGGTGGAGCGCGAACCCGAGCGCGAGAAGAAGGTGGCGGAGACTTCGCTCACGGGTTCACCGTCCGCTTCCTGTGCTTCGTGTGCGTGGGCGTCCCGGTGGGAGCCGCCGGCCCCCTGTGGCGGTGGCTCGCCTTCTTCGTGGTCCCGGCCTTCGTCCTCACGGTGTCGGCGCCAGCGGGCTTTCCGGAATCCGGGGCGGCTTGCAGCACCGGAATCGGAGCCAGCGGGCCCGGGAACGACGCGGCCGTGGACTCCGCCTTGGTCACGGCGCGAACGTGCGCGATCGCGGCCAGGTGAGCCTCCCAGGTCTTCGAGAAGATGTGGGTGCCGTCGCCCCGAGCGACGAAGTAGAGCTCGGTGGTATCCGGAAGCGGGAAGAGCGCGGCATGGAACGCGGCTCGCCCCGGGCTGCAGATCGGCCCCGGCGGGAGCCCCCGGTTCCGGTAGGTATTGTATGGAGATTTCACGTTCAGATCGCTGTAGAAAACCCGGTTTCGGTAGATCCCAAGAGAGTACGTCACGGTCGGGTCGGACTGAAGCATCATACCCCGCTTGAGACGGTTGTAGAAAACGGCCGCGATGCGGGGGCGCTCGTACGGCATCACCGCCTCGGCCTCGACGATCGAGGCCAGCGTGATGAGCTGGTGCATGGTGAGACCCTCGCGCCCCCCGGGGAGCCCCAGCTCCTCATCGAAGACGTGGAGCCCCCGGCCCACCATGACCCTCGCGACCTCCTCGGGAGACAGGAGGGGATAGAAGGGATACGTGTCGGGGTAGAGATACCCTTCCAGCCGGTCCGCCGGCACTCCCAGCGACGCCGCGAACGAGGAGTCGCGCGTGAGCGAGAGGAACCGGGAGGGATCGATCTTCGCCTGTGTCGCCAGAATGTGCGCGATCTCCTCGGCCCTGAGCCCCTCGGGGATCGTGACCATGTCGTTCTTGCCCATTCCGGAGGAGAGCTGGCGCAGGATGCGGTAGATGCTCGCCCCTATCGGGATCGTGTAGCGCCCGGCCTTGAGTTTGCGGTCGTGGCCCAGCACTCGGGCGGCGAGCACGAAGAGGGACGGGCTCTTGACGAGACCGTCGGCCTTGAGAATCCCGGCGATCGTCTCCACCCCGGCCCCGCGTGGGATCAGAACCTCGCGCGTCCGGTAGTTGCGGGTGACCGAGGCGGGAAAGAAGAGGATTCCCGAGAGCAGCACAACCCCCACGATGCCGCCCAGGATGAGGCTGCGCCGGATGCGGCTGCGGCGCTTCATGGCCTGGCTCCCCCGCGCGGCGCCGGCCTCATCGCTCGGCCCCCTTCGGCTTGCGCGGGCGGTCCAGCCAGCGCTGGAGGATCAGCGCCGCAGCGTGCGCGTGAAGCGAGGGGTCGCGCTCGTCGCGCCCCGCCTCCCGGGCGCGCTCCCCCGCCTCGCGCGTGCTCATGCTCTCGTCCACCAGGAACACGTCCAGACCGGAGCATTTCCGGAGCGCGCGCGCGAACCGTTCCACGCGGCGGACCTCCTGCCGGCGCTCCTCTCCCTCGAGCCCGAGCGGCACGCCCACCACGACCGTCCCCGCACCCGCCTCGCTCGCGACACCCGCGACCGCCTCGGGCGCGTTCCGGACCGACGTGATCTCGAGCACGCGGAGCGGCCTCGCGAGCGACGCCTCTTCGTCGCTCAGCGCGAGGCCTACGCGCCTCAGGCCGAAGTCCACGCCTAGGACTCGCAAGCGAGGGCCCGGAGCACCGCCTCGAAGTCGGGCGGCACGGGAGCGGTGAACTCCATCGGCTCACCCGACTCCGGATGCCGGAACGCCAGCCGCTCGGCGTGGAGCGCCTGGTGATCCATCTCGGAAAGGAGGAGCGCCGCCTGGGCCCGCTGTCCCGGGGGAAGCCGAAGCCACGGGCCCCGGCGGCCACCGTATTCCGGATCGGCGAACACGGGATGGCCCAGATGCGCCAGGTGGACCCGGATCTGGTGGGTCCGACCGGTCTCGAGAGTGAGCGTCAGCTCGGAGAGATACCGGTACGCGCGCTCCAGCCGGTAGCGCGTCGCGGCAAACCGCCCGCCGCGCGAGACCACGGCGAATTTCTTCCGGTCGCGGGCGCTCCGCGCGAGCGGCGCCTCGATGCGCCCCTCGCGCTGGGCGAGACCGCCCCAGACGAGCGCGCGATAGACGCGGCGGACCTCGCGCGCCTCGAGCTGCCTCGAGAGCTCGCGGTGCGCGACGTCGCTTCGCGCGATGATCAGGAGCCCGGACGTGCCCTTGTCGATCCGGTGCACGATCCCCGCGCGTTCGAGGCCCGCGGCGCTGGGAAGGGGGCCGTAGCGGTGGAGGAGGGCGTGAACGAGCGTTCCGGTGCGGTGCCCCACCGCGGGGTGGACCACCATGCCCGCGGGCTTCGCGATCACGGCCAGCGAGGCGTCCTCGTACACGACGGTGAGGGGAATGTCCTCGGCCACGAGTTTCGTGGGGATCCGGCGGGGGCGCGAGACCTCGATCACGTCCCCCACCTTGACCCGGCGGCTCGCCCGCGCGGCGGCGCCGTTCACGAGCACGCAGCCCGCGTCGATGAGCTGCTGGATCGCGGAGCGCGAGAGCGAGTGCTCGACTTCGGTTAGGAAACGATCCAGGCGCTCACCCGCGCGCGAAGTCGGAACGGGGTGGACCTTCGAGATCGGAGTCGGTGCGGCCGGATCGGGCGAGGTTCCAGGCAAGCAGGATCACCCCCAGGGTAACCGCTGAGTCCGCGACGTTGAATACGGGCCACCGGACCGAACCGACACCGACGTCGATGAAGTCGACGACCCTTCCCCATCGGATGCGGTCCACCAGGTTGCCGAGCGCGCCGCCCAGGATACACCCGAGCAGCACGCGGTTCGCGAAGCTGCGGTAGGCGTCACGGGCGAAGAGATAGAGGACGACGACGATGGCCAGCACGGAGATCACGATGAACGGAAGACGGCTGCCGGGAAACAGACCGAACGCCGCTCCCGTGTTATGCACCAGTGTGAAGCGCAGGATCTGCCCCAGGACCGGCACGGGCGTCCCGGTCAGGAGGTGCGCCGAGACGATCGCCTTCGTCAGCTGATCGAGGCAGAGCACCACCGCCGCGCACGCGAGGAACGTCCCGATTCGGGAAGTCATCCGCGCGCGTTGTTGGACGCCTTTTCCTGCTTCTCCTGGCAGACCACGCAGAGATTGGCCTGCGGCATGGCGTCGAGCCTCTGCTTGCCGATCTCTTTCGCGCACGTCTCGCACGTCCCGTACTCGCTGCGATAGAGACGGCGCAGGGCTTCGTCCACGCTCATGAGCTGCCTTCCCTCCGCGGAGGCGAAGAGGAAGGCCTTCTCGCGCTCCATGGCGTCGGTGCCCATGTCGGCCATGTGGAACGAGTAGGCCGAGAGATCGCCCGAGGAGTCCCGCTGCGTCTGGCCCATGGCCTTCTCCAGATAACCGAGCTGGCTCAGGAGCTTCTTCCGCTCCTCGATGAGCCGCTCTTCGAGATGTTTGAGATCTTTCTTGGTAAGCAACCGCTCACCCTCCTTTGTGGACGCGCTCGATCCCGACGCGGGCTCGTTCGCCGTCGAAAGTCCATTCCTCCGAGGAGCCGCCTCCCGGCACGCGGGCCACGACCTCCTCCGCCAGCACCTCATCCCGGATGAATCGCTCGTGACGCGCGCAGGCGTCGGCCAGCCCGGGGCTCAACTCCCAGAAGATGCGGATCCGGTCCGTGACGTCGAACTCGGCGTTCTTGCGCAGCGTCTGGATGCGGTGCGCGAACTCCCGGACCAGCCCCTCGGCGCGAAGCTCCTCGTCGAGCGTCGTGTCCACCGCGACTGTGAGTGCCCCTTCAGCTTGCGCGAACCAGGGGGGGCGTGAGGACTCACGCGTGATCACATCTTCGGCGGTCACTGTAAACTGCTGCCCTCCAGCAACCGTGGTCCAACCCCCGCCATCGATGTCAGCCAATAGCACATCCTGCGGCTCGGATTGAATCTTAGACGCCAGTTCTTTCATGGCGGCTCCGGCCTTCTTGCCAAGGACAGGGAAGTTAGGCTTCACCGTCGTTTCGAACACTTGGCCCTTGTAGTCCAGAAAGGTCATGGCCTTAACATTCAGCTCATCCAGAATCATTTGCGTTGGCTCACCAAACAGGGACTTCTTCTCATCCTCAGTCATCCCGTGTGTTCCCAGCCGTGGAAGTGGCTGTCTCGTCCGAACACCCGCGGCGCTTCGTGCGGCGCGGCCCTGGTTCACTATCCGGAGTACCAGCTCCATCTTTCGCTCTAGCCCCTCATCAATTAGCGAGCGATCCGGCGACGGATAATCGCACCAGTGGACGCTCTTCGGCGCGTCCGGGAACGCGGGCCTCACGAGACTCTGGTGCAGCTCCTCAGAAACGAACGGCGTGTACGGAGCCAGAAGCCGGGCAACGGTCTGGAGGCAGCCGAAGAGTGTATCGTATGCTGCTCTCTTATCGGTACGGTCCCCGGCTTTCCAAAACCGCCGCCGGGAACGCCGCACGTACCAGTTGGAAAGATCCTCCACCACGAAATCCTGGATGGCCCTCGCCCCGCGCGTGAGGTCATACGCGTCCAGCGAGTCCCGGCACGCGGCGACCAGGGTGTGGAGCCGCGAGAGCACCCACTCATCCAGAAATGAGAGCTTGTAGTCCTCCTTCGCCGCCGGATCGTATCCGTCGATGTTCGCGTACAGCGCGAAGAATTGCGCCGTGTTCTTGAGCGTCCCGAGGAGCTTCTTCGTGACCTCGGTCACACCCTCCAGGTCGAACCGGGTCGCGGTCCAGGGCGGGCTGGTCGAGAGCATGTAGAAGCGGAGCGCGTCGGCCCCGCGCAGGTTGATGATCGCGTCGGGATCCACCACGTTCCCGCGCGACTTGCTCATCTTCTTGCCTTCCTTGTCGAGGATGAGCTCGTTCACGAGGACGTGCTTGTAGGGCGCCTTCCCGGTCGCGAAGACCCCGATGGCCATGAGCGTGTAGAACCATCCGCGGGTCTGATCCATTCCCTCCGAGATGTAATCGGCCGGATAGCGCGACTGGAACAGCTCCTTGTTCTCGAACGGATAGTGCCACTGCGCGAAGGGCATCGCGCCCGAGTCGAACCAGACGTCGATGACCTCCGGAACGCGGCGCGAGGTTCCGCCGCACTCGCAGCGGAAGGTCACCTTGTCCACGTGCGGGCGGTGCAGGTCCAAGGGCTCGGGCATGCCCTGCCCCTGGCTCAGCTCCTCGATGCTCCCGACGCAGCGGTCCTTCCCGCACTTCTCGCAGCGCCAGATGGGCAGCGGCGTCCCCCAGTAGCGGTTCCGCGAGAGCGCCCAGTCCACGTTGTTCTCGAGCCAGTTCTCGAAGCGGTGCGCGCCGATCTCCTTCGGATGCCAGGCGACCGTCCGGTTCGCCTCGAGCATGCGGTCCTTGTAGCGGGTCGTCGCGATGTACCACGTCTTCCACGCGTAGTAGAGGAGCGGCGAGTCGCACCGCCAGCAGAAGGGATAGCTGTGCGTGGTCATCTCCTCGCGATAGAGGAGGCCGTTGCTCTTCAGCCACTCGATGATGTCGGGCTCCGATTCCTTCACGTTGCGTCCCGCCCAGCGCGTGACCTCGGCGGTGAAGCGCCCCTGGGAATCCACGGTGTGGCGCTGCGGCAAATCGAGCTTCCGCCCCAGCTGGTAGTCGTCCTCGCCGTACATCACGGCGGTGTGGACGACGCCGGTCCCGTCCTCGGTCGTGACGAAATCAGCCTCGCAGACGTAGTAGGCCTTCTTGCCCGCAAGCGCGGCCAGATCGACGAAGTCGAAGAGCGGACGGTAGCTCCGGCCGGCGAGCGCGCTTCCCTTGAGCTCCTGCTCCACCGTGTACTCCCCGTTGAGCTGCGCGAGCCGCTCCTTGGCCAGGTAGTAGCGCTCCTCGTGTCCGTCTCGCGTCTGGCGGACGCGCACGTAATCGATCTTCGGCCCCACCGCGAGCGCGACGTTCCCTGGAAGGGTCCACGGTGTCGTCGTCCATGCGAGCACGAAGGCGCCGGGCTCGTCCTCGAGCGCGAACTTCACGGTGACGGAGGGCTCCGTGACGTCGTCGTAGCCCTGGCTCACCTCGTGGCTGCTCAGCGGCGTGCCGCAGCGCGGGCAGTACGGAACGATCTTGTGCCCCTGGTAGAGATAGCCCTGATCCCAGTACTGGCGCAGCAGCCACCACACCGACTCGATGTAGCTGTTGTCGAACGTGAAGTAGGGATTGTCCATGTCCAGCCAGTAGCCGGTGCGCTCGGTGAGGCGGCGCCAATCGGCCTCGTAGCGCAGCACGCTCTCGCGGCAGCGCCGGTTGAACTCGGCGATCCCGAACTTCTCGATCTGATCCTTGCCGCTGATCCCCAGCTCGCGTTCGAGCGCGATCTCGACGGGGAGCCCGTGCGTGTCCCAGCCGCCCTTGCGCGGGACATAGAAGCCGCACATGGATTTGTAGCGGCAGACGACGTCCTTCAGGGTGCGCGAGAGGACGTGGTGGACGCCGGGAAGCCCGTTGGCGGTCGGAGGTCCCTCGTAGAAGATGAACGGGGGCGAATTCTTGCGCCGCTCCAGCCCCTCCTCGAACGCGTGGATCTCGCGCCAGAACTCCAGCACCCGCATCTCCGTCTCGGGCAGGTCGAGCTTGGTCGAGACCGGGATGAACATGTCCGATTTCACACTCACGGTGTCTCCCCGGCAAGAGGCGCCAGCCGCTTGATCACGCGCGTCACGAGCTTGGTGAGCGCCGGCTCCGCCTGGGCGACATTCGCCATCACCCTGGGGACGTCGATCGGCTCGAGCGCGTCGGGAAAGCAGATGTCGGTCACGACCGAGAGCGCGAGCACCCTCATCCCCGCGTGCACCGCGGCGATCGTCTCGGGGACGACCGACATGCCGACCAGGTCGGCGCCCGCCCAGCGGAGGAACCGGTATTCGGCGCGCGTCTCGAGATTGGGGCCCGCCACGCCGGCGAAGACTCCCTCGCGAAGGGGGACCTTGTCCTCGCGCGCCGTCTCACGCGCGAGCGCAAGGAGCTCCTTGCTGTAGGGCTCCGACATGTCCGGAAACCGCGGGCCGAGCGAATCCTCGTTCGGGCCCACGAGCGGGTTTTCTCCCATGAGGTTGATGTGGTCCACGATCAGCACGATGTCCGCGGGCTCGTAGAGCGGGTTCAACCCGCCCGCGGCGCTCGTGAGGATGAGCGTCCGGACACCGAGCGCGCGCAGCACCCGCACGGGGAACGCCACATCGCGGATCGAATGCCCTTCGTAGAAGTGCGGGCGTCCCTGGAGCACGGCCGCCTGGCGCCCGGCGAGGGTGCCCGCGACCAGCAGGCCCGCGTGCGTCTCGACCGACGTGGCCGGGAAATGGGGGATGTCGGCGTAGGCGATGGAGGCCGAGCCCTTCATGGCGGACGCGAACTGCCCCAGCCCCGTGCCCAGGATGATCCCGACCTCGGGGGCCGCGCCGAGCTTGGGCGCAAGGAAGTCCCGCGCCTCTTCGATCGCCTTGAGTTGGGTCGTCGCCTGGCTCATAACCACGCTCATGTCGGTCCGTGCCCCAGCCGCCGCGCGAGTTCCGCCGCGTCGATTCCGTCCAGCTCGATCCTCACCCGGCCCGGCCGCCGAAAAGGGCCGTGCCGACCCGGACGATCGTCGCACCCTCTTCGATGGCGATCTCGAAATCGCCCGACATGCCCATGGAGAGCTCGGCTCCATCGGCAAGGAGCCCGGCGCGCACGGCCTCGCTCCGGAGCGCGGCCAGATTCCGAAACGCCTGCCTCGCCCCATCCGGGCCGCCCGCCAGGGGACCGATGGTCATCAGACCCCGAAGGTCGATCCCCGGTAGCGCGCCCGCCGATCGCAAGAGATCGATCGCTCCCTCGGGCGCCACGCCGAACTTGGTCTTATCCCCCGAGGTGTTCACCTCCACCAGGCACGCGACCCGCTTCGACGATTCCTCCGCTCTCCGCGACACTTCCTCCGCGACCTGCACGGAGTCGATGGAATGGATCATCTCGAAGAGCTGGACGGCTCGCCTGGCCTTGTTCCTTTGCAAATGTCCGACCAGATGCCACCGCGGGGCAGCCTGGATGGCGGCGATTTTTCCCTCCGCCTCCTGAACCCGGTTCTCCCCGAAATCCCGCAGGCCGAGCGCCATCGCTTCGCGAACGGCCCCGGCCGCGAATCCCTTGGTGATCGCGAGGAGCCGCACGGACCCCGTGTCCCGGCCCGATCGGGCGCACGCCCGGCCGATCCGCTCCTTCACGGACTCCAATCGCTCCGCGAGCCCGCGGGCCTCATCCATGGAATTCCCTGGAAAAATCCAAGCCGTGCAGTATATCGGTCGAGGGAGCGGGGCAACAAGGTCAAAGGCACTGGGATGCGGGCAGAGTGCAGGGGAAACGGTGCTATGCGCGAACTGCGGCTATTTTAGGATTGCTCGGACACGAGCACGGGCGTCTCTAGCGGGCCTCCTTGTAGAGCGTATCCGTTCGGGCGAGGAAGCCGCGGCAGCCGCGATTACGGCAAGGGACCCTCTCGGGAGCCTCGAGCAGCTGGGACTCCTTCTCGCCGGTGTGCGACGCCTGGAGTTGGGCAAGAGCCTGGAACTGTTGCGGCGTGTACATATAGCCGCACTTCACGCAGCGGTACCAAAATTCGGATTGCACTGGGTCGCTCCTGCAGCTTCCCACAGGAAATAACCCCTGCGATCGATCCGGAGCAGGCGTTCAGCAACTGCGGATTCTACCGAGACGCGGGCGAACGCGCCACGCTTCGAATGCGAAGCGTGAGATGAAGATAAAGTGCGCTGGCCGCGCTGACAAGAGGAAAAACGCGTGGTAGCATCAGGAGAGATTCCCCACCGTCGACCTCTCAGGAGGTACTCCCCGTGCTGAAGACCATCCTCCATCTTCTTCTGAATGCAGCCATCTTCCTGGTCCTGTTGAAGATCGTGCCAGGCTTCTATGTCCAGGGCTGGCCGGCCGCCATCCTGGCATCCCTCGTGCTCGGTGTGGTGAACGCCACCTTCGGGCTCGTGCTGAAGATCCTCGCCTTCCCGTTGATTCTTCTGACGTTCGGGCTCTTCCTCTTCGTGGTGAACGCGATCGTGATCCTTCTCGTGGCGTTCCTGGTGCCCGGCGTGAGCATCAACGGATTTCTGCCGGCCCTGATCGCCGCGCTCGCCATCTCGGCCGTGAACCTGTTCTGGAAGATCGCGACCACCGAGAGAGCGTCTCACTAGACCGGGCCTCTCCCGGTCCGTCCGAATGCCTGTCAGGCGATTCCCTTCGGAGTTCACGCCGAACGAGATCACCGCGCTGCTCGAGCGCAGGCGCCGGGCCGGCGCGCGGATCCTGGATCTCACACAATCGAACCCCACGCGCGTCGGGCTCGGCGGCGCCGGGCCCGGCGAGCTGCAGGCGCTGGCGGACCCGCGGGGCGCTGCGTACGACCCGGATCCGCGTGGGCTGCCTGAGGCCCGCGAGGCGATCGCGCGGTACTACGCCGAGCGCGGGGCCGGAGTCTCCCCCGGCGACCTCGTGCTCACCGCCAGCACGAGCGAGGCGTACACGCACCTCTTTCGCCTCCTCTGCGAGCCGGGCGACGAGATCCTCGTCCCCAGGCCGAGCTACCCCCTCTTCGAGCCGCTGGCCGCGCTCGGCGACGTTCGCGTGGAGCGCTACCGGCTGGCCTGCCACGAGCGCTGGTGTCTGGACGTCGATTCGGTGGAGGCTGCCCTTTCCCCGCGCACCCGCGCGATCGTTCTGGTCCAGCCCAACAACCCGACCGGCTCCTGTTTCTCGGCCGGAGAGCTGGCCGGGGTCGAGGCGCTGTGCGCGGAGCGCGGCATCGCGATCATCTCGGACGAGGTCTTCGGCGATTTCCCCTGGTCCGCTTCCGTCGGGCCGCTCCCGACGCTCCTCGGCGAGCGGGCCGCGACGACATTCGTGCTGAGCGGCATCTCCAAGCTCTGCGGAATGCCCCAGCTCAAGCTGGCCTGGATCGCGCTGGCGGGTCCCGTGCCCGCGCGGCGCGAGGCGATGCCCCGGCTGGAATGGATCGCCGACCTCTTTCTCTCCGTTTCAGCTCCGGTGCAGCTCGCGCTGCCGAAGCTTCTCGAGGCAAGGCGGCCGTTTCAGACGGCGGTCCGGGCGCGGCTCGAAGAGAATCTCGCCCGGCTGCGCGCCCTCGCGACGGCCGACCCGGCCTTTCGCGTTCTGGCGGCGGACGGCGGCTGGAGCGCCGTGCTCGCAACGCCTACCCGCGCAGGGGACTTCGCGATGGAAGCGCTCTCGAAGCACGACGTGCTCGTCCATCCAGGGCACTTCTACGACATCGCTCAGGACGGCTTCGTGGTCGTGAGCCTGCTCCCGGAGCCCCAGGTGTTCGAGGAGGCGCTCGGGCGGCTGGGGGGCAGATAGGTCGCCTCGGATCGCGCCGACAAATAGTTCTGGAAATGACCCCGGTCCGGTGTAGCCTCTGCGTCCGCGCTGCGGCGTTTTCCGGGACGAGGGGCCGGAAATCCGCCGCACTAAGGTTTGCGGGCGGAAGCACCGCCTGATTGCCACCCACAAAAGTGAAGGGAGAACCGATCATGAAAGCTCGTGTCGTCCTCGTTGTTCTCGCGGTGTCGTGTTTTGTGTTCGCGGGCGGTTTGATGGCGGCGGAGAAAGGGACCCATGCCACGAAGCCCTGGGCCATGAACGCGACCGTCATCGAAGCCTGCAGCTGCCCCATGTTCTGCCAGTGCTACTTCAGCACCTCGCCCGCTTCGCATTCGATGGCGGACATGCCCGGCATGAAGGGTGAGGGGCACGACGAGGCATACTGCAAGTTCAACAACGTCTATCGCATCAACCGCGGCACCTACAACGGCGTGAGCCTCGCGGGCGCCAAGTTCTGGATCGCCGGCGACCTCGGGGCGGAGTTCGGAGACGGCACCGCCGATTGGGCCGTCCTCACGTTCGATCCCTCCGTCACGCCGGCGCAGCGCGAAGGCATCGGAATGATTCTCGGGAAGGTATACCCGGTCAAGTGGGGCTCCTTCCAGATGGGCGCCGACGCTCCGATCGTGTGGGATCACAAGCTGGGCGCCAACGAGGCGCACGCGACGCTCGACGGCGGCAAGGCCGGCGAGGTGATTCTGAAGAACTCGGTCAGCCACAATGCCGCCGGCCCGGTCGTGATCCACAACCTCAAGTACTTCGGCGCGCCGCGTAACGACGGCTTCGTGCTCATGCCGAACACGATCGAGACCTACAAGCTTGGCGACAAGCCCTACGAGTTCAAGGGCACGAACGGCTTCATGATCACCCTGGACATCAATTCGAAGGATGTCCCGAAGGAAGTCTCGAACTAACCGTCCGTTTCGGGCTGTGAAGGAGCACCACCATGAACAAGGCTCAGCTGGCTCCGATGTGGGACCATTTCAGAACGGTGAACGGGATCACGCTGCGCGCCATCAAGTCTGTTCCGGCCGACAAGATCGATGCCAAGGCGTGCAAGGACATGCGCACGCCGAAGGAACTCATCGGGCACATGTACAACTCGATGCGCGTCGTGGCGGACGGGATCGCCAAGGGCGAGATCAAGTGGTCCGAGGAAGATGACAAGAAGGCCGCCGCGGGGCTCCACTCGCACGACGAGATCGTCCGCTTCGCGAACGATTCCTGGAAGGCGACCGATGCGGCCGTACGTTCCCTGGGCGACGACAAGCTCTCAGGGATGGTGAAGACGCCGTGGGGCGAGAGCTTCCCGGGCTTCGTCTGCGTTCAGATCATCTATGACGAGCACCTTCATCACCGCGGCCAGATCTATGCGTACCTCCGCCAGCTCGGGGTGGAACCGCCCATGATGTGGGACTTCGAGCACAACGCTCCGGAATTCCAACCGAGGATCGCGGCGCACCCGGCCTGATCCTCGTACAGCAGAACCGAATGCACGAGGGGGCCGGACGCGACGAGCGCCGGTCCCCTTCGCGCGCCCAGTCAGGGCCGCGGTGGCTGTGGAGCCTCCAGGTCAGAGACCTTGCGGCGGGCAAAGGTGTCGCCGGGCTCGGCCGCCAGCGCGCGCTTGTACAGCGCGAGCGCCCCCGCGCGATCTCCCGCTTTCTCGCGCAGGACCCCGAGGTCGGTGAGCGCGAGCGTATTCCCGGGATCCAGGGCGATCGCCTTCCGGAAGAGTTCCTCCGCCTCGGCGGCCCGGCCGCGAGTCGCCTCGATGACGCCCAGGTTCACCCACGCCTCCGCGTAGCCCGGACTCTTCGCGAGCGCCGACCGGAAGAGCCGCTCGGCCTCCACCGGCCGGCCTTTCATCGCGTATTTCACGCCCAGGCTGTATTCCGCGTCCGCGTTCATGGTCCTTGCCATGGGCCCCTGGCCGAGATTCACGAGCAGGAATAGCGCGATGGCGGAGGCGAGCGCCACAAGCCTCGCCCCGGGCGCCGCTTCCTCGAGGAACCAGCGCACCCCCGCGGCCGCGAACACGAGGAGGAACGGGACGAGCGGCACCCGGTAGCGCGCGGTGATGAAGAAGGCGAGGATGGCGGCGGCATAGGCGATCAGAACGGCTGCCAGGATCGGCGCGCGCCGCGAGGTCACGGCGAGCCCGACGACCCCCAGGGGCAGGAGGAGCCCGAACGGAAAGGCGAGGCCCGGGATCTTCCAGAGCAGGACACTCAGCAGGGGAGAGAATGCCCGCGCGGGATAGATCTCCTGGTTGCGAGGGATCTCGTTTCCCGCGGCGAGCAGGCGGAGCTTCTTGCCCTGGAGCCCTGCGAACCCGGCCGGATCCGAGATCGCGTAGGCCGCCGTCTTTGCCACGAAGTAGTTCGAAGCGGGGCCCGCTCCCCGCACGCCGTGGCGCCGCGGCTCCTGCACGAAGCGCTTCCACTGGAGATCCGGTCGGATGGCGACCGTCTCGTCGTAGCGAGGATTGTTTCCGATGTAGAGGTTGATGCCGGCGTTCCACGAGATCGGGATGAATTCGCGTCCGCGCTCGAGATTGCGCAGCGTGACGGGCGCGATCGCGAGCGCCAGGCCGAGCAGGACCGCCCACGCGCGCCGCCGGGCGGCGACGGCGAGCACCGCCCCGATCACGAGCGAGGGCGCGGTGGCGATCGAGGCGAGGCCCGCCAGCGCTCCCGATGCGCCCCAGAGCAGGAGCGCCCGGCGCGGACGGTCGCGGGCCAGGAGCGCGAGCACGATGGCGCCGAGCTGGAGCGCGATGGTGAGCGTGGGCGTGAGCAGCTCGCCGTCGTAGTAGATCAGCATTCCGTAGAGCGCCGCGCCGAATCCCGCCATGAGACCTACGCGGCGGCCGAAGAGCCGCGCCCCGATCCACGCGGTCATCAGGACGCTCGCGGCGCCCAGGATCGCCTGCATGATCCGGGGCGCCAGGTAGCCCGGCCCGGCCATGGCGTAGATCCATCCCAGGAAGTAGGCATATCCCGGCGGCTGCCAGAAGATGACGTCGGGGTGCCCGCGCCCCGCGGCGATCAGCCGCGCCGCGTCGTCGTACGTGGCCGCGTCGATCACGGGATTCTCGAAGTATGGGCTGGCGCGCATCGAAAGCACGTGGATGAGCCGGAGCAGGAGGGCGAGCGAGAAGAGGAGGAGCGCCGATCGCGTGGAAAGGATGGGCGCTGTTCGGGCGAAGCGGGCGCGCCGGGTCACATTCGGCGCTCCGATTGGCGTCCCGCGCGATTCTTCCGCGTCCAGATGTAGGAGAAGGGCAGCCCGAGCGCCGCGACGAGCACGCCCGCGGCAGCGCGCCATCCGCTCGAGCTCAGGTCGCTCGCGACGATGGCCACGGTGACGAGGATGAAGAGCAGGGGCGTGAGCGGAAAGAGCGGCGTGCGGTAGGAAGGCCGCTCGATCAGCCCCAGCCGCTCCTTGCGCCGGTAGAGGAAGAGCCCCGCGACCGTGAGCCCGTAGAAAAGCCACGATGTGGTGACGAACCAGCCGGAGACATCCTCGAACCCGCCCGCGAACCAGAGCCAGACGGTCGCGAGGAGGCCCTGGATCCAGAGCGCCACGTCGGGCGTGCCCCGATTCACGTTCACGTGGGCGGCCCGCTTCCAGAAGAGGCCGTCCGCTGCCATCGCGAGCGTCACGCGAGGGCCGGTGAGGACCGCCCCATTCACGGTGCCGAACGTGGAGACCGCCACGAGCACCGCGAGCGCGCGGCCGCCCCAGTCCCCCAGGATCCGGCGCATGGCCTCGGCGCCCACCGCCTCGTAGGTCGCCACCTCGGGCGGGCTCAGCACCGTGTAGTACGCCACGTTCGTGGCCACGTAGACCAGCACGACGAGCATCGTGCCGCCCAGGATCGCGATCGGAAAGTTGCGCGCGGGGTTCACGATCTCACCCCCGACGTAGGTCGAGTCGGTCCACCCGTCGTAGGCGAAGAAGATCGGGATCATCGCGAAGGCGAAGGCGAGGAGGAAGGGGTGCTTGCCGAGAGGCACGCTCAGCGCCTCGCCCGCGGGAGCGCCCGCGTGCGGGAGCAGGAAGGCGGCGAGGCAGAGGCCGAGGATCCCCAGGACCTTGAGGGTCGTGAAGACCGTCTGCGTCCCGGTGCCCTTCTTCACTCCGAGCAGGTTCACGAACGTGAGCAGCGCGATGGCGCCGAACCCCGCGAAGAATTCCGCCCCCTTGCCGAGCCCGACGGCCTGGCAGAAGTACGCGGCGAACACGCTCGCGATCGAGGCGATCACGGTGGGCTTGATGACCCAGAGGCTCGCCCAGCCGAAGATGAAGGCCAGCCGGTCCCCGAAGCTCTCGCGAATGAAGACGTAGAGCCCGCCGGTGCGCGGGTGGGTGACCGCCATCTCCGCGAGCGCGAGGGAGCCGCACATCGAGAGGACTCCCCCCAGCACCCAGGCTAGGAGCGCCCAGCCCGGGGTGGTCAGCTCCTGCGCGACGGAATGGGGAGAGCGAAAAATGCCCGATCCGATGATGCTCCCCACCGTGATCGCGGTCGCGGCGTAGAGCCCGATCTGGCGCTTGAGGAGTGGCCCCTCCTCGGGACGAGTCGTCGGGACGGCCATGGCGCGAAACCCTACTCGCTCGGCGTTCCGGTGTCCACGTCTACGCGCAGGAACGCTATACTGCAGCGATGGCGACCCATGGCAAGGATCCGGCGCGCACGTTCCTCCTCATCCTGCTCGTCGCCGGGCTCGTGCTCGTGGGGCTCATCATCCGCCCCTTCGCGGGCGCGCTCTTCCTGGCCGCGGTCCTCGCTGTGACCTTCCACCCCTGGTATTCGCGGCTCGCGAACAAGCTCGGCGGGCGCAGGACGGCGGCCGCGGGAATCATCACCCTCGGACTCATCCTCGCCATCCTCCTGCCCATCGGAACGCTGGTGGTGATCGGGGTGCGCGAGGCCGCCGACAGCTTCGACTACCTGCACCAGATCCTGGCCGCGGAAGGGGTCGAAGGGCTCATCCGCCAGATTCCGCCGCCCGTCGAGGGCTGGGTAGACGCGATCTGGAAGCAGACCCCCAGCCGGGACCGGAACCAGGGCTTCATCTACGATCTGGAGCGGCGCGCGGCGGGGGCCATCCCCCGTCTGGTGAGCAATGTCGGGCAGGCTCTGGGGCAGACTCTGCTCATGATCATTGCGCTTTTCTTCATGCTGATGGACGGGCTGCGGCTCATCGAGTGGATGGACGTGGTCTCGCCGCTCCAGAGAAGGCAGATGCGGGAGCTGTTCTCGGAGTTCCGCCGGGTCTCGGCGACGGTTCTGCTCGGCTCGGTCGTTACCGCGGCGGCGCAGGCGGCCTTCGCGTACGTCGGATACCTCGTCGCGCACGCGCCGAACGCGGCGTTCCTGGGGCTCCTGACGTTCATCCTCGGCCTCATCCCGATCGTCGGAGCGGGCGGGTTCTCGTTCGGCGTCTCGATCTTTCTCTACCTGACCGGGCACCATCTGCCCGGAATCTTGCTGGCGGCCTACAGCACGCTCGTCGTCGGAACGGTGGACAACATCCTCAAGCCGATCGTGATCAAGAGCGGGATGGAGATGCACGGCGCGATCGTGTTCTTCACGCTCATCGGCGGATTCACGGCGTTCGGATTGGTCGGGCTCGTGCTCGGCCCGCTGAGCGTCAGCCTCCTGCTCGCGGTGCTCCGGATCTACAAGCGGGACTTCGGCGACCCCGAGGCTGCC
>JAYUAE010000190.1:0-8041 GCA_043741515.1 Candidatus Eiseniibacteriota bacterium | reverse complement strand
ACGGAGCGCACGTGAGCGCGGAGGCTCCCGCGAGCGTTCGCGTCGCGCGCGGCTCGGAGGTCATGCTTCAGCGCACGATCCTGGGCGAGCCCTGGCCGCTCGCCTTCGAGCTGCCCGCGCAGCCGGAAGGAGCCGCCGACCTCCACGTCCAGGTTTCCTTCGCCTATTGCAACGACGGTCAGGGAGTCTGCGTTCCCGCGAATCCGAGCTGGCGGGTTCCCGTGACGTTCGACCGTAACGGGGAACCCTCGGCCGAGCTCGTAGCCTCCTTATCCTGATCCGGGACCTCTCATGCCGCGCTTCGTAGGAGAGCTGCTCCACGCGGGTCAGGTGTTCTCCATCCCGCTCCTGCTCCTCTGCAACGCGTTCTTCGTCGCGGCCGAGTTCTCGCTCGTCACCGTCCGGCGCACGCGCCTCGAGGAGCTGCAGGCCAAGCGGACCCCCGGCGTCGGCTTCGCGCTTCTGGCCACCGGACGCATCGATCAGATGATCGCCGCGACGCAGCTCGGGATCACCATCGCGAGCCTCGCCCTGGGCTGGGTGGGCGAGCCCGGGCTCGCTCATTTCATGGAGCCCTGGTTCCGGTTCCTGCCCGCCGCGTGGGGGCCGGTGGCGGCGCATACGGGGGCCACCGTCGTCGCCTTCGCGTGCATCACGTTCCTGCACGTGGTGGTCGGAGAGCTGGCCCCCAAGACGATCGCGATCCGGATTCCCGACGTGGTCGCGATCCGGCTCGCGGGGCCGTTGCTTGCGTTCGAGCGCGTGGGACGTCCCTTCATCCGGCTGACGAGCCTGGCGGGGAGATCGCTCGCGCGCGCCATGGGCTTCGCGCCCACGCCGCACCAGCACGTGCACACCGTCGAGGAACTGCAGCTCCTGGTCGAGGATGTCTCGGAGGCCGGGCGCATGAGCGCGGAGCAGGCGGAGCTCTTGAAGAACGCGTTCCGTCTTCCGGCCAAGAGGGTGGGGGACGCGATGGTGGCGCTCTCACAGGTGGCCATGCTCGACGTGCGATCCACGCCCGAGCAGATCATGCATGCGGTCCAGGAGAGCGTGCACACCCGATTTCCCGTCTGCGAGGGCGAATGCGCGAGGATCGTCGGAATCGTGAACGCGAAGGATCTCTTCTACATCTACTCGACGAGCGGCCTGATCCATCTCGCGGACGCGATGTATCCGCCCACGTGGGCGCCCACGGATCGCTCGATCGCGGAGCAGCTCAAGGAATTTCGGCGGATCCGCCGGCAGATGGCGATCGTGGTGGACGCAGCGGGGCATCCGATCGGGATCGTCACGCTGGAGGACATCATCGAGGAGCTGGTGGGCGAGATCGAGGACGAGCACGACGTGCGCGGCGTGCGCGAGGCTGTGGAGGCGGCGGTCGCGACCCGCGAGTCTCCGCGCGAGCGGCGGACGTTGTGGGGCATGCGGCCGAAGGGGTAGGGGCGCGGGGCGGTCGCGCTCCGAACAGCGCGAAGAACGTCGTCTAAGCCCGGGTGGCGGAATGGTTTACGCAGCGCACTTAAAATGCGCTGGGGGGCAACCCCCGTGCAGGTTCGAGTCCTGCCCCGGGCACTTCGTCACGTAGGAGCCCCGAGTGGCTCCCGGAGGCGGCCACTCAAGCCGGCGGGCGCACCTGCCGATACCTACCGATATGAGCCGGCCTGTTCGCTTCGCACTTCTCGCCGCGATCCTCGGCGGCGCCATCTCCCTCGGGGGCGCCGTGGCCATGTCCCAGGAGACGGCCGAGGTCGTCGCGTCGCCTCTATCCGAGCTGACCGTATTCGACGGGAGCGCATGGGCGCCGCTCAATCGCCACGCGATCTACGTCACCGGCGCCGGGGCGACCACAGCCGGGACCGCGACGGCGACCCTCAAGTCGAAGCTGGACGGGCCGAAGACGTATGTCGTGTTGGCGGGAACGACCAGCGAGGTGGTCCTCAAGGATCCCAAGCCCCATTTCCGCATCGCCGCCGGCCGAGCCGGGGCGCTCCAGGCGCAGCTTGCGCAATTCGAGATCGACGACAGTGTCCGAAGCACCCCGATCGAGCGGGTGAGGAACGGTGTGTTCTTCACGAAGGCGGTTGATCTCGAGTTGATGGAGATCAGGGAAGGGCTCTGGGAGCTTCGGCCCACGAAGTCGCTCCAGCCGGGCGAGTACGGGCTGGTGACCTCGGACACCGACCCGGTGGCCGACTTCACGATCATCGAGAAGGGGTACTAGGGGCCCCGCGCCTCGGCCAGTTAGCTCCCGCCACCGAAAAGTGACCTCTGGAGTTCCCTGGAAATCGGGATGACAATCGGCGCGTGAGCGCCCACACCCGCGCCGGCAGCGCCTCCTCCGCCCTTCTCCTCGCCGCGCTGGCTTTCGCGGCCCCGGCAGCCGCCATGCCCCCCGGCTACTTCCTGGACTCCGCGCAGGCGGGGGCGGAGCGCCCGCCGGATCTGGTCGAGGCGGACGGCGACTTCACCCTCTCCATCCACCGCAAGTACGAGGACCGCCTGGGCGCGCATCTTCTGGACATCGCCGAGGCGACGTATCCTCCGCGAGAAGTCCTCATCGATCAGGCGATCACCCGGCAGACCGAGATCGGTTCCGACTCGGCCCGCGTGTCCCTCTGGTGGTGCGATGGCCTCGGCGTGGCGCGCGTGCCCTACGCGGTCACGGCGGGAGCGATCGCGCACTATCAGGGGCTCACCGATCGGCTCCGCGCGCACAATTTCCGCGGCGCATGGGACCACAACCTCTTCTGGACCGATTTCAAGTACAACGCCTCGATCGCCTTCCGCGATCACTACTACCTCGAGGACAGCACGGTCACGAACGTCTACGTCGCGGAGATGAGCCTCTCGTGGAGCTACGACGACGGCACCTTCGTGCCGGTCAACCTGGCGCATCGGGTCGTGGTGCTGTCCCGCGAGGGCAGGGTCCTCTCGGTCGCGGGGGACGGTTACACCGACGAGCAGGTGTACATGTCCTCGCACCGGGGGATCGGGCGCGAGCAGCGCCTGATGCGGTAGGCGCGCCTACTCCTTCCCGGCCAGCCACGCGTCGAACTGCCGGAAGTCGTAATCGCGCACCAGGAAGTCGTGCACCATGTCGCGCGCAGGACGAGTGCCGCCGGGCTTGAGCACGATGTCGCGATAGCGCGTCGCGATCGCGGAATTCAGTAGATCCGACTTGTCGAACTTGCTGAACATGTCTTTCGAGATCACGAGCGACCACGGCGGCGACGGCGGAGACGGCGGAGACGGGAACGGGGAATCTCGAGAACACGGATCCTCCTCTCAAGCGATGGGCTTCTGGAATTTGTGCTGCGATTTCACGATGGTGTAGCCGAGGCCCTGGTAGAAGCGATGCGCCTCGGCGCGGATCGTGTTGGAGCGAAGCATCAGCCGTGTGTAACCCCGCTCGCGCGTCCAGGACTCCGCGGCGGCCATGAGCGACCGTCCGATGCCCTGGCCGCGGGCGCGCGAGTCCACGACGAGCCCGCCGACCTCGGCCCCGCCCTCGGATTCCATGAGGTGGTGCCCGAACACGTGCACCCATCCCAGGACGCAGCCGTCGGAGGCCGACGCCACGAAGACCCGCGAATCGGGATTTCCCTCGATGGCGCGGAACCGGGCCTCGATCTGGGCGCGGCTCGAGGGATATCCCAGCTCCCCGGCCAGGAACGCCACCTGCTCGGCGTCGGCGGCTGTCATCGGTCGGACGTTCGTGGTACTACTTCCGGTCATGAAAGGGACCCCATTCATGGTTTCGATCGCATATGCGGCCGCGGCGTTGGTATGCATTCTCGCCGGGACCCAGTGCGCGCAGGACACCAGCCGGCTCACTCCCGAGCAGGAGTCGCGGTTTCAGGAGGAGGGGGTCCTTCGCCGCTCTGACAACGTGGTCTTCCACTACACCCGTGACTCCGGTTCCCGGCGCGAGGAGCGGCGCGAGAGCCGCGTCGCCTCGATCGTGGTCACCCGGAAATCGGTCCTCATCCACAAGAACGAGAAGGTCGGGATCGAGATCACGGAGCGCTCGCGTCGCTTCGACGTCCACCGCCGCGGCGCCCGCGTTCTCATTCACGCGGGAACGGGCCGCTCCGGGGAAGTGTGGTCCTTCGAGCCCCCTGCCGACGCAGACGGCTGGACGCGCGACATCCGGGCCGTGATCCGGGACGGGTCCGGCGGGACGAGCTCCCGCTAGCCGGCCGCCTTCGCTAGAAGAGGAAGATCCCGAATGTCACCGGGATGATCTGGGTCTTGAAATCGTTCGCGACCGCGCTGTTCAAGCCCTTGTCGGTGTAGATGTTCTCGACCTTTCCCTCGACGAACGCGTGCACGGGAAGCCCGGGGAAGCTGATCGTCACGCCGCCGCCGCCGTTGATCCCGAACTTGGTGGTCGACGAGGCTGCCGGCGCGCCGGACGAATCGGGATCCGCCTTGATGTTGTACGTCCCGACTCCGGCGAGGAGGTAGGGCTTGATCGGGCCCGGGATCGGCAATCCGAACCGCGCGTCCGCGATCCCGGACAGGATGCGGCCGCTTCCCCCAAAGCCCACGTTCTGCTGATCGAGCGAGAAGTGGTGGTACGTGAAGTTCGCCTGGAGCCCGAACGGAATCATGGGGACGTTGAGCCGCAAGATTCCGGATCCGTGCCAACCGCGCTTGAACGAGTCCTTCGCGTGGCTCACCGGAACGCTGGCTCCTCCGCCGAATCCGATCTGGATCGGCCCGGCGAAGGCGGCGCCCACCGTCGCGAGAAGCAGCAGGGGCAGCATGAGGGAAACGCGGGCATTCATTTCGGGACCTCCTCGAGGAGAGCGCTGGGCGCGTGCGAACCGATCCCCCGCAATGTAGCCAAGCTACCGCGGCGGCGCAAGCGCGCCCTGGAACCTGTCCATGATCCAGCCCCAGTGCGCGTACGCGAAATACCCGGCGGCTCCCACCACGCAGATCATGAGGAGGGCGGCCCAGAGGATGCCCTGGTGGATGCGTCCCCCTTGCTCCAGCTCGTAGAAGCGCCAGAGGAGCTCGGCTTTCTCTTCCGGCGTCAGAGGGCGCCGAAGGAGAAGCTTCTGTACCACTTTGGGGAGGCGTTTCGGATCGCCGCCATACTTGCCGTTCCAACGAGACAGCGGCAGGTCCGGGCGGTAGGGATCCACCTCGATTCCCTTTTCGTGCTTGTCCATTTCAGCCTCGCTGGTTGACGCATGAGGCCGAGCCATCCACAATGGCGGCTCCCGTAAACCTAACCCCCCCTGGTCCATCCAAGCGTGGGTAAGCCGGCCCGGTCGACGAGAGGGGCTCATGCCGCACCATCTTCCTTTCAATATCGGTACGAAGCGGGCTTCGCTTTACCTCGCGGCGGCTACGGTCAGCCTATCTCTCGCGATTGCAACACATTCCGCACATGCTTCATTCAAGGCCTTCGTGCCGGGCACGGACGGCGCGGTGTTTCCGAGCGCCGCGGACGGAAGGGCGACTCCGACGCCTTCGATCAAGGCCTACCATCTGACCGAGGACGAGCACATCAAGCTCGATGGGCACCTGGACGACGCGGCGTGGGAGAAGGCGGAGGCGGGCGGCGGGTTCAAGGTTCTGGAGCCCGACCGCGGCACCATTCCGACCGAGGACACGGTGTTCAAGGTGGCCTACGACGAGAACGCGATCTACTTCGGCGTCGCGTGCCACGAGAAGGATCCGTCCAAGGTGACCGCGCGGCTCTCGCGCCGGGACCGGTTCAGCAATTCCGATATCGTCAGCGTCTACATCGATCCGTATCTCGACCACACGACCGGGTACAACTTCAAGGTGAACCCGCTGGGCGTGCTCCTCGACGGGTACCTGTACAACGACGGGGATCGGGACGACAACTGGGACGCGGTCTGGGAGGCGCAGACCTTCCGCGACCAGGACGGCTGGTACGTGGAGATCAAGGTCCCGTTCTCGGCAATCCGCTACCGCACGGCCCAGTCCATGACCTGGGGACTGGAGGTCGACCGCTACATGCACGGCCGCGGAGAGGACACCGCGTGGGTGACCTGGGACCGGGCCGCGAAAGGATTCGTTAGCCGGTGGGGGCAGCTCACCGGGATCCAGGGCGTGCCCTCGCCGCGTCAGCTCGAGATCATGCCGTACGTGGTCGGCAGGGCGACCGATCCGTCGTCCACCGGCAAGGAGAAGATCGACAAGTTCGAGAACATGGGGGCCGACGTGAAGTACGGCGTGACGGCCGACCTCGCCTTGAACGCCACCGTGCAGCCCGATTTCGGGCAGGTGGAGTCGGACCCGGCCGTCCTCAACCTCTCGCCGTTCGAAACCTTCTACGGCGAGAAGCGGCCTTTCTTCATCGAGGGTAGCCGACTCTTCCAGCACCCGGATTTCAACCTCTTCTACTCGCGGCGCATCGGGACCGGCGATCCCAACTCGCGCATCCGCTACGCGGGCAAGCTGACGGGCAAGGCCTCGGGCAACACGACCATCGCGGCGCTCGTGGCCTCGACCGACATCACCGGCCACGGCCAGGCGCACAACGTACTGAAAAACGGCGGCCGGCTCTCGCGCTACTTCGTGGGGCGTTTCGGAAAGGAGTTCAACGGCGGGCTCCAGCGCTTCAACGTCATGGGCACCGCCGTGGCGAACACCGCGAATCGCGACCGGTTCGGCGACTTCGCTTCGCGCAAGGCGTACACAAGCGGCCTGGACTTCGATCTCTTCTCCAAGGACCGGGTCTACAACATCCAGGGCTCGGTGGTCTCCTCGATCATCGACCCGGAGGGTTCCTCGATCGACTCGACGGTGAACGGCGCCAGGAGTTACGGGTCGGGCGGATCGCTCGACATCCGCAAGGTCGGAGGCAACTGGCGCACCGGGGTGAACGGTCGCTGGGAGTCCGCGAAGCTGGACCTCAACGATCTGGGCTTCCTGGAAGCTCCCGACGAGATCGACTGGAGTGGATTCGTCACGAACATCTACAACCCCGAGGGGAAGAGCAAGACCTGGAACCAGGGCAACGCGAATCTCAACTTCTGGAAGAACTGGCTCTACGGCGGACGCACCGGCTACGACCTGAACACGAGACAACCGGTCTGGTCGTATCACCGTGGCCATAAGCAGTGGATGGGCACCGAGCTGAACGCCTGGAGGCAGTTCCGGGACTACCGCGAGATCTGGGGAGGGATCAACGCCCAGCTAGAGGGCACCCGCCGCTACGAGACGCGCGGCGGACCGCTCATGCGCGAGCCGGCGACCGCGGGGGGCTGGCTGGGTTACAAGACCGATACGAGGAAAGCCATCGTCGTGCGCGTAGAGGGAAACCACTTCCGCGACACCTCCAAGAACCACGACACGAACGGGGAGATCGAGGTCCAGTGGAACCAGAGCAGCGCCATCAACCACGACATCGACCTGTCCTTCCACAATCGCAAGGACGACACGCAGTACCTGGCTACCGTGGTCTCGGCCGCGCATCCAGGGGCGCAGGGGATCGGCGGGCTGAGCTATCTCTTCGGTCGCATCCACCAGCAGACCGCGGCCGTCACGCTGCGGACGAACCTCCTCTTCAGCCGCGACAAGTCGCTCGAGATCTATGCCCAACCCTTCATCACGGTGGGGGACTACAGCGAGGTTCGCGAGCTGATCCGGCCGGACACCTACGACTTAATCCACTACATGGACCCGAGCGTGAATCCGCGAAGCTACGACTTCAGCTTCACCGCGGTGAACTGGAACGTGGTCTACCGATGGGAATATCGCCCGGGCAGCACGATCTACCTGGTATGGACGCAGGGCCGGTCCCAGTTCGACGAGCGGGATTTCCACGCGGGCAGCCCGGGCGCGTTCAGCAACGACGTCCGGCTGAGCAGCCTTTTCCGCACCGAGCCCGAGAACAAGGTCCTGGCCAAGCTCACGTACTGGTTCGCGATCTGACGCCCTGGGTTCGTCCCTGGCCCGCGGATCCGGACGAGCGGTCGCGCTACGCCGAGTCCATCTTCCGGCGCGTCGCCCCGCGCTACGACACGCTCACGCGCGCGCTTTCGTTCGGGCT
>JAYUAE010000189.1:0-8063 GCA_043741515.1 Candidatus Eiseniibacteriota bacterium | reverse complement strand
GCGCCCAATCCCTTCACGGGCACGACCGCGATCAAGTTCTCGCTCACGCGGGGTGGCGCGACCGCGGTCGAGATCTTCGACGCGCGCGGCGGGCTGGTGCGGCGTATGCCGGCGGCGTGGCGCCCCTCGGGCCCGCAGTCGGTGGTGTGGGACGGCACGGACGCGCGCGGTCACAGGGCGCCGACCGGCGTGTATTTCTGGCGGGTGCGGGCCGGCGCGGGCGCCGGTGGCGGCGCGGGCCAGGTCCTTTCCGGGCGGATGGTGCGGATCGAGTAGCAGCGGCAAAGGGGGTACGGAATGAGCGATCAACGGCTTCGTTCGCGAACGCGGGCATTCGCCCTTCTGTTCCTGTCGGCCCTCCTGATCTGCGCGGGGCCGGGCTCGTCTCGAGCTGACGCCCGTCCCGGCATCTCGCATTCCACGTGGCGCTCCGCCTGGCGCCCGGGCTGGCTCCCGGGCGATCCAGAGACGGCGGTGACCCCCGGCGCCCCGGGCCTCTTCGTCGCGCTCGATCCGGTCACGCACCGCCCCACTGCGCCCTCCGACGCGCAGAAGCGCGCCTTCGCGGCGCAGGCGGAGCACGACGCGCTCCTCGCGCCGGCCGCGCCGCTACAAGCGGAGCGCCTTCCGGGCGGCGGCGAGATCATTCACTTGAACGGCCAATTCCAGTCTTACTCGATCGCGCGGCGCGACTCCCGCGGCCGCTTCGTCACGGACTGCGCTCCCGACCCGGCCACGGCCAGGAAACTCCTGACGGCAACCGTCCGGGAGGAGAAATAGCATGCGACGCATCCTTCTCGCCCTCGGCGCCGCGCTCCTTCTCTCCACCTCCGCCCATGCCGCCAGCTTCGTCCTCGTCAATCTCGACGGCGCGGGCGAGGGCTTCAACGACCCGACCCCGGTATCGCCGATCGGCGGCAACCCGGGCACGACGCTCGGCCAGCAGCGCATCAACGTGTTCACGACGGCGGGCCTCATCTGGGGCGCGTATCTCCCGGACAACGTCACGATCCGCGTCGCGGCCAATTTCGACCCGCTCACTCCCTGCGACTCGACGAGCGGCGTGCTTGGGAGCGCGGGCGCCGTCACGCTGGCGTCGGACTTCAGCGGCGCGCTGGTCGCCAACACGTGGTACTCGATCGCACTCGCGAACAAGCTGGCCGGGACGGACCTCGCCACCACCGCTGACGACATCAGCGCCCGGTTCAATTCGGACGTGGACAACAGCACCTGCCTGGGGCTCTCCGGCTGGTACTACGGTTACGATCACAACGAGGGGATCAACGTGGATCTCCTCGCCGTGCTTCTGCACGAGATCGGGCATGGGCTGGGATTCCAGACGTTCGCCACGGTCTCCACGGGCGCGTTCCTGAGCAACCGGCCGGACATCTTCGCGCGCAATCTCTTCGACAACACGGCCGGGCTCCGCTGGGACCAGATGACGAACAACCAGCGCAAGGCCTCCGCCATCAACTCGGGGCATCTCGTCTGGGGCGGCACCTTCGTCAAGGCGAACGCGTCGCGCTTTCTCGGGCCCGCGACGGTGGTCCGCATTGACTCACCCGCCGCGATCGCGGGCGAGAAGGATTACGGCACCGCCGATTTCGGCGCGGCGCCCTCCAATCCGCCGATCCAGGCGCAGGTCATCCTCGTGAACGACGGCGTGGGGACCACGAGTGACGCGTGCGAGCCGATCGTGAATGGGGCGCAGCTCGCCGGGAAGATCGCGCTGATCGATCGCGGAGTGTGCACGTTCGTATCCAAGGCGGCAGCCGCGCAGGCCGCGGGAGCGGTCGCGGTCATCATCGGGAACAACGTGTCCGGTCCTCCGCCGGGCATGGCGGGGAGCGATCCCTCGATCACGATCCCGGTGGTGAGCATCACGCAAGCGGATGCGACCGCGATCAAGGGGCAGCTCGGCGTCGGCGTCACCGCGACGATCGGAATCGACGTCGCGCGGCTCGCGGGGACGGATCTGGCGGGGCGGCCGCGCATGTACGCGCCCAATCCGCTCCAGAGTGGCTCGTCGGTCTCGCACTGGGACACGCCGGAGACCCCGAACCTCTTGATGGAGCCCTTCATCAACAGCGACCTGACCAACGTGGATCTCACGCAATACGCGTTCGCCGATATCGGCTGGATCGGGAGCGCGACGGGGGTGGCGGTGGCTGACGGCGGAGCGCCGGCCGCGCCCGCTCGCGCGTTCACCGCGCCCAATCCCTTCACGGGCACCACGGCGCTCAAGTTTGTGCTCACGCGGGGTGGCGCGACCACGGTCGAGATCTTCGACGCGCGCGGCGCGCTGGTGCGCCGGATGCCGGCGGCGTGGCGCCCCTCGGGCGCACAGTCGGTGGTGTGGGACGGCGCGGACGCGCGCGGACGCGCGGCGCCCACGGGCGTGTATTTCTGGCGGGTGTCGGTGGGCGGCGCGGGCGGGCAGGCGCTCTCCGGGCGGATGGTGCGGATCGAGTAGGCGCGCCTTCGAGCGCGCCGGCTCCCCGGCGCAGGCTGGCTGATTGTGCTATGATTACCGCATGGAATTGAGTGAGTTGAAGAGCAGTTCCCCGGGCGTAGTCCCGGAGCTTCTCGACCAGAAGATTGCATTCCGCATTACCGAGCCGCTGGAATTCGAGGCCGAGCACAGCTCGGGCCCGTTCGCCGGGCGTGTGAGCGCCGTCCAGGACGAAGCGGTCGTCCTCGCCCTCGAGACCCCAGTGGTGTTCCGCGGCGAGAAGATCATCCAGCTCGTGGCAACGCCCCGCTTCGAACGGGATCGCCTGACGACGGCCAGCCTGGTCAAGGGCACGGCGGTCACATTCATCCCCGTCACCCAGCTCGACATCGCCGAGATCGGCGACAACTACAAGATCGCAGCCTCGCGGCGCCGCTGGGTACTTTCCGGCGATCTGATGCTGGCTGCGCTCTAGCCCTACCCCGTCGTCAGCTTCGCGGTCAGCGTGATCGTGGTGCCGGTGAGCGCCTTCGACACCGGGCAGTTGTTCTTGGAAGTCTCCGCCCGCGTCTTGAACTCGGCGTCGTCCACACCCGGCACCTTGCCCTCGGTGGCCAGCTCGATCTTGGTGATCGCGAACCCATCCCCCACCTTGTCGATGGTGACCATCGCGGTCGTCTTGAGAGAATCGGGCGGATGGCCGGCGAGCGTGAGATCCGTGGCCAGGGCCATCGTGAAGCAACCCGCGTGCGCCGCGCCGATCAGCTCCTCGGGGTTCGTGCCCATCCCATTCGCAAAACGATCGTCGAACGAATAGGGCACGCCGAAGGCGCCGCTCCCCACCTTGATGCGCCCTCCTCCCGCTCTCAGATTTCCATGCCATTCGGCTTCGGCACGACGTGACGGCATCAATACGCTCCTTTCAAGTCCTACTTTGGCCATAGCCATCCGAATATCCCCGCGGTCAGCAACCCATAGACCAATCCGTCGAAGTTGTTCTTGATCGTCGTGCTCCACTTCCGCTTGTACCAGATGGAATCCTGCCAGAGCGCGATCGAGTACGCGATGAACGCGGTGCAGCCGGCGAAGCGAAACACGTCGAGGTACGGCACGCCGGCCGGGAGCGCGCGACCCGTGATGTATGCGGTCAGGACCCCGACGACCAGCAAGTACAGGAACCACTGCCCCAGGCTCGAGCCCATGCTAACACTTCCGGGCTTGAACACCGTCATCATCACGACCGGCCCCTTCTTGAGCTTGGCCAGGAAATCCGGGCTCTTCATGCCTTCGGGGCTGCCCGCGCACGGGATCATGTAGTCGCCGGGGGCGATGTTGAACCGGCCCAGCGCCTCCTGGACCTGGTCCTCGGACGGGACCTTTCCGTAGTCGGTCCGGTGGTACGGAAGCAGCATGTGGAGGAGCCAGCTCGCGAAGAAGACCAGAATCGAGGAAAGAAGGATCGGGAGCCACAGCGACGGGATCGATACCATCTACACCCCCTGCGGATCGGAGTTGTACTGGCGGGTCTCCCTGAGGAGGTCCCGGCCCCTATCGGCGGGGAGAATACGTCAGCTCAGCCGCGTGAGCCAGTGCAGGATGTTGAGGGCGAGCCTGCGGTTTTCGTTTCCGGGGACGTTCATCCCGAAGGGGTGGCCTTCCCCATCGAGCTGCGCGGTCATCATCGCCGCCTCCCCGAGCACCACCACGCGTCCCTTCCCGAACGTAAGCGCGACGCCCTGAGCGCGCCCGGCAGCCGGCACGGGATCCGCGTACTGCGGATAGACGCGCGTGTCGTTGCCCACGCGCTCGATCTTCGGGGGGAGCGGCTTGCGGTCGGCGGCGGTTCTGCCGAGATGCAGGAACGGGGTCGCGCCCGCCGGGATGCCGAGCGATTGCCCGGTGAAGGTCTCCACGCGCACGACACGGTCCTCGTGCCACCGGCCGTTCGTGACGGGATGGTCGCGGAGAAGACCGTTCTGGCGGGTGAAGAGTAGCGTGGTGGGCTCCTTCACCCCCGAGCCGGACGTGCTCGGGGCGCAGTTCACCGAGTCCTCGGTCTCGCCCTGGCTCATGTCCACGCCGAATTCGCTGGACAGGCTGGCCGCTGCGCCGCCGCAAGGCCAGTGGTCCGCGATCAGGAGTAGACTTCCGCCCCCTTGCACCCAGCCGCGCACGGCGCCGATCTCTTCCGCCGAGAACGCGGGCGATTCCTCGTGGCCGTTCGGGCCGAGCGCGTTCGAGACGACCAGCACATCGAAGCGAGCGAGCGATTGCGGGGTGAATCGCTCCTCGCCCGCGATCACGCGATAGCCGTCGTTGGTGATGAGGCTCGCGAAGGATTTGTAGCGGCCCGCGGCGGTGTGAATGTTCCGGTGCGCCTCGTCGATGGCCACGCGCGGACCGGTGCCCAGCGGGTAGGCGGGGCGTTGCTCGATGCGGGCGTCGAAGTGTGGGTCGGCCCTCTGCCCCGAGGGGGAGCAGGAGGCGAGAAGCAGCGCCGCGGCTGCCGGTCCAAGCAAGCTGGCGATTGGTCTCATATCCACTTGGACCGGCCGAGTGCCGCTCCCGGTTTCAGCGCCCTCCCTACGCCTGTCACAATCACCCCAGGACGTCGAAGATGTCCGCGATCGCAATCCCGAGCGCATCGAGGTGCACCGCCGCGCGGGGGAGGAAGGCCTTGCTGACCAGGAGCGATACGCCTTCGAAGATGGGCACGCGCGTGAAGGGTTCCGCGCCGGGCGGCGGAGCGCCGCGCCTGCGGCGAAGCGCTTGGCGCACGGTTGCGATCGTCCTCCCGGGATCTCGGCCGTTCGCGAATCCGTGCAGCTCGCGCACGGTCGATCCGTCGAGAAGCACCCCGATCTCCCTCAGCGTGAGCCCGCGTTGCTTCAGCTGGCGAATCACCTTGACCCTGACGATGTGTTCGTATGTGTATCTCGCGGCCGGGCCCGCGCCGATCGCGTGAGGAATCAGGCGGCGATAGACGTAGTAGTGAACCGTCCGCGTCGTCACACCCGTCATCGCCCGAAGATCGTAGACGTCGTATCGGGCGGGGTAATTCTTGTCTTCGAAGTCCAGGAGCGCTTGCTCGTGCATGTGCGGTTCTCCCCTTGTGCCGGGGAGGTTGTGTGATCGGCGAAGATGCGAACGGGGCCGCTAGCAGGGGAGGAGATGTTTCTCTATTTGGCCACTGTCACCACCGGCTGTCAACAGCGTCCTGAGCGGAATCGTGAGACAAGGGCGCGGTGCTCGGACACTTGGGATGCCCCGGCGCGTGTGGGCGCTGTCAACACCTGCTGTTATCACCGGCCTGGGGGGAGAAAGGGCGCGCCGGCCGGCAGGCGCTGCCAAAATGGGTTAAGATTTTCCCCACATATGCCAATGCTCCCGAGGGTGCTTCGCTCCATCCACCTTCAACGTCACCGTGCGCCGGGCCCCGCGCTGGCGCTGGCGATTCTCATTGTCCTCGAAGCGGGCGCCGCGAACGCCGGGACTCTCTCCGGAGGCGCGGGGCTCGACTACCAGGCGGGCCCAAGCGCCCAGTCCTATCGAAGCGCGCTTCTTTTCGGCGCGGTCGAGCGGGAGGCGGGAGATCTCACCCTCGCCGCGATCCGCTACGGCGACAGCCGGCTCGGGCCGGGAATCGGCCTCTTCGCGAACGCCGGCGCCGCGGTGGCCCCTCATGTCCGTATCCGCGCGGTCGGCCTCCGGGCGGTCGGCGACGGCGCGTACCGCGCCTGGCGGTGGCGCTTGGGCCCGGAGTACCGATCCCAATCCGACATGACCGTGGGCGCCTATTACCTGCGGCTGACGGACAATGCGGGGGGCAGGTTTTCTTCCGCCGGCGTGGAGCTGGGCGGACCGCTTGCACGGGGCGTCACGGGACAGATTGGTTCCTCGTACGGTACATGGAACACTGGGGCAACCACCACCCAGGGGGCTTTATCGGGAACCTGGCGCCCTCTTTCAGGGATTCTCCTTCTGGGAGAGGTCGACGTGGGGAGCAATCTCACCACGACGAGCACCGCTGGGCCGTCGGGCGGAGGAGGGTTGGGGGGTCTGCCGCTCCCCGGAGGCCTCGGGAGAGGCAATGGTCGCGGCGGACAAACCCAGAGCCAGAGCAACATCACGGCTGCGGGCCAAATCGGAGTCAGGTTTCTGATTCCATGAGCTTGAGCTGCGGGGGGTTTCGCTGCGCACGGCGAACGTGCGCGGACTAACGGAGGTACCGATGAAATCGATCCAGAGCGCTTTGTTCGGTGGAATTCTGCTCCTTGCTTCCATGGGAATGGCGTCGGCCCAGGGCTCGACGGCAACCGGCGGGACCCCTGCGACGGCAGAGGGCAAGACCGAAGTAAAGGCCGACGCTAAGATGATGGCAAGCACGAGCACCGACGCCGACGCCGACGCCGACGCCTCGATGAAGGCGATTCGCGACCGCGCGAAGAGCGCGTCTCCGAAGGCCAGAGCGACGACGGATAAGAGGCTGGCGAAGTTTTCGACCGATATCGAGGCGACAGCCGACGCGAAGGGAAAGGCCGTGGCCGCGGGACGCGTCGCGCCGGAATTCGGCATGACGGGAGACGCGCTTGTGGCGGAGGCGGATCAATTCGGGGCCGGCCTCGGCGAAGTTATCATCGCTCACACGCTGATGGCGAACTCGACGACCGCGGTGACGATGGATCAGCTCTTCGCCATGCGGAAAGACGGAATGGGCTGGGGACAGATCGCCCAGGGCCTCGATCTGAGGCTGGGTGAGGCGGTATCGGCGGTCATGAGCGAGGGCAGGGTGGCGCGGGGCACGGCCAAGGCCGACGGGAAGACCGCGGTGATCCACAGTGGAGCGGCCCATGCCAACACGCATGCGAGTGTGGGCGCGGGTGCGGCAGCGCACGCCGGTCACGCAGGCGTGGGCGCCGCCGGCAACGTGGGTGTAGGAGCGGGGACCAAGGTCGGCAAGTAACTCGCGAGCCGGAAGTAAATCCATCGCCCCGCGGTGCAACCGCCGCGGGGCGGTTCTTTTCAGCGGGGCTTTCGCGTCAGCGGCGCTTCCGCATCACCGGTGCGCCGCGAGACGGCTAATACGACGTGAGGCTGGATCGTGGCCCTTCGTCCGGAGAAGGAGCATCGAAGTTGCCGGGGTCGCCGTCCCCTTCGTCACCGGGGTCCGTCCCATCGACTTCATCGGCTTCCTTGCTGCTCCAGTGCTCGTGGACGACCTTCCAGGACACGCCTTCCCGCTGCAGCACCAATGTCATCGCGGCGGGCACTTCGACGTCCTCATCCTGGCCGAACGTCTGCACGGTGAAAGGCGCGACCGCGAGAACATAGCTGTTCCCTAGGGGGGTCACGTCAACCGCGCCTACGGTGAACTTGAAGGTGCCCTCGCGGCCCACGAACTGGCGGGCGTCGGACTGGATCGAGCGCCATCCATGGCTGATCGCGCCGTCCCCGATCGAAGTCACGCCCGGGGCCCTGCTGACCATCTTCATCATGGACCCGACGTCACCCTTGTTCATTGCCTTCACGTAGGACCGGACGAACTGCTCGGCAGTGACGTTTGGCTTGCTGGGAGCCTGCTCGGTGGAGGAAATCCCAAGGGTCGGAACCA
>JAYUAE010000188.1:0-3459 GCA_043741515.1 Candidatus Eiseniibacteriota bacterium | reverse complement strand
CGTGGGCGCGGGGCGCTTGCTGAGCGGGTAGTACGCCTGAACGCCGATCCAGTCGAGCGCGTCCCAGAACTGCGTCTGATGCAGATCCTCGGCCCAGTTCGCGCAGTAGACGAGGGAGCCATGGTAGTGGCGTCGAACCTCGGCGATGATCGCGCGCCATTCGCGCTCGCGCTTCGTGGTCCCGCCCAGCTCCGTTCCGACCGCCAGCGCCTCCGCGCCCGAGCGCTCGGCCAGCTCCGCGTAGTGCAGGATGAACTCGCGGTAGCCCGCGAACCACTTCGCCCAATCCTCCTCGGACTTCATGGCGATCGACCCCGACCAGCCTCCACGCGTCCAGATGTGCGGCTTGAGGAGCACGTGGATCCCGCGCGCGCGGGCCCAGCGCGTGGTCGCCGCGATCCCGTCGTCGCTCTCCCCCCAGAATCCACCCCAGGGGTGAGGCCTCCCGTAGGAGACGCGAATCTCCGGCGTGGCGAGATCGCGCTGCCAGCCGAAGGGCGTCTGAGAGATCCAGTCGGCGCGGATGCGCACCAAGGGGTCGAGGTCGGTCGAGTCGATCTGCCCGGAGCCCTCCCAGCAAACCCCGCGCAGGAACGGCTGGCGCGGCGCGGCCGCGGCCGGCGCCCGGCGGTGGAAGGGCGAGTGGCTGGGCTCGGGCGGCTGATGGGCCCGCCGCTCCATCTCCTGGGGCATGAGAACCGCCCCCGCGACCGCCCCCACGAGCGTGATCAGGAGCGCCGCCGCGAGGAGAAGCCGGCTGCGCCCGCGTCTGCTATCATCTGCGGCCTGTTTCGTCATTTCGTCCACGGGAGATGCACCATGCCTCAGCCGTCGCGCCGGAGCCAGTTGATTCCGTTTTCGCCCATCCGAACCATGTTCCGCCTCGCCGACGAAATGGAGCGTGCGGGCGGCGGGCCGGTGTTCCGCCTCCACGTCGGCGATCCCGACTTCGCGCCACCCGACGCCGTCGTCGAGGCCACCGCGGCGGCCCTCCGCGGCGGGAAGACCCACTACGCCCCGACCGCCGGCGTCCAGGAGCTTCGCGCCGCGATCGGCGAGAAGGCGCGCAGGCAAAACGGCCTCGACGCAACGACCGAGCACGTCATCATCACCCCCGGCTCGACCCAGGCGTTGTTCGCGACGCTCGAGATCCTGTTCGGCCCAGGCGACGAAGTCCTCGTGCCCGAGATCTACTGGCCCAACTACGTCCAGGAAGTCCTGCTGCTCGGCGGCCGGCCGGTATTCTACCCGCTCGGTGCGGGATATCAGCCCGAATTGGGCGCGCTGCGGGGATTGGTCGGGCCGAAGACCCGCGCGATCATGATCAACAGCCCCAGCAATCCCACCGGCGCCGTCTTCCCCGAGCCGACCCTGCGCGCGATGTACGAGCTGGCCCGCGAGCACGATTTGTGGGTCCTGAGCGATGAAGCGTACGAGGATTTCGTGTTCCGCGGCGCGCATGTTTCTCCGGGCTCCTTCGAGCGCGAATTGCCCGAAGAGAAGCGGCGCGTGTTCACGCTCTTCACGTTCTCCAAGTCCTACGCGATGACCGGGCTCCGGATCGGCTGCGTGGTGGCGCCGACCTTGTACACGGCCACTCTGCTCCGGAAGTGCCAGGAGCCGCTGGTCGCGAGCGCCGGGATGCCGATTCAATGGGGCGCGATCGCGGCGCTCGGAGACTCCGAGCGCGCGGGGGTTGTGAAGATGCGCGAGGCCTACCGCCGGCGCCGGGATCTGGCGCTCTCGATATTGCAGCCGGCAGGGATGGCCGACTACGTTCCCGAGGGCGCCTTCTACATCATGGCCGACGTGTCCGCGACCGGGATGACCGGCGACGAGTTCGCGGTGGCGCTGCTGCGCGAAGAGCGCGTCGCGGTCGCGCCAGGATCAGGATTCGCGATCATGCCGAGATTCGGCGCCGATGGCCTGGTTGTCGCGGAGCCCTCGCCCACCGGCGCGCCCGAGTATCCGACGAACCCCAAGGCCAGCCATCGAGTGCGGATCGCGTTCTGCGTGTCCGATGAGGAGCTGGGCGAAGGGCTGCGGCGGATGGTGCGGTTTGCGGCGAAGCTGCGGGCGAGGGCGGGGGTGTAGCTACTCATCCCTGCCGCCCCTCACACCCTCGTCCCGAACAGCGCCCCGACGCCGGCGGTAAGCGTCATCGCCAAAGCGCCCCAGAACGTGACGCGCACGGCTCCTGCGATGACGGGCGCGCCACCCGCGGACGCAGCCAAGCCCCCAAGTAGCGCGAGAAAAAGCAGCGAGGTGCCCGCAACCAGAGGGAACAAATGGGCCGCCGGCACCAGAACCGTGACCAGAAGGGGCATGGCGGCTCCGGCGGCGAAGCTGGCGGCGGACGCAAACGCGGCCTGGATCGGGCGCGCGCGCAGCGTCTCGGTGATGCCAAGCTCGTCGCGGGCATGCGCGCCGAGAGCGTCGTGGGCCATGAGCTGCTCCGCGACCTGCTTCGCGAGCGCGGCCTCGAGTCCGCGGCCGACGTAGATCGCCGTCAGCTCCTCGCGCTCGCTCGTGACGTCGGTCTTGAGCTCCACCTTTTCCCGCTCCAGCTCGGCCCTCTCGGTGTCCACCTGGGAGTGGACCGACACGTACTCGCCGGCGGCCATGGACATCGAGCCGGCCACCAGTCCGGCAACCCCCGCGACCAGCACGTTGCTGTGCGTCGCGTGAGCGGCCGCCACGCCGAGCACCAGACTCGCTGTCGAGAGGATCCCGTCGTTCGCGCCCAGGACCGCCGCGCGCAGCCAGCCGATTCGCCCCGTGCGGTGCTGCTCTGGGTTCCTGCTGGCGTTTTCGGGCCCGCGCGACCGGGGGCCTTTCTCAGGAGTCATGCCGCGGCTCCACCATCACGTGCTCGATGCGCCGGTCCGGGATGAGCCACATCAAGGCGACCAGCGCGTACAGGATGCCGGAGAGCCAGGGCGCCGGAAAGGCCGCCGCGATCGCGACGAGATAGATCAGGATCGAGATCTTCCCCTTGAAGTCGCTGCCGATTGCGACTGCCAGCGTCGAACCGGCCCCATGATGCGCCAGCAGCGCACGCACGAGGATGTAATACGCCACCGCGGCGTCGAGGAGGATGATTCCGTAGACCGCGACAGGCCAGGTCGCGAAATGGGTCTCGCCCATCCAGGCCGTGACGAAAGGCGTCAGCGACAGCCAGAAGAGGAGATGGAGATTGGCCCAGAGGATCGGGCCCGTGATCGAGCGCACCGCCTGCAGAAGGTGGTGATGGTTGCTCCAGTAGATGCCGAGAAAGACGAAGCTCAGCACGTAGCTAAGGAATACCGGGATAAGAGGACGCAGTGCCTGGACGGTCGAGCCCTGGGGCGCCCTCATCTCGAGCACCATGATGGTGATGATGACCGCGAGCACGCCGTCGCTGAATGCTTCCATCCGGCCCTTGGTCATTCCACCCCCAGGCGCGGCGCTCGGGACTTC
>JAYUAE010000187.1:0-8083 GCA_043741515.1 Candidatus Eiseniibacteriota bacterium | reverse complement strand
TGTGGTAGGGGGCGCTATGGTTCCGCTTCGACTTCGAAACTAAGCTCCACCTGCTCGGGCGCGAGGCAGCGATTGTCGTCGCAGGCCTGGAATCGAAGGCGCGCGATGCCCGGCGCCCGGCCCGGCGCCATGCCGGCATCGGTCTGGATGGTGACGCGAATGGTGACCTTCCCCGCGTAGACGGACAGGCGTTCTCCCCCGATCGGCGATAGCGATCCGTCCGGGAAGCGCATCTCACCCGGAGTGAGCCCCTCCGCGAGCCCAAGCTCGACCGAGGTCGCGATCAGATCCGCGCGGGAAGGCTTCGCGGACTGCAGGTGCCAGCCCGGCTCGATTTCCAGGATCAGCCGCAGCTCGACGCTCTCGCCCCGGGCGATGCGCGGCTTCGAAAGCTCGGCGCTCGCTATGACCGGTCCTCGCTGCGCGCGGGCTGCCGAATCCGTCTTTGCGGGCGCGTTCGAACTCGCGGATGCCCCTCCGCCTTTCGCATCGCTCCAGGCCATGAACGCGAGCAACAGGTGCTCCGCGGCGCGGGGCGCGTTTTCCAGAATGCCCGCGAACACCTGGAACATCCGCGCCGCGTGCTCCTCGTAGCGCGCCTCGCCGGTGAGACCCCAGAGCCGCACCAGCGCGCGCGCGGCCATGCCGTTCCCGGAAGGCACCGCCTGATCGAAGACCTCCTTCGTGCGCGCGATGAGCGACTCGTGGTCGCTCGCCACGAAGAAGAACCCTCCCTCGTCCTTGTCCCAGAACCGCTCGATCATCGATTCCGCCAGAGAGCGCGCCTCCTCCAGCCACACGCGCTCGCCGGTCGCCCCGTGGAGATCCAGGAGCCCCCAGGCGAGGAAGGCGTGATCCTCGAGATATGCCGGCAAGCGCGATTCCCCCGCGCGCCAGGAGCGCAGGAGCCTTCCTTCGCGCCGCAGCGCGCCCAGCACGAACCGCGCGGCGCGCGAGGCTGTCTCGATGTAGCCTGAGCGCTCGAACACGCGCCCCGCCCGGGCGAAGGCGCCGATCATGAGCCCGTTCCAGCTCGTGACCACCTTGTCGTCCAGGCCGGGGGCCGCGCGCTGGAGCCGCACCTCGAGCAGACGGGCCCGCGCGCGATCCATCCGCTCGCGCAGGTCCTCCTCGCCAAGCTCCTCGAGGCGCGCCAGCTCGGACCACGATCGCTTCATGTGCGGAATATTCCCCGGCTCCTCGCCGGTCACCGGGTCCACGAAGTTCGCCGTCTCCTCGATCGCATAGACGCGCGCGAACCGTTCCCCTTCCTCGTCACCGAGCACGTCGGTGATCTCCTTCAAGACCCAGAGGTAGTACGCCCCCTCGCCCCCTTCGGAGTCGGCGTCGAGCGCGGAGTAGAAGCCGCCCTCCGGCGAGGTCATCTCGCGCGTCACCCAGGCGAGCGTTTCCTCGGCGGCCCGCCGGTACTCCGGTGCGTTCCATCGCGCGAACGCTTCGGTGTAGACCGAGGCCAGCTGGGCCGAGTCGTAGAGCATCTTCTCGAAGTGCGGCACGAGCCAGATCGCGTCGGTGGAGTAGCGGTGGAATCCCCCGCCGACGTGATCGCGGATTCCGCCCATCGCCATGCCGTCGAGCGTCCCGCGGGCGATCGTCTCAAGCTCCGGGCGGGGTGCCACGGCCGGCGCCCGCCCGGCCGAAGCCGTGGCGCGCAGCAGAAGCTCGAGCGCGCCGTGCGGCGGAAACTTGGGCGCGCCGCCGAAGCCGCCGTGGTGGGCATCGTAGGTCTGCGCCAGATCCTCGAGCGCCCGCTCGGAGACCGTGCGGTCCAGCGTCCCCGACGCTGCGAACTGGCGCCCTCCCTCCATCTGCCGGAGCGTGCTCGCCAGGCGGTCCGCTGCGGCCTCCACTTCCTGCCGCCGATCCACGTAGGTCTCCGAGAGCGCGCCCAGGATCGAGGCGAATCCGGGGCGCCCCCCGCGATCGTCCGGCGGGAAGTAGGTGCCTCCCCAGAAGGGCTTCTGATCCGGCGTGAGGAAGACCGACATCGGCCACCCTCCCGATCCGGTCAGGAGCTGGACCGCGCGCATGTAGATCTCGTCCACGTCGGGGCGCTCCTCGCGATCCACCTTGATCGAGACGAATCTCTCGTTGAGGAGCTTCGCGATCGACTCGCTCTCGAAGGACTCGCGCTCCATGACGTGACACCAGTGGCAGGAGCTGTAGCCGATCGAGAGGAAGATGGGTTTGCTCTCGAGGCGGGCCTTCTCGAAGGCCTCCGGGCCCCACGGGTACCAGTCCACGGGATTCCACTGGTGCTGGAGCAGGTAGGGGCTTTGCTCGCTGGCGAGACGATTGGGGTCGCCGCCTCGAGCGCGCGCCTGCTCGGTCATCGGGATGCCGCGCCGCTCCCCGCGAACGCCTGGAGCGGGTACACTGCGGCGAGGGAGGAGACCTGAGACATGAAACGCATCCTGTTCGCGGCGCTCCTGGCGGCGGTCCTGGCGGTGATGATGGTCGTGATCGTCCGGATGCGCGCCGCGGAGAGGTCCGCAACACCGCGCACGGTGGTCCTGAGCATGCACGATTATACGTTCAACGGCGACAATCCCACGCTCTCATTCCGCGTGGGAGCGCATGTCCGGTTCGTGGTGCGAAACGACGAGGAGACGATGATCCGGCACAACTTCGCCATCCCCGGTCTCAACATTCCATGCGACCGGGAGCTTGCGCCCGGCGAGATCCGGCACGTCACGCTCACGCTCTCGCGCGCCGGGACCTTCGAGTACCTCTGCTGCACGCACCGCGGCATGGGCGGGAAGCTGGTCGTCACCGGCCGCTGAGGGCCGCCGACATGCTACATTCGGGGCCATGGAATCGGGAGCCCTCAAGCCCGCGATCGTCGCTCGCGAGCTGACGAAGCGCTACGGCGACGTCGAGGCGGTCCGGGGCGTTTCCTTCGAGGTCGGCCGCGGCGAGATCGTGGGATTCCTGGGCCCCAACGGCGCCGGGAAGACGACCACGGTCCGCATGCTCTCCTGCTTCCTCCCGCCCACGTCGGGCACCGCGTCCATCCACGAGCTGGACGTGCGCGAGAGGCCGCGCGACGTGAAGCGCCTCCTCGGGGTCTGTCCGCAGGAGGACAACCTCGATCCCGATTTCCACGTGATGAAGAACCTCCACGTCTACGGCCGCTACTTCGGGCTTCCCCGCCGCGTCGTCCGGGACCGCGCGCTCGAGCTGCTGGCGTTCGTGGCGCTATCCGACAAGGCGCACGCCCCCATCTCGGCGCTCTCGGGCGGCATGAAGCGGCGGCTCGTCCTGGCGCGCGCGCTTCTCAACGAGCCGCGCGTCCTCATCCTGGACGAGCCCACCACGGGGCTCGATCCGCAGGCGCGACACGCCATCTGGACGCGCATCCGGAGCCTGCGCACCAACGGCACGACGGTCCTCCTCACCACGCACTACATGGAGGAGGCCTCGCAGCTCTGCGACCGGGTGATCGTGATGGACGGCGGAAGGATCCTCCTCGAAGGATCCCCGCTCGAGCTCGTGGAGCGCGAGGTGGGCCGGACCGTGGTGGAGGCCTGGAACTACGGCGAGGATTTCGTGGCGTTTCTGCGCGCGCTGCCCGGACGCCTCGAGGAAGTCGGCGATCGTCTCTACTTCTACCCCGAGGAGTCCGACCACGTGGAGCGGCTCTTCGACCAGCGATTCCCGCAGCAAGAGAGACTGATCCGGAGAGCGACCCTGGAAGACGTGTTCTTGAAGCTCACGGGAAGGGCGCTGCGCGATTGAACGGCATGCGCGAGATATTCCGGAACGTCTCACTCCGGTCCTTCCGCGTCTGGCAGCGGGACCTGGACGTCTATCTCACGAACTGGAAGACCGAGTTCCTGCCGCCGCTCTCCGAGCCGATACTCTACGTGTTCGCGTTCGGGTTCGGCCTGGGCTCCTTGATCCACAAGGTGGAGTACCAGGGACGCGAGCTGACGTATCTCCGGTTCATGGCGCCCGGCATCATCGCCGTCGCGGTCATGTTCTGGAGCTACTTCGAGACGACCTTCTCCTCCTTCGTCCGCATGTACTACCAGCGGACCTTCGACGCCATCCTCGCGACTCCGCTCCTGGTGGAGGACGTGATCCTGGGAGAGCTACTCTGGGGAGCGACGAAGGCGGTGATCGCCAGCAGCATCATGCTCGGCATGCTCTGGATTCTGGGACTCGTCTCGTGGCCGGCGGGTCTATGGGTGATCCCGGTTTCTGTGATCGGGGGCATCCTGTTCTCGGCGCTGGGACTCGTGGTCACGTCGGTAACCAAGAACATCTCCTCCTTCAACCTGCCCATGTTCCTCGTGATCATGCCGATGTTCATGTTCAGCGGGACCTTCTTCCCGGTGAGCATCCTTCCCAGGTGGGCGCACGCGATCGCGTGGTGCCTTCCCCTGACCCACGTCTCCTATCTCGTGCGCGCGGCGGTTCTGGGCTGGAATCGCGGTCCGCTGGTGTGGAGCGCCCTCTACATCACGGCGCTCGCCGCGGCGTTCTCGGCGGCGGCGCTCAAGCTGATGAAGCGGCGTTTGATCCAGTAGGAGGGCGCGGCCTACGGCTCCAGCGTGCGGAGCCTGTCCTCGGCGACGCGCGCGATCTCCGAGCCCGGTCCCGCCAGGTCGGCCGCGCGGCGGTAGTGTCGCACGATATCATCGTGGAGCGCCGAGTCCCCCGGCGTGTAGCGCAGCCGCGCGGCCTCGGCCAGGTAGAGCCGCACGCCGGCGGAGTCGCTCCCCGCGCCCCCCGAGACATAGAGCGAACGAAGCTCCGGCTCGGCGCTCGCGAGCGCCTCGGGCGAGACGCGCGCGCCGTCCCAGACCGCGGGCAGCCCGAAGCGCGTGAGGATGGCCTGATACGCGGGCGTCCCCTCCCCGGAGGATCCCCCGACGGGGGCGTTCTCGAGCTGGGCAGGCTCGGGCACAGCCTCCGGCCTGGCCATCTTCGCCACCTGATCGGCGCGCTTCTCTAGACGATCCTTCGCGGCGTCGGCATCGGCCTCATCGAGCTTTCTCTCGGGCGGGGCGGCGGCCTCCTTCTGCCGGCGCTCCGCCTTCTTCTGGCCAGCATCGCCCTGCGCCACAGGCGCGGGCGCTTCCTCGCCCGGCGCGGCCGGCTCGGCCCCCATCGTCACGGTCCTCGGCGTCGGCATGACCATGTGCCGGTAGGGCCCCTGCTTGATGAGGATCACCACGACGACCATGACCGCCGCGGCGGCGCTCACCGTGGCCACGATCGCGGCCCACGGAAGGCTCGGCGCCTCCTTGACCCGGCCGCGCTCGCGCTCGAAATCGCGGTCGTCCTTGTCGCGCGCGAGGGAGCCACCGGCGTCGCGGCGCGATCTCCGGCGCTCGGAGCGCCCTCCAGGCGCGGCCCCCGCTGCTTCCGCCGCGCTCGCGACCGCGTCCGGGGGCGCGACCGCGATCCGCGCGCGGACCGACTCGTGCAGGCGTTCGAGATAACCGTCCGGAGCGCGATCGGGGGACTGTCGAAGCTCCGCCTCGAGAGAGGAAACCTGGTCCACGAAGGAGCGGCAGATGCTGCAGCCCATGACGTGGGCCTCGAGCACCGCCCGCTTCTCGGGCGTCAGCTCTCCATCGCGGTAGGCGAACAGATCTTCCGAAGGGGGATGCATGGATTCGTCTCTTCTCATTCTCGACGGAACCTCGCGGCTCTCCGTTTCTCCACTTCCTCGAGCAGGGCCTCGCGCGCCCGCGCGAGCCGGGACATGACCGTGCCTATGGGCAGATCGAGCGCGCTCGCGATTTCCCCGTAGGGAAGGTCTCCATCCACACGCAGTGCCAGGATCGCGCGATGCTCGTCCGAAAGCGTCTCCAGAGCCTCCTCCACGTCCAGCAGGCGCAGCTTCGAGGCCATGTCCACAGGAGTATCCGGAAGGCGTTCGGCGAGGGTGGTCCCATCGGCCCCCGGCTCGTCGAGCGGAACCGTGGCGCGGCGCGCGCGCTGCCGTATCTGGCTCAGGGCAGCCCTGGCGACGATGGTGAGGAACCAGGGCCCGAATGCCCGGTTTCGATCGAACCGCGCAAGCGCCCGGTACGCCTTGACGTAGCTCTCCTGCACCACGTCGTCGGCATCCTCGTGATTGCGCGTGATCCTGCGCGCCAGGCGATAGGCGGACCGCCGCGTGCGGCGCACAAGCTCGTCGAAGGCGGCCATATCGCCACCCAGCACGAGTTGCACGATCTCTGCGTCGGGAACCGCTGAGCGGTCGGGCCTTTCCTCACCCATGCGACGCGCACTGTACTACGCCACCCGGGCGCGGTGTATTCCAAACAAAAGGGCGGAGCGATCGTTCGCTCCGCCCTAGGGCTCTGACCCCAAAAACAGCTATTTGCGGGTGCGCTTGTTCGCGTTCCTGCGGCTCAGCCAGAGCAGACCCAACGCCACCACCCCCACGGGATGATCTTCAGAAGCATGTACTGCTCACCTCCCTTCGAACGTGCTGCATCCTTCTAGTGCGACCCATTCTGGGCGGCGATGGCCTGCATGAGCTGGATCGCGGCAGGGCCCAGGATCACGATGAGGAGCGCCGGGAAAATCATGAACGCGAGCGGGAACGCCAGCTTGATCCCTGCTTTGCGCGCTCGGTGGAGAATTTGGGGCGTTTGAGCTTTGCTCCCAACCCCCTATCATGAGCCGCCAGGCCCAAATGAGGGTCAAGCGCCCTCCGTAGCGACACGGACCCAGGAGCCGCAATGAATCTGAGCACCGCATTCGACTACATCAAGAAGAACGAGAAGCGCTACGTGGACGAGCTGATCCAGTTTCTAAGGATTCCGAGCATCAGTGCGCACAGGGAGAACGACAAGGACGTGGCGGCGGCGCTGGAGTTCGACAAGAAGAAGCTCGAATCGCTGGGCTTCAAGACCGAGGTGTGGCCGACGCGAGCGCACGCGGGCCTCTTTGCCGAGCGCACGGCCGACCCCAACGCTCCGACGGTGCTGATCTACGGGCACGTGGACGTGCAGCCGGTGGACCCGATCGAGCTGTGGGACCATCCCCCGTTCGAGCCGCGCATCAAGGACGGCGCGATCTGGGCGCGCGGCGCCGATGACAACAAGGGGCAGCACTTCGCGCAGATCGCCGGCGTCGAGGCGGTGATCCAGGGAGGAGGCGGGCTCCCGGTGAACGTGAAGTTCATCATCGAGAGCGACGAGGAGTTCGACGGGGAGGCCATGGCGGAGGTCGCGCCCAAGCACAAGGACAAGCTCCGCGCCGACGTGTTCGTGGTTTCCGACTCCCACTTCCCCGACATGGATCATCCCGCGATCACGGTCGGGATCCGCGGGATCCAGACCGCCGAGATCACGATCAAGGGGCCCGCGGGCGACAAGCACTCGGGCGAATGGGGCGGGATGCTCTACGAACCGGCCGACGTCCTGCGCTGGGTGCTCCAGAACCTCAAGGACTTCAAGACCGGCCGCGTGCTCGTGCCGGGCTTCTACGACGACGTGCTCGAGGTGTCCCCCGCGGACCGGAAGGCGCTCTCCTCGGAGTGGTGGGATGACGCGGCGCGCGCGAAATCGATCGGGGTGAAGCGGCTCTTCCACGAAGAGGGCTATACGTCGCTGGAGTCGGGAAGCATCCGGCCGACATTACAGGTAAACGGTGTGCACGGCGGGTACATCGGGGAGGGCTTCAAGACCGTGACCGGAGCCTGGGCGAAGGCCAAGATCAGCATGCGCCTCGTCCACAACCAGGATCCGGAGCGGATCTATCAGCTCTTCGAGCGGTACGTGCGCGAGCTGGTCGGAGACATGGGAACGGTGGAGTTCCGGAAGTTCGGAGCCGGCCGACCCTTCCGCGCCGAGCTCTCGAATCCTTACATCCAGGCCGGGCTAAGGGCGCTGGAGTCCGGCTTCGGCAAGCCTGCCGTAGCTCTGGGCATGGGCGGGTCCATTCCGATCGTCGCCCCGCTGGTCGAGATCACCGGAGCCCCGTGCGCCATGATGGGTTTCGGGCTTCCCGACGACAATCTCCACGCGCCCAACGAGCACTTCCCCATCGCCTGCTTCCTGGGCGGGGCGCGGTCCGCGGCGGCCTACCTGAGCGA
>JAYUAE010000186.1:0-8149 GCA_043741515.1 Candidatus Eiseniibacteriota bacterium | reverse complement strand
TGGACACGCGGACCCAGGGCGTCGACCTGACGGCCGACATGCGGGTTCCCCTGGGAGGAAGCAAGAAGCTCGGGTTCACCGGCGTGGCCAACTACACGAAGAACAAGATCACGCGAGTCGGCCCGCTTCCCTCGGTGCTGGCGAATTCGGCCGAGACGGGGCTGCTCGACGTGGTCACGAAGGTGGCGATCGAAGAGGAGCGCCCGGACTGGCGCGGCACGCTGACGGCGGACTACGCGGCCGGCGATTTCCACGCGCTCGGACGCTCGTCCTACTACGGAGGGTTCGCCTCCGCGCAGCCGGGCTACTGCGACGACTGCCGGGAGACCTACGGCGCCAAGACGCTCTTCGACGCCGAGGTGGGGTACCGGTTCAGCTCGATGGATCTCTCGGTGGGCGCGCGCAATATCTTCGACACGTATCCGGATCATCCGCGGAACGACTACAACAACAACTTCGCCACGTTCCCGTGGGCGGCGGCATCGCCTTTCGGATACAACGGGCGCTACATCTACGTGAGGTCGGCGATTCCGCTCATGCGATAGGCGTACGGTGAAATGGCGGGAACTACGCTGGGGACCCAGCTTCGGGATTCCCGAGCGCCTTCAGCATGCGGAGGTGCGAGCCGATCGCGGCGCGCAGCGTCTCGTGGTGGTGATAAGGGATGTCGTGCTTCTCCGCCACCTCGCGCACGATCCGGCCCAGAGCGGGATAGTGGATGCTGCAGACTTTGGGGAACAGATGGTGCTCGACCTGATGATTCAGGCCTCCCACGTACCACGAGAGGATGCGGTTGGAGTTCGCGAAATTGGACGTGGTCTCCATCTGATGGACCATCCAGGCGCTGTCCATCGCTCCGACCTTGTCCGGAATGGGGTAGTCGATGTCCTCGACGATGTGCGCGAGCTGGAACACGATTCCGAGAACGGTCCCCGCGGTGGCGTGCATCGCGAGAAACCCGATGAGGAACTGCCACCAGGGCACCTTCACGACGAGGAGCGGAATCACGATGGTGTAGCTGTAATAGAGAACTTTCGCGATGAAGAGCGTTAGGATCTCGGACCTGGGGTGCCGCTTGCCCAGGAACGGACCGATGTCGCGCTTGAGAAAATACCGGTAGTCCTTGACGAACACCCAGAAGATCGTGGTGAGGCTGTAGGCGGCCAGCGCATAGAGATGCTGGTACCGGTGGATGGGTTTGTGCTCCGCCTCGGGCGAGAGACGAAGAAGGGGCGTGGCTTCCAGGTCGTCGTCCCATCCGTGAATGTTGGGATAGGTGTGGTGAATGATGTTGTGGGTGATCTTCCACATGTACCCGTTCGCGCCCATCAGCTCGAAGCTGAAGCCGAGGAGCTTGTTGACCCACGGGCGCGTAGAGTAGGCGCCGTGCAGGGCGTCGTGCGCGATGCCGAATCCGATCCCCGCGACACCGAGCCCCATGAGAACGCAGAGCCCGAGCATCTGCCACGGCGAAAACCGGTTGCTGAGAATCAACGCATACGACCCGAAGGTGACCCCCAGCAGCACGAGGGTCTTCAAGAACATCGAGGCGTCCGCCCCCTGCGAGATCCCCTTCGTCGCGAAATAGGCCGCGACGCGCTCCTTGACCTCCTCGACGAATCGAGCGCCGGCGCTGGAGGCGAACGAGACTTTCGGCGTTCTCAAGCTGGAGGTGGTAGATGACAAGGGAGAGCCTTCTCCAAGAGGTTGATCGCCGAGTCCGTTTGAACCCGGCCACCTGATCGTTAAACACCGGATTCTACGATCCGGTTGCAACCTACCATCAGATCGAACTCGCGCGCGACCCTAAACCCGTACTTGTACGTACCGGCGGGATAGATCCGCGGGGGTAGATCCCCCGATCGCCTCGGCGCCCTGCTAGAATCAATCTCCCAATGTCAGCCACGCGAGCCGCATCGCCGCTCCCGGGTGCCAGCGCTCCTGGCGGATCGGATGGAAGCCCGGACGGGCAACATGCCCGGCTGATCGGTCTCGACTCCAGCTCGCTTCACGGAGAGCTCCTGGGCGTCGAGCGGCTCGAGGAGCGCGCCCGCGCGCTGGCGGCGGGATTCACGCTCTCGCGCCAGCCACGCCGCGGTCCCAACCGGCTTCTGCGCCGCCTGGCCGAGAATGCGAGCGTTCTCCGCCACGCCTACCGGGCGCTGGCGGGCGACGTCCGGCGCGGAGAGGCGATCCCGCCCGCGGCCGAGTGGCTTCTCGACAACTTCCATCTCGTCGAGGCGGAGTTCCGCGAGATCCGCCATCACCTCCCGAAGCCCTACTACAAGGAACTCCCCAAGCTGGCCACCCGCGACCGTGCGGGCGTCGCGCGCATCTACGCCATGGCCGAGGAGCTGCTCCGGTACAGCGACGCGCGGCTCGACCCCCAGCGGCTGGTCCGGTTCATGAACGCCTACCAGAACGTCGCGCCGCTCACGATCGGCGAGGTATGGGCCTGGGCCATCATGCTCAAGGCCGCCCTGATCGAGCACCTTCGCCGGCTTTCAGAGGAGCTGCTCCAGAGTCGGGAGGGGCGGACCGAAGCCGACCGCTTCTTCGCGAGCTTCGAGGGCGCGCGGACGAGCGGCCGCGTGCCGGCGCTCCCGGCCGTCCTCCATGTCGCGTTCGTGGACGAGCTTCTCCAGCGCATGCGGGAGTACGGCGCCGGCGCCGCCGAGCTGAGGAAGCAGCTCGAGGAGCGGCTGGCTGGAGCCGGGACCACGGTCGAGGACGCGGTCCGCGCGGAGCACCAGCGGCAGGCGATGGGCCACGTGTCGATCGGGAACACGATCACGAGCCTGCGCATGTGCGGCACGCTCGACTGGAACGAGTTCGTCGAGGGCGCCAGCCTGATCGAGCAGATCCTTCGCCGGGATCCGCCCGGGATCTACGGGCGGATGGATTTCACGAGCCGCGATCGCTACCGCCATGCGATCGAGGAGCTGGCGGAGCCGACCGGCGAGGCCCAGGTGCGCGTGGCCCTCCGCGCCATCGAGAGCGCGCGCCAGGCAGCGGAGCAGCAGGGGCTGGACGCCCTCGCGGCCCACGTCGGGTACCACCTGATCGCGCGTGGCCGCCGCGAGCTCGAGATCGACGTGGCCTACCACCCTGTCTTCAAGGAGCGCGTAAGGCGCGCGCTCTTCGCCCACAGCACAACCTTCTACCTGGGCTCGGTCGCCCTGATCACGGGACTCGGCGTGGAGATCGCGACCGCGGTCGCGGGGGGATGGGGCGCCCGCGGTCTGGAGCTCTTCTGGGTGGCGCTCCTCATGTTGATCCCGTCGAGCGAGTTCGCGGTCGCGCTCATGCACCGCGTCGTCCATCGGATCGCCCGGCCGCGCCTCCTCGCCCGCCTCGATTTCAAGGCCGGGGTGCCCCATTCGGCGCGCACGATGGTGATCGTTCCTACGCTCATCTCGACCGTCGAGAGCGCGAAGGAGATGGTGGCGCGCCTCGAGGTCCATGCGCTCGGAAACATGGATCCCCGGATCCACTTCGCGCTGCTCACCGACTTCCCCGATGCCGCCGAGGAGCGCACTCCCGGCGACGAGGAGACGCTGGCGGCAGCGGTCGCCAGCATCAAGGCGCTCAACGCGCGCTATGCGCCCGAGACGGCGGACCGTTTCTTCCTCTTTCATCGGGCGCGGTGCTGGAACGCGAGCGAGGGCGTGTGGATGGGCTGGGAGCGCAAGCGCGGGAAGATCGAGGAATTCAACCGGCTTCTGCGCGGCGCGGCCGACACGAGCTTCGTCGAGGTTGTCGGCGACCCGGAGGTGTTCCCGCGCATCCGGTACTGCATCACGCTGGACAGCGACACGCACCTCCCGCGCGAGGCGGCCCGCCGCTTGATCGGAATCGCGGAACATCCGCTCAACCGGCCTCGATTCGATCCCACGGTGAGACGCGTCGTCGAGGGCTACGGGATCCTCCAGCCGCGGGTCAGCGTCACGCTCGCGAGCGCCGCCGGCTCCCCGTTCGCCCGCGCCTACGCCGGGCACACCGGGATCGACCCCTACACCACGGCGGTTTCGGACACGTATCAGGATCTCATCGGCGAGGGGAGCTTCGCGGGCAAGGGGCTCTACGACGTGGATGCCTTCTCCGCCGCGCTCGAGGGGCGCGTGCCGGAGAACGCGCTTCTCTCCCACGACCTGTTCGAGGGGCTCCACGCGCGCTGCGCGCTGGTCTCCGACGTCGAGGTGGTGGACGATTTCCCCTCGAGCGTCCTGGCCCACGCGAGGCGCCAGCACCGCTGGGTGCGCGGCGACTGGCAGATCCTGGCATGGCTGCTCCCGGTCGTGCCGACCCGCCACGGTCTCGAGCACAACCGCCTCCCGCTCATCAGCCGGTGGAAGATCCTCGACAATCTGCGCAGGAGCCTCGTGGCGCCGGCGATCATGGCGCTGCTCGCTTCGGCGTGGACGTGGCTTCCGGGCTCGCCCCTGGGCTGGACGCTGGCCGCCCTGGGGGTGCTCGGCTTTCCGGTGCTGCCCCCCGCCGTGCACTTCGTCGGCGGACCGCGCCCGCAGCAGCCGGTCGGCGTCTTCCTTCGCGACGTGTGGGCGGAGTTCGAGACCGCGGCCGCGCAGGTGCTGGTCGAGATCACGCTCCTCGCCTATCACGCGTACGAGATGCTGGACGCCATCGTGCTGACGCTCGTCCGGCTCGTCATCACGCAGCGCCGGCTCCTCGAGTGGGAGACCGCCGCCGCGTCCGCGGCCCGCGCCGCCGGGCTCCTCGCCCGCCAGGGCGTCCGTCTCTACATCGCGGAGATGTGGGCCGGCCCGGCGGCTGCGCTCGCGGTGCTCATCGGGGTTCTGCCGCTGCGCGCGACCGCGTTGCCCGTCGCCCTTCCCTTCCTCGGGGTGTGGCTCCTTTCACCGATCGTCGCCTGGCGGCTGAGCCATCCGGTCCTCCCCCGGAATCTCGAGCTGGGCAGCGCGGACAAGGAGCAGCTGCGCCGGATCGCGCGCCGAACCTGGCACTACTTCGAGCGATTCGTCACGGAAGAGGACCATTGGCTGCCGCCCGATAACGTCCAGGAGGCGCCGGAGCAGCGCGTCGCGCACCGCACCTCGCCGACGAACATCGGAATGGGGCTCCTCTCGGCGCTCGCCGCGCACGATCTGGGCTATCTCGAGACGTCCGCGCTCACCGAGCGGCTGGAGCGCACGCTCGCGTCGATCGAGGCGCTCGAGCGGCACGAGGGGCACCTGCTCAACTGGTACGAGACCACCAAGCTCACGCCGCTCTATCCCCGCTACGTCTCGACGGTGGACAGCGGCAATCTCGTGGGCGCCCTGATGACGCTCGCCGTGGGTCTGCGCCAGCTCGCCGGAGAGCCCGACCCGGCGGAGCGGCTCTGCGCGGGCGCGGCCGACGTGGCGGGCGTGCTGGCGCAGAGCCTCTCCTCCCTCGCCGAGGAGGCGCACGCCGCCACGCCCCTTCGCCAGCGTTTCGCGGCGGTGCGGCGCGAGGTGGAGGCGCTGCGCGGAATCCTCGCCTCCACGGCCACGCCCAGGGACTGCCTCGCGGAGGGCAGAAACCGCATCCCGGCTCTTCGCGCGACGCTGGAGCACCTCGCGGCAGACGCGCCCCCGGGCCGCGGGAGCGGCGACGTCGCGGAGTGGGGCTCCCTTCTGCTCGAGGCGCTTGCCCGCGCTCCGGTGAGCGAATCGGATACAGACACGCTCGGAGCGCGCATGCGCACGCTCGCGGCACGATGCGACGCGCTGGCCGACGGGGTGAACTGGAAGTTCCTCTACGACCGGGTGCGCGGGATCTTCTCGATCGGATACCGGCTCCCGGACGCCGAGGGGCCCGGACGGCTGGACACGTCCTGCTACGACCTGCTCGCCTCGGAAGCGCGGCTTGCGAGCTTCATCGCGATTTCCAGGGATGCCGTGCCGCAGGAGCACTGGTTCCGGCTCTCGCGCACGCGCGTGAGCGTCGAGGGACACACGGCGCTGGTGTCCTGGAGCGGCTCGATGTTCGAATACCTGATGCCGCTCGTGGTGCTGCGCAGCCACCCCGAGACACTGCTCGAGAACACCTACCGCGCTGTGGTCCGCGCCCAGATTCTCTACGGGCGGAGCCAGCACGTGCCCTGGGGCATATCCGAGTCGGCATACGGCCTCGCGGACCAGCACGGCAACTACATGTACAAGGCGTTCGGGGTGCCCGGTCTCGGTCTGAAGCGCGGGCTCTCCGAGGACCTCGTTGTGGCGCCCTACGCCACCGCCCTTGCCGCGATGGTGGATCCCGCCGCCGCCGCCGCGAACTTCCGCCGCATCGCGCGGGCGGCCGCTCCGACGCGCTTTGGCTTCCCGGAGGCGCTCGACTACACGCCGCGCACCGTGGCCGAGCACCCGCAGACGCCCGACCACGGACGGGCCCACGTCGTGCAGGCGTTCTTCGCGCATCATCAGGGCATGAGCCTGGTGGCTCTGACCAATGCGGTGCTGGGCGCGCCGATGGTGCGCCGCTTTCACTCCGATCCCCGCGTGCAGGCCACGGAGCCGCTCTTGCAAGAGAGAGTGCCGCGTTTCGTGCCGGTCACCCGGCCGCTCCCCGCCGAGTCCACGAGGGTCGAGCCGCCGGCCGTCACGGTCTCTCCCCGGCGATTCCGTTCGCCGCACACCCTGTATCCCAGCGCCCACTTCCTCTCCAACGGCCAGTACACGACCGTCATCACGAATGCGGGCGGCGGGACGAGCAGCTGGCGCGGACGCTCGGTCACGCGCCAAAGCGAGGATGCCACCTGCGATCCCGGCAGCAACGTCATCTACCTGCGTGACGTGCGAAGCGGCAAGGTCTGGTCGGCCGCCTATCAGCCCACCTGCCGCGAGCCGGAGCGCTACCAGGTGAGCTTCCGGGCCGACGAGGCTGTATTCGACCGCACCGACGATGGAATCGACACCAGGCTCGAGATCACGGTATCGGCCGAGGACGACGTCGAGGTGCATCGCGTTTCCCTGACCAACCGCAGCGATCACATGCGGGAGATCGAGGTGACGAGCCTGGTCGATATCCGGCTCGCGCCGGCGGCCGACGACCTCTCCCACCCCGCGTTTCTGAAGTTATTCCTCGAGACCGAATACCGGGCCGAGTGCAGCGGCCTCCTGTGCGGCCGCCGCCCGCGATCGGCCGAGGAGCTGGCGCCCTGGGCGATCCACGTCCTGAGCGTCGAAGGGGGCGTGCACGGCGCCATCGAATGGGAGACCGATCGCATGCGCTTCATCGGGCGCGGGCGCTCGCGCCGGGACCCGGTCGCCCTCGACGGACGCGCGCTTTCCGGCACGACCGGCGCGGTGCTCGACCCGGTCCTCAGCCTTCGACGGCGCGTCCGCATCCCCGCGGGCGGGCACGTGCGTCTCTCCTTCGCGACCGGAGTCGCGACGAGCCGCGCCGGCGCGATCGCTCTGGCCGACAAGTACCACGACTCCGCATCGGCCGCGCGCACCTTCGCGCTGGCCACCACGCAGACGCAGATGCGCCTGCGCCACCTCGGCATCTCCACCGACGAGGCCCAGCTCTACGAGCAGCTTGCCTCCCACGTCCTGTGGGCGGACACCTCGCTTCGCGCGTCGCCCGAGTACCTCGCGGAGAACACGCTGGACCAGTCGGGACTGTGGGGGCACGGCATCTCGGGCGATCTCCCGATCCTGATCGTGCGGGTCGTGGAGGACAACGATCTGCCCCTCGTCCGGCAGGTGCTGCGCGCGCAGGAGTACTGGCGGCTGAAGGGGCTGTCCGCCGATTTCGTGATCCTGAACGAGCATCCCACGAGCTACCTGGATGAGATGCACAAGCAGCTCGAGGAGCTCCTGGAGAGCGGGCCGTGGGCCGCGTGGAAGCATCGGCCCGGCGGCGTCTACCTGCTTCGCGGGGATGGAATGCCGAAGCCGGAGCGGGTGCTCCTGATGGCGACGGCGCGCGCGGTTCTGAGCGGCGATCGCGGGGAGCTCGCGGACCAGCTCAATCTCCCGCAGCCGATGCCCCGCTGGCCGGCCCCGCTGGCGCCGAAGCCCCGCGCGGACGCGACCCGCGATTCGGGACCGGAGGTCGAGGTGCCGCCCCTCACGCTCGCCAACGGCCTCGGGGGGTTCACCGCGGGAGGACGCGAGTACGCGGTGGTCCTGCGCGGGGA
>JAYUAE010000185.1:0-8164 GCA_043741515.1 Candidatus Eiseniibacteriota bacterium | reverse complement strand
TTGTTCCACTACACGCCGTCGGAACGAGTGAACGTCATTCTCGACGACTTCCAGGACTTCGGCAACGCGGGCGTCTGGGTCAACCCCAGGAACAGCATGGTGGTGCACATCGCGCCGGCGAACTTCGCTTACGAGACCGGCCCGTCGAACGAGCGGATCAACTTCACGATGAACCACGAGGTCGTCCACGTGGTAGCGCTCGATCAACCCGCCGGGAGCGATAATCTCTTCCGCGGCCTCTTCCGCGGAAAGGTTCGCGAGACCAACGAGCATCCCGAGTCCATGGTCTACAGCTTCCTCTGCGTCCCACGCCGGTCGGCGCCGCGCTGGTATCACGAGGGCATCGCCGTCTTTCTGGAGACCTGGATGGCGGGAGGGATCGGGCGCGCACAGGGGCCCTATGACGAGATGGTCTTCCGTTCGATGGTTCGGGATGGAAGCCGGTTCTACGATCCGCTCGGTCTGGAGTCGGAGGGAACCAAGGTCGACTTCCAGATCGGAGCGATTTCGTACCTTTACGGGACTCGATTCATGAGTTACCTGGCCTACCACTATTCTCCGGAAAGCCTGATCCGGTGGGTGGCGCGGCCTCCGGGAAGCAAGTGGTACTACGCGTCGCAGTTCCGGAAAGTGTACGGGCTTCCACTCGACGAGGCGTGGCAAGACTGGATCACGTGGGAGCGCGGGTTCCAGCAGGCCAATCTGGATTCCATCCGCCTCCACCCGACCACGCCCCGCCACGACCTGTCGGACCGCGCCATGGGCTCCGTCTCGCGCGCCGCCTTCGATCCGGCCTCGCGGACGATCTACGCGGGGGTGGACTACCCGGGAGCGGTAGCCCACATCGCCGCCATTCCGCTCGACGGGGGACCGATCCGCAAGATTCGCGACGTGAAGGGGGCGGCGATCTACTTCGTCTGCTCCCTGGCCTACGATCCCGCGACGAAGACGTTGTTCTACACGACCGACAACAACGACTGGCGGGATCTCTGCGCGCTGGATCCGGCAACAGGGAAGTTCCGCGTGTTGATCAAGGATGCTCGCATCGGAGACCTCGCGTTCAGCACGCACGATCGCTCGCTCTGGGGCGTGCGGCATTTCAACGGGATCTCGACCCTGGTGCGGATGCCCTATCCCTACAACGACTGGAACCAGGTCTACTCCTGGCCGTTCGGGTACGACATCTACGACATCGACATCTCGCCGGACGGGCGGCTCCTTTCCGGCTCGCTTGCCGAGACCAGCGGACACCAGTCGCTCAGAACGTGGAAGACCGAGACGCTCCTCCAGGGGGACACCACCTCCACCTCGCTCTACGATTTTGGGACGTCGGTCCCCGCGAGCTTCGTGTTCAGCCCGGACGGAAAGAGCCTGTACGGGAGTTCCTACTACACGGGGGTGTCGAACATCTTCCGGTGGAGCTTCGACGGGGACTCGATGAGCGTGGTGACGAACGGGGAAACAGGATTCTTCCGGCCCCTGCCGGTTTCGAACGACTCGCTCATCGTGTTCCGCTACACGGGGCAGGGGTTCGTTCCGTCGCTCATCGATCCGAAGCCGGTTTCGGACGTGAGCGCGATCACGTTCCTTGGGCAGGAGATCACGGAGAAGCATCCCATCGTGAAGCGCTGGATGATCCCCTCGCCGCTTCGCGTGAACATCGATTCCCTGACGCTGTCGAAAGGCCCGTATCGGCCCTTGCGGGAGATGGGTCTTGCCTCGATCTACCCGATCGTCGAGGGTTACAAGGATGTGGCCGCGTACGGGGTGAGGCTCGATTTCTCGGACCCGATCGCGGTCCACGCGATCGGCCTCTCCGCGAGCTACTCTCCGTCGCGACAGCTCGACCGGGATGAGCGCGTGCATCTCGCGGCCGAATACCGGCACTATGACTGGACGGCCCAGGCCCGGTGGAACAGCGCGAGTTTCTACGATCTCGTCGGACCGACCAAGGTGGGTCGCAAGGGCTATTCGGCGGCGGTCACGCGCAAGCGGAGGCTGTTCAACGATCCGCCGCGCGCCTTCGAGCTGACCACGGTGCTGACGGGCTACGGGGGCCTCGATGCGCTCCCGGAAGCGCAGAACGTGGCGGTCGCCCCCGGATTCAGCAAGCTGGTGACCGCAAGCGCGCAGCTTTACTACCGGGACACCCGCGCTTCTCTCGGGGCCGTGGACTCCGAAAAGGGCCACAAGTGGCAACTGAACGCGATCGCCCACATGGTTCGATACCAGCAGCCGGGGAGCGCCGCGTGGCGAGGTTTTCCGCTCGCGTACGGGACGTTCGACGCCGGCGTGCCGCTGCCTATCCGGTACTCGTCCTTGTGGCTTCGCTCCTCCGTCGGGTACTCGCCCGGCGACCCCGCCGATCCCTTCGCGAATTTTTACTTCGGCGGTTTCGGGAACAACCGGGTCGACTATCAGGATCCGAGGCGCTACCGGGAGTACGGGTCATTCCCCGGCGTGGAGCTGGACGAGATCGCGGGCACCAACTTCGCGAAGTCTCTGCTCGACTGGAATCTCCCGCCGATCCGTTTCCGGCGCGTCGGCAAGCCCTCCTTCTACGCCACGGGGCTCCGGACGTCGCTCTTCGGAGGGGGGATCGTCACGAACCTGGATCGCGCTCCCGATCGCGTGACCGCGGGCACCATCGGCGTGCAGTCCGACCTGCGCTTGACCCTCCTGGTCCAGGAGCCGCTGACCCTCTCCTGGGGATATGCGAGGGCATTCGGAACCCACCGGCGGGCGAGCGACGAATGGATGGTTTCCCTCAAGCTCCTGTGACCGTCGGCACGTGCTGATCTTCCTGCTCGGACTTCTCCCAGTCGTTCTCTTCCTGGCAGCCCTGATTCTCATGGACAGCTACAAGCTCGTGTCCCTCAAGTCCGTCGCGACCGCGCTGGCGGCCGGCGCCGCGGCGGCAGGAATCGCCCTCGTGGTATACCGGCTCCTCCTGGGATCCCATCTCGACGAAGAGCTCCTGAGTCGCTACGTGGCTCCCGTGGTCGAGGAGAGCATCAAGGCGGGTTATGTCGTCTATCTGATCCGGTCCGCGCGCGTCGGCTTCCTTCTCGACTCGGGCATCCTGGGCTTCTCCGTGGGCGCAGGATTCGCTCTCGTGGAGAACCTCTACTATGCGAGCGCGATGGGGAACCCGGAGGTCGGCGTCTGGATCGTACGGGGCCTGGGCACTGCGGTGATGCACGGATCGGCGACCGCGATCGTGGGAATCCTTTCGAAATCGTTGACGGAGCGCCGGGGCACAGGGTCTCTTCTGCTCTTTCTTCCCGGAATCGCGATCGCGTCGTTCGCGCACGCGCTCTTCAATCGTCTCCTCGGGAATCCGCTCCTCTCCACGATGATCGTCCTGGGCGCCATGCCCTTTCTCGTCGGCATCGTGTTCCATCGGAGCGACAGGGCCACGCGAGAGTGGCTTGGCGCAGGGCTCGACATGGAGGTCGAGCTGCTCGAGGCCATCGAGAGCGGCCGGGTCGAGGACACACCCGTCGGCGCGTACCTCTCGACCTTGAAGAGCCGATTCCCAGGTCCCGTCGTGGCGGACATGCTGTGTCTACTGCGCATTCACCTCGAGCTGTCGCTTCGCGCCAAGGGCCTCCTCGTCGCCCGCGCGGCCGGAATTGAGGTGCCGGTGGACGATCAGGTGCGCGCGAATTTCCAGGAGATGAAGTACCTCGAACGCTCGATCGGGAAGACCGGAAGGCTGGCAATCATGCCGTTCATGCGCTCCAGCAGCCGCGACCTCTGGCAGCTTCACATGCTCGAAAGCTGACCTGGCGCGGGCAGGCAGAATTACTCGGAGGGGGCACCCTTTTCAAGCGTGCGGCGGCGGCTCGGCGCATCTCCGTAGCGGTCCCGGAACACACACGGGGGGAATGGTGGAGCGATCCCAGGCGAGCCTCACAAAACCGGTCCTCGTGTACGACGGCGAATGCGGGTTCTGCAAGCGGTGGGTCGCGCGCTGGGAGCGCGCCACCGGCGATCTCGCAGAAGCTGCGCCCTCCCAGGAAGCGGCGGCGCGATTCCCCGGGATCCCGGTCTCCGCGTTCGCGGAGGCCGTTCACCTGATCGAGCCGGACGGCCGGATCTCGCGCGGCGCCGAGGCGGTCTTTCGCGCGCTCGCCCTGGCTCCGGGGCGCGGTGGCTGGCTCTGGGCCTACCGGAGCGTCCCGGGGTTCAAGGGGCAGAGCGAGCGGCTCTACCGTCTCATTGCCGGGCACCGGCCTTTCTTCAATCGCGTGACGGACTTGCTCTGGGGCCACGCTGCGCCCGCTCGCGTCGAATCCATCTCTGAGGGCTCGCGCCCGCCTATGGGCTCCTTCGCCGTCATGACCAGGCAGAGAGCCGATAGGGTGAAGCGCGGGCAGGAGGTGATCGTCTGTGGCGCGGGGATCGTGGGGCTGTCCTCCGCGTATTACCTCCTCGAGCGCGGCCATCGCGTGACGGTCGTGGAACGCGGCGCGCCCGATCACGACTGCTGCTCGATGGGAAACGCCGGGTTCATCTCCCCCAGCCATTTCGTCCCGCTCGCCGCCCCCGGAATCGCCCGGAAGGCGCTTTCCTGGATGGGGGACCCCGAGAGCCCGTTCTACGTGCATCCCCGTTTCGATCCTGCCCTGATCTCCTGGGGGGTCCGGTTCTGGCGCGCGTCCAGCCGGGAGCGGGCGCTCCGCGCGGGACCTCTGCTGCGCGATCTGAATCTCGCGAGCCGCGCGCTCTACGAGGATCTGGCGGAGCGCACCGGGAATGAATTCGGGCTCGTTCGCAAGGGCCTCCTGGTCCTGGTCCGCACCGAGCGCGCGTTCGAGGAGGAGCGCGCTCTCGCCGCAAGGTCGCGGGAGCTCGGAATGCCGGCGGAAACGCTGGACGGCAAGGAGCTCGCGAGGCTGGAGCCGAACGTGACCTTCGATGTTCTCGGCGGCGTGCGCTATCCGCTGGACGCGCACCTCGTTCCGCATCGGCTCGTCGCCGCGATGACGCGGCTCGTCACGGAGCGCGGGGGCGTATTCCGCTGGAACACCGAGGTTCGCGGGTGGAAGCGTCGGAACGGGTCCGTGGAGGCGGCCGTAACCGAAGGAGGGGACATCGGGGGCGACGTATTCATCTTGACTGGGGGCGCCTGGACGCCTGTAATGGCAGATTATCTAGGCGTTCCGCTTCCCATGCAGCCGGGCAAGGGCTACAGCCTGACCCTGGATGCGCCTCGGCAGTTGCCCCAACACTCGTTGATTCTTCAAGAGGCGCGGGTGGCGGTCACGCCGATGGGGTCGTCGCTCCGGGTGGGGGGGACCATGGAGCTCGCCGGATATGATCTCCGGATCAATCCACCCCGGATCCGCGGGCTGACGCGTTCCCTGTGCACGTATCTCCCAGGGTTTCGCCATGAGGATTTCGATTCGATCCGCCCCTGGTGCGGGCTTCGGCCCTGCACGCCGGACGGCCTGCCCTACATCGGCCGCACACGCCGTTGGCCGAACGTGATCGTAGCTTCGGGCCACGCCATGATGGGCGTCAGCATGGGGCCCATCACGGGAAAGCTAGTATCCGAGATCGTGTCGGAAGAAACACCGTCGGTGGGTCTCTCAGGGCTGAGCGCCGAACGGTTTCGATAGAACACAGCGTCTGAAAACCGGAGCGGCGCCCACATCAAGCGCCACGATCCGTCGCGCCGGAAGACGCCTGAGATGAACCCGTTCCGGGGCGGGACGCGGGGGCCGGCCGATACGACCACGCATGGGACGGTCGCGATGGATCGGGCAGGGATGTCGCTCGCGGGGGACCGGACGTTCAGCATGAGGAAGAAACTGATACTCGTCCGGTAGCGACTAGGGATTCGCGGCGGGCTGCCCGGCGGGAGGTTGAGCCGCAGGCGCCGCCTGCTGCGGACTGTCCGAACTCCACATGTCGCGGTAGAGCTTCCAGCCGTCCTGCTCGTGCTTCCAGAGGACGATGTACTTGCCGTCGTCCACCGTGCTGCCGTTGCTCCCGATGAGGGTGTAGCGGCCCGCCTCCCAGGCGGTCTCGCCGTTGCCGTCCACCTCTACGGTCCGGAGCTGGATGCGCCCTCCGGACATGCCGAGAACTCCCTTCCACATATCCTGGATCGCGGTCCGGCCCACGAGCGGTGCGGTGCCGGGGGGGTAGGCCTGGGCGTCCGCCGCGTAGAGCTGCCCGAGCGTCGCGACGTCGCGGCGTGAGAAGGCCTCGGCGAACCGCGCGTTCGCAGACTCGATGGCCGCCTTCATCTCGGCGACATCGGCCCGGCGGTCCTTGGCGCATCCGGCGAGCGACATGGCGGCGACGCAGATCGCTGCGAGCCCGCGCCTCATCAAATCCTTCGTCTGCCCCGCCGGTCCATTCCGTGGGATTTCTTGGGGCGCCTGCCGTGCTCCTGCGCCTGACCGGGATAGCCGGCCGCACGTGGAGCGGCGCCTGTCTGGCTGGTCCCCGGTTGCGACGCGGGGCCGTTTCCGCGGCCGGGCCCGCGACCGCGAGGCGAGGAGCCCCCACGAGACCCTTCACGCCGTCCTGGGCCGCCGCCGGACCCCGATTGCCGGCCTCCTCCGCCCGATGAGCGGCCCCCGCCGTGACTCACGGACGGCCGCGCCTCGGAGGAGGGGCGCCGCTTGTAGTCGAAGTCGGGGAGGATGACCCGCGGCACCGCGCGCCCGAGAAACTTCTCGATCGCGTTCAGCTGCTTCATCTCTTCGGGCGCGATGAGGGTGAAGGCGTCGCCGACGGCGTCAACCCGCCCCGTTCTCCCGATGCGGTGAACGTAATCCTCTGGAGCGTGCGGCACGTCGTAGTTGATGACGTGGGTGATTCCTTCGACGTCGATCCCGCGCGAGGCGATGTCGGTGGCGACGAGAACCTGCACCCGGCCGCGTCTCAGGTCCCCGAGGGCCCGCTCGCGCTGGCTCTGGCTGCGATTGCCGTGCAGGGTCGCGACCGAGTGCCCGCGGCGCTGGAGATCGCGCGTGAGCTTGTCCGCGCCGTGCTTCGTCCGGGCGAACACGATGACGCTGCTCACCTCGGACTGCGAGAGCATGGAGTCGAGGAGATCGGTCTTGAGATGCCGGGGCACGGGGTACACGGCCTGGGTGATGCCCGCCGCGGGACGCTGCGGAGGCGCCAGATCCACCCTCGCCGGGTCGCGCAATGCTTCGTTCGCGACGCGATTCAGCTCGGGAGGCATGGTCGCCGAGAACATGAGCGTCTGGCGTTCGCGCGGCATCAGCCGGAGGATCCGCTTCAGATCCGGGGCGAAGCCCATGTCCACCATACGGTCGGCCTCGTCGAGCACCAGGGTCTCGATGAAGTCGAGGCGGAGCGCCAGGCGATCATGGAGGTCCAGGAGACGTCCCGGCGTGGCGACCAGGAAATCCACTCCGTGCTGCTTGAGCAGCCTCTCTTGCGGAGGGATGGGGACGCCGCCGTACACGACGCCCACGCTGAGATCTGTGAAGCGGGCGTAGTCGCGCGCGTTGGTCTCGACCTGCGCGGCGAGCTCTCGCGTGGGCGTGAGCACGAGCGCGCGCAGACGTCGCGGGCCCCCGATCAGGCGGGTGAGGATGGGGAGCACGAACGCGGCCGTCTTTCCCGTTCCGGTCTGCGCCGCGCCGATCAGGTCCTTGCCTTCGAGGATGATCGGAATGGCTTTTCTCTGGATCGGTGTGGGATCGACATAACCGGCGGCGCGCACACCCTTGACGACCTGGGGCGCTAGTCCGAGGGAGGCGAATGGCATGTAGCAGAGAATACGCGAGATGGGGCCGTACGGGTAATCTATAATCCGCGGCTTGGAGACACGCCCCTCGATTCCGACTCGAGAGCCCCGCCCCGAGCCCTTCGGCCGTTCCTGGCGCTCGCGCTGGCTTCTGGATCCCGCGATCACCTACTTGAACCACGGAACCGTCGGCGCTCCGCCGCGTCCGGTGCTCCTCGCGCAGCAGGCCATCCGCGATGAGATCGAGAGCCAGCCGTCGCGGTATCTCCTCCGAGAGCTCTCCTCCACGACCGTCGGCGTGCCCCGGGCGGAGCCGCCGAGACTCCGGACCGCGGCGGCCCGTGTCGCGACGTTTCTCGGCGCCCGGGGAGAGGATCTCGTCTTCGTGGACAACGCCACCACCGGGATCAACGCCGTGCTCCG
>JAYUAE010000184.1:0-3500 GCA_043741515.1 Candidatus Eiseniibacteriota bacterium | reverse complement strand
CGAGCGGCATCACGCGCCCGTCCGGCTGTCCGCGAACTCGATCAGCGCCTCGGCCGCGCGGTCGGCCGAACCGGGCCCGCCCAGCCGCTCCGGTATCGAGGCGAATGCGCGAAGCTGTTCCTCGCGCGCCCGGTCGTCCGCCAGGAGCTTCGCCAGCTCCGAGGCGATCCGCGGGCCGTTCACATCATTCTGGATCAGCTCCGGGGCCACGCGGCTGCCGGATACCAGATTCGCGAGCCCGATCGAGGGCACGCGCACCAGCCGGCGGGCGATCTCGTAGTTCAACGCTCCGGTCCTGTACACGATCACCTGCGGCACGCCCAGCGCCGCGGTCTCGAGAGTCGCCGTGCCCGACGCGACCACCGCCCCGTCCGCCGCGCGCAGGAGGTCCCTCGTGTCCCCGCGCCAGTGGATGGGCGCCAGGATCTCCCACATGCGACGTACCCCGGGCGCGCGGAGCGCCGCGTCGACCTGGCCCGCATCGCTCACGGCCGCGCGCACGCGAACGTCCAGGTGCGCCGCCACGCGCGCCGCCCCGTCGAGCATGGGCCTGAGGTGGCGCGCCACCTCCTCGCGCCTGCTCCCGGGAAGGAGCGCCACCAACCGCTCCGAGGGCGCGATCCCCAGCGCCTCCTTCGCCGCGGCGCGCTCGGGCGCCGTGCCGGGGGTGAGCGCCCCCGCGGGATGGCCGACCCAGCGCGCGCGTGCGCCCTCGCGGGCGAGAAGCTCGGATTCGAAGGCGAAGAGGAGCAGCGTCAAGTCCACGTCCTCGCGCATGCGGCGGATCCGTCCACCGCCCCAGGCCCATATCTGGGGGCAGACATAGTAGACCACCCGCCGGCCCATCCTTCTCGCCAGCCGCGCGAGACCGAGATGGAGGCCCGGGGAATCGATCGGGAGGAAGATCGCGGCCGGGTGCTCGGCCAGGAGGCGGAGGATCGCGCTCCTGGCGCGTCCGATCTCGGGGAGCTTCCCCAGCAGGGAGGCGAAACCCATCACCGCGATGGACTCCATCGGCACGACCGCGCGGAGCCCCGCGGCGCGGAGTTTCGGGCCGCCGATCCCCGCCGCTTCCACGGTCACGCCGCGTGCGCGCAGGGCCAGGAGGAGATCGGCGCCGAGGCGGTCCCCGGAGGGCTCGCCCGCGGACACGATCAGAAACGGGAAGCTCAGACGGGCAGGCCCAGGGGGAGATTCCGCATCGCCTGAGTACGCACCTCCTCGGCCACCCGGAGCGCATCCAGCGCGACCTCGGTCTCCTCCCACGAGCCCTCCGGCTCGCGGGTCAAGGCGAGAAAATGCGTGAGCTCGGATTCGAGCGGATCGCGCGAATCCACCTGAATCGGCAGCGGCCGGATCCGGTGAAGCAGATCCTCCGGCGCCGCGGGATCCGCGGGCTTCAGCGTGTAGGCCTCCACGCTCCGGTTCAGGCAGTCGATGGAGAGGTATTCGTTGGATTCGAAGAAGCGGATCTTCCGGATCTTCTCCCGCGACACGCGGCTCGCGGTCAGATTCGCCACGCAGCCGGAGGCGAACGTGAGGCGCGCGTTCGCGATGTCGATCCGCGGCGTGAGGACCGGAACGCCGACCGCGTGGACCTGGGTCACGCGCGAACGCGTCAGCCAGAGCGCCAGGTCCAGATCGTGGATCATGAGATCCAGGATCACGTCCACGTCGATGCCGCGCGGCACGATGGGAGCCAGCCGGTGCGCCTCGATGAAACGCGGGGACTTGATGTGGGGACGCGCCGCCTGGACCGCGGGGTTGAACCGTTCCACCTGCCCCACGAAGAGCGCGCGCTTTCCCGCGCGCGCCGCGGCCAGCATGGATGCGCCCTCCTCCGCGGTCTGCGCCATGGGCTTCTCCACGAGCACGTGGAGCCCTCGCGAGAGGCAGTAGTGGGTCAGCTCGGCGTGGCGCGGGGTGGGCGCCGCGATCGAGACCAGGTCCACCTGGCCGGCCAGCGCCTCGAGCGTGTCGAAGAGCGTGATCGAGAGCTCGCGCGCGGCGCGCTCTCCCGCGGCGGGGTCCGGGTCGTACGCCCCGGCGAGCGAAACGCCGTCGATGCGGGACCACGCGCGCGCGTGGTGGTGGCCCAGGTGTCCGACCCCGACCACCCCCACACGGGGCCGGGTCACCGCACGATGCCTCGCTCCGAGCTGCGCACGAACTCGATGAACTCGTGGATCTCGGGATACGGCTTCAGCTCCCGCGCGATGCGCGTGAGCGCCTGGGCGACGTTGAGCTGGGAGCGATAGAGGATCCGGTAGGCGCGCTTCAGCTCCAGGCGCACCTCCGCGGGAATACCGCGCCGCTCCATGCCGATCGAGTTGAGACCGCAGACGCGGAACGGGTTCCCCGCCGCCTTCACGTAGGGAGGCACATCTTGCGGCACCCGGGAGGCGCCGCCCACGAAGGCGTGGCACCCGATCGTCACGAACTGATGGACCGGCGTCATCCCGCCGATGATCGCGTAGTCGTCGACGCGCACGTGGCCGCCCAGGTTCACCGCGTTGGCGAGAATGACGTGGTTTCCGATGCGGCAGTTGTGCGCGATGTGCGCGTATGCCATGAGCAGCACGTGGTCGCCCACGATCGTCGACTCCCGCTCCTCGGTGGCGGCGTGGATGGTGGCGTACTCGCGCACCACCGTGTCGTGGCCGATGACGACCTCCGTCGGCACGCCCCGGAACTTGAGATCTTGCGGAATGTTTCCGATCACGGCACCGTGATGAACTTGGCAGCGCGGGCCGACGGTGGTCCGTCCCTCGATGATCGCGTGGAGCCCGACCTGGGTCCCCTCGCCCAGCCGCACGCGCGGGCCGATGTAGGAGAACGGACCGATCACCGTGCCGTTGGCCAGCTCGGCCCCCTTGGCCACGATGGCGGTCGGATGCACCGAGGGCGGCGTGTCGTGCGCTTCACGGAACGGAACCACCGAGCCCGGGACGCGCGCCCAGGTGCCGGTGAGTCCGTCCGCCTCAGGAATCGCGATCGACAATGCTTGAGAGAAGCTCTGCTTCCGCGACGAGGTCTCCATCGACGTAGGCCTTCCCCTCCATTTTGCAGATGCGTGATTTCAGGCGAAGGAGCGTGAGCTCGAATCGGAGCTGGTCACCCGGACGCACCGGTTTTCGGAACTTCGCCCGGTCGATCCCGATGAAGTAGACCAGCTTCTCCTCCGGTTGATACGACGAGTTCAAGAGCAGGACGCCGCCGCATTGCGCCATCGCCTCGATGATGAGCACGGCAGGCATGATGGGGTGCCCGGGAAAATGCCCGGCGAAAAAGGGCTCGTTGATGGTGACGTTCTTGATCCCGACCACGCGGTTCTCCTCGAGGCTCAAGATCCGGTCGATGAGCAGGAACGGATAGCGGTGCGGCATGATCTTCATGATGGCGGCGATGTCCAGCTCGATCGAGCCCCGATCGCCGTTGTCGCCTGCGGCGCGCGCGGGCTTCTCCATGCGCGACGTCTTCTCGGGACGCTCCGCCGCCGC
>JAYUAE010000183.1:0-3525 GCA_043741515.1 Candidatus Eiseniibacteriota bacterium | reverse complement strand
GAGGAACCATTGGCTGAAATCGGAATGAAGGAGCTTCTCGAAGCGGGCGTCCACTTCGGGCATCAGACCCGGAGATGGAATCCCAAGATGAAGAAATTCATCTTCATCGAACGCAACGGCATCTACATCATCGATCTCCAGAAAACGCTCAAGGCCCTGGGCGACGCCCGGACGATGCTGGAAGGCGTCGGCCGGCGCGGCGGAACGGTCCTCTTCGTCGGAACCAAGAAACAGGCGAAGGACGCGATCATGGAGGAGGCCGGGCGGTGCGGCATGCCGTACGTCAACGAGCGCTGGCTCGGGGGCATGCTGACCAACTTCAAGACCATCAAATCGAACATCCGCCGCTTCAAGGAAATCGAGAAGATGGACGCCGACGGAACGCTCGAGAAGCTCTCCAAGAAAGAGCAATCCCAGATCGACAAGGAGCGCACCCGGCTCTCCAAGATCTTCACGGGCATCAAGGAGATGACGCAGCTTCCCGCCGCCATCTTCGTGATCGACACCAAGAAGGAGCGCATCGCGGTGGCCGAGACCAACCGGCTCGGCATTCCCGTGGTCGGGGTGGTCGACACGAATTGCGATCCGGAGGTCGTGGATTATCCGCTGCCCGGGAACGACGACGCGATCCGGTCCATCCGCCTCTTCGCACGCTTCGTGAGCGATACGCTCATGAGCTCCCGCCAGGAGGCCCAGGAGGGCGCCGACGTCACGCCGCCGCCCGAGCGGGAACCGGATGTGCCTTCGATCCCCGACGTGGTCGCGAGCGCTTGACCCCAAGCGTTTCACCCGAAACGACATCACCGATCTCACGTTAGGAAGGAGCACCCGATGACGATCACGGCTTCGCTCGTGAAGGATCTGCGCGAGCGGACCGGCGTGGGGATGATGGAGTGCAAGAAGGCCCTCGCCGAATCCAATGGTGACATCGAGAAGGCGATCGAGGTGCTGCGCAAGCACGGCCTCTCGCGCGCCTCGGAGAAATCGGGCCGCGCGGCCAAGCAAGGGCTCGTCTATTCCTATATTCATCCCGGCGACCAGCTGGGCGTGCTGCTCGAGCTGGATTGCGAGACCGACTTCGTGGCGCGCACGGACGACTTTCGCGAGCTGGCGAAGCACATCGCCATGCAGATCGCCGCGACCGGCGCCCGCTCCGTGGACCGCGCGTCCGTCGACCCGACGCTGATCGAGCGCGAGCGCGAGATTCTTCTCGAGCAGGCCCGGACCACCGGGAAGCCTGAGGCGATCCTGACCAAGATCGTCGAGGGGAAAATCGACAAGTACTACGAGGAGATCTGCCTGATGGAGCAGCCGACCATCCGCGATCCCGACCGCAAGGTGAAGGAGCTGGTGGATCAGGCGATCGCCAAGATGGGCGAGAACATCGTCGTCCGCCGCTTCGCCAAGTTCCGTATCGGAGAGAACTGAGACCGTGACGCCCACCCGCCGCCGCGTGCTGCTCAAGCTGAGCGGTGAGGTCCTGGCCGGCGCGGCCGGCCACGGGATCGATGCCGCGGCCTTGGCGCGTCTCGCGGGAGAGATCCAGGAAGGGATGAAGGACGGCGTCGAGCTGGGAATCGTGATCGGCGGCGGAAACATCATCCGGGGAACCGCCGCAACGCAGGATGGCGTGGACCGCGCGGCCGCCGATTCCATGGGCATGCTCGCGACGGTGATCAACGCGATCGCGTTGCAAGATTCGCTGGAGCGCCGCGGGCTCGTGACCCGGGTCCTGAGCGCGATCGAGATGCGCTCCCTGGCCGAGCCCTACATCCGGCGACGCGCCGTGCGACACCTCGAGAAGGGGCGCGTGGTCATCCTCGCCGCAGGCACGGGGCATCCCTACTTCACGACCGATACCGCCGCGGTGCTCCGCGCCGTGGAGATCGGCGCCGACGTTCTCCTCAAGGCGACCAAGGTGGACGGCGTGTTCTCCGAGGACCCGGTGCGGAATCCCGCCGCCGTTCGATATGATTCGCTCAGCTATCCCGAAGCCATCGACCGCCGGCTGCAAGTCATGGACATGACCGCGTTCACGATGGGCATGGACAACCGGCTTCCGATCGTGGTGTTCAACGTCACCGTTCCGGGCAACCTGGCGCGGGCGCTGCGCGGCGAGTCTGTGGGAACCCGCGTTCTCGTGGAGGTCTAGGATGGACCCGAGGGTCAAGAGCTCCGAAGAGCGAATGAAGAAAGCGGTCGAGGCGATCCGCCATGAGGTGGCGACCATCCGCACCAACAAGGCGACCACCTCGCTCCTCGACGGGATCAAGGTCGAGTACTACGGCAACCCGGTCCCGCTGCAGCAGGTGGCCAGCGTGAGCGCGCCGGAGCCCCGGCTGCTCACGATCCAGCCGTGGGAGCGGTCGCTCCTGCCCGAGATCGTGAAGGCCATCCAGCGGTCCGATCTGGGTTTGAACCCCACGGATGACGGCGCCATGGTGCGCCTCGCGCTTCCCGCCCTCACCGAGGAGCGCCGCAAGGACCTGGTCAAGCATCTGGGCAAGATCATCGAGGACGGGCGCGTTCGGGTGAGGACCATCCGGCGAGAAACGAACGACGAATTGAAAAAGCTGGAAAGGGAGCACAAAATCTCCGAAGATGACTCCAAGAAGGCCCAGGCCGAAACCCAGAAGCTGACAGACCGTTACATCGCGTCGCTGGACGAGCTGTTCGGGAAAAAACAGGCCGAAGTAATGGAGGTCTAACCCCTGGATCCCTGCCGCGCCGGGCACGACCGGCTACCGGACGCCGCGGGAGGCAGTTCGATCGTGACCGGGCTTACGGACGCAGCGTCCGAAGGCCCTTTTTCTTTGCCGGCCCGCGGCCCGCGATGAGCATCATGAAATCCGCCACCGCCAAATCCGCGCCCACGCTCGAGCAGGTGCTGAAGCGCCCCAGCCCCGCGCACATCGCGATCATCATGGACGGCAACGGGCGATGGGCGGAGCGCCGCGGCCTCCCGCGCCTGATGGGGCACCGCGCGGGAAGGCGCGCCGTGCGCGAGGTCGTCGAGGGCGCGGTCGAGCTGGGCGTGCGAGTGCTGACGCTCTACACCTTCTCGCTCGAGAACTGGGATCGCGGAGCCCGCGAGGTGAGCGGGCTGATGCGCATTCTCGAGCAGGTGCTCCGCGAGGAGCGCGAGGAGCTGAAGAGGAACAATGTCCGGCTGCGCACCATCGGGCGCGTGGATCTCCTGCCCGAGAAGAGCCGCCGGATCCTCGAGGACACCCGCGCGTATCTCGCGGGGAACGACGGCATGATCCTGGTGCTCGCGCTCTCCTACGGCGGCCGCGCCGAGATTGTGGACGCGGTGCGCCGCATCCTGGAGGAATCGCGCCGGAACGGCGTCTCGCCGGACCGCATCGATGAGGAGTCCTTCGCGCGCATGCTCGACACCGACGGGCTCCCCGATCCTGATCTCCTGATCCGCACAAGCGGGGAGCTCCGGGTCTCGAACTTCCTCCTGTGGCAGCTCGCGTACGCGGAGTTCTGGGTCACCGACGTGCTGTGGCCCGATTTCCG
>JAYUAE010000182.1:0-18503 GCA_043741515.1 Candidatus Eiseniibacteriota bacterium | reverse complement strand
CGCCCCCGTCAGGTAATCGCACGGGGCCGGTCGCAAACGAAGCCCTCGCGGAGAATCGAGATCATGCGTATCGGCACCCCGCTCAGCCCCAGCGCCACGAGAGTCATGCTGCTCGGCGCCGGAGAGCTGGGCAAGGAAGTCATCATCGAGCTCCAGCGTCTCGGCGTGGAAGTGATCGCCGTGGACCGCTACCCCAACGCCCCCGGACATCAGGTGGCGCACCGCTTCCACGTGATCGACATGACCGATCCCCGTGCGCTCCGCGCGATCGTCGAGAAGGAACGGCCGCACCTGGTCGTGCCCGAGATCGAGGCCATCGCGACCGACGAGCTGGCCCGGATCGAGGCGGACGGACTGGCGCGGGTGATCCCGACGGCGCGCGCCACGCAGCTCACGATGAACCGCGAGGGCATCCGCCGGCTCGTGGCCGAGGAGCTGAAGCTCCCCACCTCGAAATATGCGTTCGCCGAGAGCGCCGAGGAAGTGCGACAAGCCGCGGCCGAGCTCGGCTTCCCGTGCGTGATCAAGCCGGTCATGTCCTCCTCCGGCAAAGGGCAGTCCGTGCTGCGCGGCGCGGTCGATGTCGAGAAGGCGTGGGAGTACGCGATGAGCGGGGGCCGCGTGAAGAGCGGACGCGTCATCGTCGAGGAATGGATCCAGTTCGACTACGAGATCACGTTGCTCACGGTCCGGGCACGGGACGATCGGGGCCAGAGCATCACCCACTTCTGCGAACCCATCGGACACGTTCAGGTGCATGGAGACTACGTCGAGAGCTGGCAACCGCAGCCGATGACCGGACGCGCCCTGATGAGGGCCAAGGAGATCGCGAAGCGGATCACCGACAATCTGGGCGGAAGCGGGGTCTTCGGGGTCGAGCTCTTCGTGGAGGGGGATCGCGTGTGGTTCAGCGAGGTGAGCCCGCGCCCTCACGACACCGGCATGGTCACCATGATCACCCAGGCGCAGAGCGAATTCGCGCTTCACGCGAGAGCGATTCTGGATCTGCCTGTGAACACGGAACTTCGGACACCGGGCGCGAGCGCCGTGATCTATGGCGGCATGAACGCGAAGGGGATCGCGTTCGAGGGGCTCGATGCGGCGCTGGCCCTGCCGCACGTGGATGTTCGCCTCTTCGGAAAGCCCGAGGCGTTCCCGAGGCGGCGAATGGGAGTCGCGCTCGCCTACGGCCGGGACTTCGGCGAGGCGAGGCAGCGCGCCAAGCTCTGCGCGTCGCTCGTGAAGCCGGTCAGCTCGTCGGAGGTTCCGGGCGCAGCCGTCCCATGAACGGCAGGAGGCAGAGCGAGACCAGGCCGAAGAGGCCGTCGATCGTGAGCGTCGCGGGGTAACCCCACCGTCCCAGCGCGTGGCCCTGCCAGGTGGCCGTGTAGGAATACACGAGGTTGCAGAGCGCCATGTACCCCGTGAACTGGGTCGCCGCCACCGCCGCGGTCGTCACATCCATGTAGATCGCGGTGCCCACCCCGTACATCAGGCCCTGGAAGACCGCGTAGGCCAGCGTGAGCCACCAGAACAGGGTGACGAGATCGTGCGGCGGGATCGGTCTTCCGGGAGCCTGCGGACTGATCGGCATGATCCATCCGAACCGGTGCATGGCGATCGCCATCGCGAACGTGGGCAGCGTGGTGCCCGCGATGAAGAGCGCGAGCGTACGGCGCCGCCCGAACCTGTCGGAGAGCCATCCGCCGAGGATGCAGAAGCCGGCCGAGAGCGCGGTGCTCGCCAGGCCGAGCATTCCGATCCTTCGATCGTCCAGGCCCAGCTCCACCGCCAGGTTCGACTGGAGCGAGAGCGAGAGCGCATACGCGCCCATGGGAAGGAGCGCGAGCACGATCGCGATGGACGCGGCCCGGCTCCCGAGAATCGCGCGGCCCGTGTCGCGCGCGAACGCGCCCAGCTCGCGAACGATCGCGCGGAGGCGCGACCCCGCCGCGCGCAGGCGGGGAGCGCCGGGAAGCTCGCGCATGGGAACGGGCACGAGCAGCGTGACCAGCGCGATCAGGCCCGCGACGAAGAGAAAGGTGGCCTTGAATCCCATGAGCGGCGTGAGGAGGAGCACCCCCGCGCCGCCCATCGCGTTTCCTATGTACTGCCCGCCGAACATGAGCCCGTTCGCCAGGCCCCGCTCGTCGTCGCGCAACACGTTCACCGCGAGCGAATCGATCGCCACGTCCTGGGTCGCGGAGAATATGTTGTGCACGAAGACGATCGCGGTGAAGAGCCCGAGCCGCGTCGCGAAGTCGACGGGCATGGCGGCGAGGATGGTGACCACCATCATGCCCTGGGTGAGCAGAATCCAGGTGCGGCGCCTTCCCCACCGGTCGCTCGAGATGACGTCCACGACCGGGCCGAACGCCCACTTCACCGCCCACGGCAGATACAGGATACCGATGAATCCCCCGATGGCCGCGGGCGAGAGCCCCTGACGGCGCATCTGGGTCGCGACCGCGGTCGCGGTGAACCCGGCCGGGATCCCTTCGGTGAAATAGAGGAGAAAGAAGGCGGCCAGCCGCCCGCGGCGCGACGCGAGGAGATCCGGTAAGCGCATGGCGGTACCGTGCCGTCGGGTTGCCTCGAAGTCAAGCGCGCGGACAATCCAGCGGAGCTACCTGCTGGATCTCCGATTCGCATGGCACGCGGTATATAATGGAATCGATCCCCGTCCGCCACATCGAGGATTCAACGCCGATGCCCTTGCAGCGCTTCCATCCTACCGTCCGCAGCTGGTTTTCGGAGCGACTCGGCACGCCCGAGCCGCGCGTGCCGTCCCAGGCCCGCCGGCGCGTGCTCGTGGCCTGACCCTCGATTGGGAATCCTGTTCGGTGTGCTCGCGGCGGCGTTCTGGGGGGTGGGCGATTTCTTCATCACGCTCCTGACGCGGCGCATCGGGACGCGGTGGGCGCTGCTCTCGATCCAGGCGCTCAGCCTCGCGGGCTGGATCCTCCTTCTCTTCTTCGGCGCGCGGCCGGTGGCGGTGTCCGGTCCCCTGTGGGGCATCCTATTCGCGACGGCGGTGTGTCACGTCCTCGGACTCGCCTTCGTCTACCGGGCGTTCGAGATCGGGAACCTCGCCATCGTGTCCCCCATCTCTTCCGCATTCGCCATCGTGACCGCGGCCCTTTCGCTGATATCCGGCGAGCACCCTCCCGCGCTGGTCCTGTCGGGTTCCGCGCTCCTGATGGTGGGCGTGGCGCTCGCCACGCGGGCTCCGTCCTCGGGACTGACACCGGCGTCATCGCTCCGGGGAGTGCCCGAGGCGCTGGCCAGCGCGGCCGCGTTCGGAACGATGTTCTGGCTGTTCTATTTCTACGTCCAGCCCAAGCTCGGGTACACCCTGCCGCTCGTCTCGCTCAAGATGCTTGCGGTGCTCGGATCGGCCCTGGCGTTCGTCCGGTCACGCTCGGGAGATGTGCCGGTGGCGGTCAGGGTGGGCCCCGCGGTCGTGACACTCGCGGTCGCCGCCGCGGCGGCCGATACGCTTGCCTGGCTCGCCTACATCGAGGGCACGCACACGGCCTACGCCACCGTCGTGACGGCGCTGGCCTCGCTCTTCAGCGCCGTGACAGTCTTGCTAGCCTGGCGGTTCTTGCGGGAGAGGCTGGCGGTCCATCAGTGGATGGGGGTCGGGGTGATCCTGGCGGGAATCCTGCTGGTGAATCTCTAGGCTCAGGCGGTTGTGGCTCCGGGTGCCCTCTCCGGGGCGGGCTCGGCATCGGCGGAGCCCTGGACCCTCGGGAGTCTCACGGTGAACTTCGCTCCCTCGCCTTCGCCCGCGCTCTCGGCCGTAATCCCGCCCCCATACGCGATCGCGATCGCATTGGCCTTGGCAAGGTTCAGCGCCGACCCCGACCGATGGTGGAGCGAGTCCGCGATGGTGAACGGCTTGAGGATCTCCTCGGCCAGCTCCGGGGCAAATCCCAGCCCGCGATCTTCGACGCTCAGGAGGATCGCCTCCGCCGTCGCCTCGCAGCGGACCGAGATGTGCACACCGTCGGGCGAGAACCGAACCGCGTTGTCCAGAAGAATGCGGACGATTTCGATCAAGTCCGAGGCATTGCCACGAACGAGGCATGGCTCGCTGGGAAGAAAGGCCTCGAATCGAGCTCCCGCCTCCGCGAGACCCGGGATCTGCTCGCGCGCGGATTGCACCAGCGCCGGCACGGCCAACACGTCCTTGCCGCGCATCGGCTCTCCGACGATCCAGGCGCGGTAGGTGAGCGCCGTCTCGATGAACCGCTTCAGCCGATCGTAGCCGCTGCGCAGGACCTTCACGATGTTTGCCTGCTCGGGACGATCTCCCAAGTCGAGGAACTCGATTGCCGAGAGCACGGTCAGCGGCGTGCGAAGCTCGTGCGAGACAAAGGTCAGGAAGTCGTCTTTCATCCGGTCCAGTATGCGCAGCCGGTCGTTCGCGGCCGCAAGCTGGAGCGCCTGGGCGCTGGATTCCTCGTAGCTCCGGGCGAGCTCCGCGCTCTGGAGGCGGTTGTAGATGGCGATCGACGCGGTGTCCGCGATGTAGGTCAGGATCTCCTCATCTCGCTCCTCGAATCCGGACCCGTTCGTCCTGTCTCCCACCACGATGGACCCGAGCACCTGACTCCCCGAGAGGAGCGTCGCGCGGAGCAAAGGCGGATCCGGCATCGATCCAGGAGCCCTCCGCAAGAGATCCGCGAGGAGCGGTGCCTCTTCCAGGGTCGAGACGCGGGCCGTGCGCGAATCGCAGAGCCGCTCGACGTCCGGTGCCCGCACGCGGACGCGGACCAAGGCGGCGGCGTCCTCAGCGCTCGATTGGCAGACCATCTCGTCCCCTTCCAGCATCCAGACGGACGCGTGGTTGCATCCGAACGCTTCGCGGGCGAACTGGGTGATTTGATCGATCGTGACCGGAAGCGACGTGAGCGCGTTCAGGGCGTCCGAAAACCGGTAGAGTTCGCCCAGAATGCGGCGCTGGCTATCGATCGTGCGCTGCATCCAGAATCGCTGGAGCAGGTGCAGGATGCTGACCGTGAAATCGTGCTCGTTCTCCACCGGCTTGGTCAGGTATTTGTCCAGGAGCTGGTCGTTGATCGCGGTGATGGCGGACTCGAGCCCCGCGTGTCCCGTCAGGAGGACGCGGATGGACTGCGGATAGCGTTCCCGGACTCGGGCCAGAAACGCCGTCCCCTTCATCTGGGGCATCTGCTGATCGCTGATGACCATGGCCAGGATGCCGCGATCGGCCTTGATCTCGTCCAGCGTCTCCAGGGCGTCCTGCGGGTCGGTGAAGAAGAGAAACCGGTAAGCCGGGCCCGTCCCCGCATGCTCGCGTATGCGCCCCTGCAGGAAGAGCTCGAGCGATTTCACGAATTCGGCGTCGTCGTCCACGCAGACGACGAAGCATTCCTCTCCCACTCCGGAGGGGCCTGCGCCGTTACCGGACTTGGGGGTCATGCCGCACGCTCCGGACGGGAAACGCCCCCGCCGTCTTCCACCGGTTTGCCGGACGCGGGATCATGTCCCTCGCCCTCCGGGGACGTCGCCTGGAGCTGGGCCACGCGCAGCTTGATCTCGAAAGCCGTTGCCCCGGGCCGGCTCGTCACCGATACCGTTCCTCCGAGCTTCGCCACGATCCCCGACACGATGGATAGTCCGAGACCGGTCCCCTTTCCGATGTCCTTCGTCGTATAGAAGGGGTCGAATACTTTCTCCAGCTTGTCCTCCGGGATACCCACCCCGTCGTCCGAGACCACGACCTGGATCCACTCACCCGACCTCCGCGTCGTGATCTCGATCATCCCTTTGTGGTCCGGGCCAACCTCGTCGACGGCGTCGCAGGCATTCGTGAGCAGATTGGTCCAGATCTGGTTCAGCTCTCCCGTGCCCATGACCGGAGGGAGGGCGGGCGCAAGGTCGGCGCGCACCGTGACCCGGTTCTTGAGATGGTTCCGGAGGAGCACCAGAGCGACCTGGATCGATTCGTTGATCTGGATTGGATCCACCCGGTCGGCGTCCGACCGCGCGTAGTACTTGAGCGCCTTCACGATCTCCGCGATCTTCTGCGAGCTGGTTTCCGCGATCGCGACTCCCTGCGCGATGCTCCCGTACACGTCGGCAAGCTTCAGGAACGAGGAATCGCTGACGCAGGCCAGATGCTCGCGGAGCTGCTCGGGCGCGGTGAACCGGATCCGGGCCAGGAGGGCGGCGCGGTCCTTCGCGTCGTCGATGCCGTGCTCCGCCAGGATCTGCTCCACCTGCTTGGTCTCGCGATAGGAGGACACCTCCCCGGCCTTGGTGTTCGCCAAGCGAAGGTCCTCCAGACAGGCGGTCATGGCGCCGGAAGCGATCTCGCCGCGCCAGAACGGCACGAGCGACTGCGGCAGGCGGGAGAGCATCCGGGCCAGGTTCCGCGAAACGTTCAGGATCGCCCCGACCGGCGTGTTGATCTCGTGCGCCACGCCCGCGATCAGAACACCCAGCGAGGCCATCTTCTCGTTCAGAACGAGATGGCTCTGGGCGTCCTTGAGATCCTCGTACGTTTTCTGGAGGGCGGCCGTCTTCTCGCGAACCATGTTCTCGAGGTGATGGTTGTAGTCATCGAGCTCTTCGCGCGAGCGCTTCAGGTCCGAGGACAGACGGTTCAGGGCCGTGGCCAGCTCGGTGATCTCGTCCATTGGATGATCCGGAAGGGCAGTATCGTAGTCCCCCTTCGCGATGCGATGGGTCGCCTCGATCAACCGGGTCAGCCGGGCAAGGATGACGTGACGGATGAGGACGTAGAGCGCGAAGCACACGATGAAGGTTTTCACGGCCTGCATGCCGATGATGTTCTGATTCACCTTGGAGATCGTGGCCGTGATGTCGTCGAAGGAGATCTCGATGACCGCGGCGCCGGTGATCTTGGACCCGCGAAGAATCGGGGAAACGGACCGGATGCCCAGCTCGCGCCCGCCCTCCCGCATGACCCGCGTGCTCGGCCTCGCGGCGCGCAGGGCGGCGATCACGTCCGGGTCGGGCGTGGCGGGTCCGATCTTGGACGGATCCGAGTCGGCCACGTCGTGCAGCGACGCGTCGTAGAACGATATCTCATGGATGTTCCGGTAGTAGGTCATGTACTTGGCGATGACGTCCTGGGTCGAGCCCTCCTTGCTCGGGTCGACCTCATATTTGACGTCATGAACGAAGGACGCGGCGAGGATCTCCACGGTGTTCAGCTTCTGGCTGACCACGTACTTGTACACGATCCGGCTGACGAGGAGCGTCGAAACCGCGTTGGCGGCGACAAGCGTCACCGCCACGATGATGATCACCTTCGCGCGAATGGAAAGAGGAGGGATTCTGCGCATTCGCGTCACACGTCCACGACGGAGCGGGCCGCGGAGGCGATCTCCTCGTGATGCCCGTCCAGCTGGTAGTTCTGGCGGTACTTCTGCACCCATGGAGAAACAGGATTCAATCCCCCGGGCGGATATCCTCCCCAGGGCTCGAACATGGATTCGATCGAAGGATCCGCGTTCACGCAGACGCGGGGCGCGCGGGACAGGCGCGCGAACTCCCGGATCGCTTCGGGCCGCGCGCTCAGCACCGCGTCGCTGAGCGGAAATCGGTTTGCCCCGAGCCAGCGTGGAACCTCGCTCCATCGAACCGACTGGATCCAGACGGCTGGACCGTAGAGCCCTTCCCGAACGGCTGGATGGTCCCGTCCCAGGCCCTCCACGATCGCGGGGCGAAAGTAAGCCCCCTCGATCTCTCCCCCCGCAAGCACCCGCCCGCCGCCGGCCGAGAGCATCCGGAGAAGGCCCTGCGCCTGGCTGTTGCTGAAGAGAGGGCCGACCTGGGTCTCCGCCCGGTAAGGGTCTCCGAGCGCGAGCTTCTGGAAGGAGTCCACGAGCGCCTTCCGTAACCTTGGAAAGAGCGCCTCGTCGGCGAGCACCCCGTTGATCGAGGTGCAGGTTTCACCGTTGAAACGCGTCACCGCGTCGGTGATGAGACGCGTCGCGGTCTCGAGCGGGTAGGTCTCGTCGATGTAAAGCATTCCATTTCCCTGCCCATCGAGGAGGCACAGCTTTCCGGCAGCGAACGTCTGATGGAGCACGTCGGCCGCGTAGCGGTTGCTCCCGATGTAGTGGACCACCTCCACGTCCTCGCTCGCGCACGCGGCTTCGACGAAGGTGCTGGCCAGGGAGTTGACAATGTCCAGGCGCCCCTCCGGAGGATCGCTGGCCGCGACGGCTTCCGCGAGCAGTGCGCCCGTGGACGCGGTCTGCAGCGACGGCCGGAGGAGCACCCGGGTGCCCGCATAGAGCGCGGAGGCGAGAATGGTGATCCCGAGGCTCAGGGACGCGTTCTGCGGGACCAGGGCCGCCACGAGCCGGTAGGGACGGCTGGTCAGGCGCATACCCCGGCGTGTTCTCGAAGAGTAGGAATGATGGAAGACGAACTCCGGCCTGGGCTGCTGACCGATGAAGGTCTCGAAGGAGCCGAGGAAGTCGATCGCCGCGTCCACCATCTCTTCGGAATCCCGGAGAATGAAGCCCGTCTCCGCGACCGTGATCCGGACCAGCTCCGCGCGCCGCGCCTGAAGCTCGCTCTCCAGTCTCCGGAAGAAGGCGAACAGCTCGCCGGCAGTCGTGTCACAGGGACAGGCCATCAGGCGGCGCGCGGCGGCGAGGATCTCCTCGTGACTCGCGAGGCGGACCACGCGCAGGACCTCCCCCGTGACGGGGGAGATCAGCTCGTGCCGCGCCGGAGCGACGGGGCTGACCACCGCGCCCGACTCCCGTGGAAGGTGGGCGGCCTCGCTCACAGGATCCCGATCCTGGTCTGGTGCTTGTCGAGAATTCCCCACTTCTCGTAGATCGCCTTGAGCTTCCCGCTCCGCTTGAGATTCTCGAGGGCCGCGTTGACCGCCAGACGCAGGGACTGATCCTCCTTGCGGAAGGTCGCCACGTACTGGCCTTCGTCGAAGGACTCCCCGACGTTCTTGAGTTTCGGATTGGACGCCCCATAGGCAGCGGCGATCGGGGTGTCGAGGAGAACCGCGTCCACGCGGTGATTCTGAAGGTCACGGTAGCTGTAGATGCACTCGGGGTGGGTTACCACCTTGATGCCGGCCGTCCGGCGTAGGATATCCTCCGCAGCGGTCCCGGAGAGCGTCGCCACGGTCTTCCCCTTCAGATCGGCCAGACGGCTGACACCCGACGTCCCTTCCCGCACGGTCAGCTGCTGGGAATAGACGAAATACGGATCGGAGAAGGAGACGATGGCCGCACGGTCGGGCGTATCCTCGATACCGTTCATGGCCATGTCGAAGGAACCCTTCTGAAGCTCCGGAATCAGGGTGTCCCAGGCGCGAATCTCCAGCTTCGAGCGAACGCCGAGCTGGGCCGCCACCTCACGGGCGATGTCGACCTCGAAGCCGATGTAGGTGCCGGGGTGCTTGGGGTCCTCGAACGCGTAGGGAATCCCGCCGATGACGTCCGCGCCCCATACAAGAACTCCCGCCTTCTTCACATGCTCCAGCGAGGGATCCGAAGCCTGCTTCGCACGGGCTCCCGAGTGACCGGATCCACAACCCGCGAGGGCGACGAGCGCGCCCGCCGTGAGCAACGCGAGAACGATTCGCTTCATGGCTTGCCTCCATCCTGGGTTTCGGTCATTGCAGGCGCGTGGGCCGGTCCGAGCAGGTGCAGTGAGAGAATCGATTCCATGAGACGCAGGTAGTCGAGCGGCACGGAAGCAAGGAGCCCCGCCGCGCTGGGCCCTTGAGGCTGGCGAAACAGCGTTCGGAGGCCGCGGTAGGCCTCATGGCTATGGGGATTCCGGAGCATGTACGCGCGGATCAGATCCGAGGCGCCCGTCTCGAAGCCGTTGTCCCCGCGCAGCGCGATGGCGTGCGAGACCAGGTCGCGAAGCGCTCGCAACGTCTCCGGATCCAGCGAGGCGACCGCCGCCACGTCGGGGTAATGAAGCTCGTGGTCGCGCTCGTAGAAGTACCGCGCGAACCGGAGTCCGTGGGCGATCAGAGCGGGGTCGTCCAGCCCGGATCCGCTCGCCAGGTCCTCCTTGCCGCCATGGGCGCGGCCCGCCGCGCGAAGGGCGCGCCGCGGCAGCTCCCGGCGAACGTAGTCCACATAGCTCATCCCGGGGATCACGTTCGTCTTCTGGCAGAAATTCTCGATGTAGTCCTTCGTGACTCTGAGATCCCGGCGAATTCCGGTCACGAGGAGTTTCTTGAGCAGTGCGGGCGGCAGGATTTCCAACAGCCGGTAGGAAACCTCCCGGTCCAGCAGCACCTGGCCGTAGGTCACCGAAACCGGGATCCGTCCCCCGAAGAATTCGCGGGAGATGAATTTCGACACGCCCAGGGTGCCCCGGTCCGCCACGTGGGCCTTGGAGAACACCTCGAGGTCGATGCCGTAGAGGTTCCAGCGCGCCGCGCAATCCAGCTTCCAGCTCAGCTTGCCCTTCGTCACGTCGATCTCGGCCCTCGTCGCGTGCCCGCAGCGCTCGCAATCGAACCGAATGATCCCTCCCTCGATCGCCTGGATTCGCGTCGAGTCGATGCAGAAGCATTGGGGGCACTGAGGTCGGAAGAGGCTCCGGATCGTAAAGTCCTGGAACTGGCCCGCCAGCGCGTTCTGGATCTCGTGATGATTCTCGAACGTGGTCCGGAGGAAGGGTGCGTAGTGCCCTCTGCGGTAGGCCTGATAGGTGTCGATGAAGATGGGATGAATGCCGAGCTCGTGCAGTCGCGTCCTCAGCCCGGCGGCGAAATGCTCCGAGTAGCTCTCGTGGCACTCGAACGGATCCGGGATCTCGGCGATCGGGCGGCCGCAAAAGGGACGAAAACGCTCCATGAGCGCCTCGTCCTTCCGGACTCCTATGCGAAGCTGGGCCTCGGAGAGCGCGTCGTAGCTGTCGTTGATCAGGATGAGCACCGCGGTGCGGCCGCGACCGGTGACGCGTTCGCGCATGTGGTCCCCGACGACGAACTCGCGAAGCGTGCGTTCGTCACCGAGGAGCGACGTGGTGAATCCCGTCGCGACGACATAGGGCACCAGCGGCCGGAGACCGTCCATGGCGGTAGTGCGCATGCCCGGTTTTCCTAGAAGTCCCGGGACACCAGGAAGGAGAGGAGCCAGGCGCTCTTCACCGCGTTCACGTCCCGAAAATCGCCGTTCGTCCAGGTGATGAACCGCGAAACGGAGGGGGTCAGCGTCGCGTGGTGGAACGACTTCTCGAGATGCACGTTCCACTCGCTCGACGGAAAACCCGACAAGCCATAGTAGTGGTCCTGATAGAAGAGGTTGGCGCCGATCGAGATGGTGCCCACCTTCCGATCGAAACCGTGACTCAAACCGAACGTCGAATAGGTTCCCCTCCCGGCGTCGAAGTCGTAATGAACGCTCAAGGAGGGATTCAGGGCGCCGTCGCGCGAGGTCTCGAGGTAGAGCTCCTGCGAGGGATCCCAGCCGTCGCGATGCGGATACCAGAGATAGGTGTAGCCCGTCGTGAACGAGTACTTCTTCGCCTTCCACTCGTGGAGAACCGAGAAGTCGAACTCGTTCGAGACGCCGAGGTCCAGATCGTGGTTGACCCAGAGCTTCGTCGAGATCGGACCGGCGCTCAAGTCCATCTCCGGGTTCAGCACGGGCTTTCCATTGCTGTAGTCGAGCCCCTGGAACAGATACCGGGTCGCGAACGACATGCTCCCGGTTGCCGCGAACGCAGAGGCCGGCGGCTCCGGCGTCTCGGGGGCGACGGACCCCGGCACCGAACCGGCGTCCGGGGGTGTGGTGGATGGAGCGGATGAGCAAGCGGCGGCATGGAACACACCGGTGGCAAGACACAGAGCGAGACAAACCCAGGCGTGACGGATCACGACACCCTCCTCGGCGACCGGTTCGATGCATACGCACGTTCAGCTAAATAAGCGGATGTATCGGCTCTTGGGGGCGCTACCTTGAAAGGATGTTGGGGGGGCGAAGTAAGACCGGGGCAGGCGTTACGGTATCCCTCGGGTCCCCTCGGACGGCGCAACCCGCGGCCCGCTCTTGTGTTACCTTACCGTTTCGATTCCCGATGTGGACCCAGGATCGAGGAGGTCATCCGTGAGAAGCACGTGGAAGCTATTGCTGGTGGCAGTTTCGCTGTCCCTGGTCGCAGGGGCCGGGTTGACCCTCGCCGCGACACACGCAACAGACGGCCTCGCGCCTGATGGTGGTGGAGCTGAAGTAGGCGGCCGCCTCGCGAATCCTTGACCTTTGAAAAGGAGGAATGATCGCCATGCTATTGAAATCACGCGCGTTACTCCGCCACCTTCCGGCGCCCTTTCGGAGCGCCTCCCTCTTCCTTTTTCTTTTGTGCTTCTTCCCGGCTGCCGCGCTCTCGGGCCCGAAGGCCAAGTCCGACGTGTCTGGAACGAAGGAAGGCAAGCTGGTCGGCATGTCCGAGATCGGCATGCCGCGGTACACGCCGCCCCCGGCGTACCGCGAGGACCTCGTCATCCACAGCAAGGACGGCGAGTTCACGATGCGGCGCTTCGTGGATCACGAGAAGATCCGCACCGAGATGAAGGCTGAGGGGCATGAGATGGTCACGATCGAGGCCGGCGACTCCAAAGGCACCATGTACATGCTGATGCCCGAGCAGAAGATGGCGATGAAGCAATCGGCGGCCGCGAGCACCGAGGCCGCGGGAAAATTGCGGGCGAAAGGCGGGAAGGACGCCGGCGCCGGCTCCAAGAACGCGCCACCGGACGTCAAGGTCGAGGACCTGGGCGAGGAGACACTCGATGGGGTCGCGGCCAGAAAGCTCAGGATGGTGTACGGCGAGGGGGACGTGCTCGGCTGGTTCGACAAGGCGACCGGCGCGCCGGTCCGGATGGAATCCATCGTGAACGCTGAGAAGTCCACGCTCGAATGGAAAAATCGGAAAGCGGAACCTCAGTCCGCCGAGCTCTTCGAGGTGCCCAAGGGTTACGACGTCAAGGACATGGACGAGATGATGAAGCAGATGGGATCGATGGGCGGGATGGGCGGTGTCGGCGGAATGGCGAAGGGCATGGCGGGAGGAATGGCGGGAGGAATGGCGGGGGGAATGGGATCGAATCTCGGGAGCTCTCTTGGAGGAATGCTCGGCGGCTCGCTGGGCGGGCCGCTTGGCTCGGCGGCCGGTCAGTTCCTCGGGGGCAAGATCGGAGGGATGCTCGGCAGGAAGGCCGCGAACGCGATCAAATGACGCGCGGCTCCGGTTCCCGGTCGAGCCCTCCGCCGAAGCCCGCGAGCAGAGACGGCAGCACGACCAGAAGCAGAAGCGCCGACGTGACGAACCCGCCCACCACCGCGATCGCGAGAGGCTTCAAGAGTGCGCTACCCGCCCCCACCCCGAGCGCGAGCGGTGCGAGCGCCGCCACGCCGGCGAACGTCGTCATGAGCACGGGCCGCGCGCGACGCGTGGCCGCCTCACGCGCGGCTTCGACGGCCGAGGCGCCGCGGCCCAGCGCCAGGCGATGCGCGGCGACGAGAAAGTAGGCGTTCTCCGAGACGATCCCCACCATCATGATCGCCCCCACGAAGCTCGAGATGTTGAACGTGGCGCCGCCAACATGAAGGGCGGCGAACACGCCCACGAGCGATGAGGCGACGACCAGGAGCACGGCCACGGACTGACGCCACGACCGGAAGGAGAACAGCAAGATTGCGGTCACGAGGGCGACCGCGCCGAGCAGCACACCCGCCAGCCCGCGAAACGAGGACTGCTGCTCGGCCCACATCCCCGCGTACTGGAGCTTGGCCTCCGGAGGCATGACCACGCGTTCGTGGACCCGTTTCTGGATCTCGGCCATGGCCGAGCCCAGGTCCCGGCCGGAGAGACGCGCCGTCGGGGCCACCATCGAGCGCAGGTTGTCCCGCTGGATCTCGGTCTCGCCCGGATTCGTCTCGATCGAGGCCACCTCGCCTACCCGCACACGGCCCGAGCCTACCGGGATCGCGACCTGCGAGACCACCTCCGCGCCGCTCAGGCCCGGCGGTCTCGCCATCACGAAGCGAATCGTCCAGGCGCGGGCGCCCCGCGCGATCGATCCGGCTTCCGTCCCCCCGATCGCGGGGGCCACGTCCTGCGCGAGATCCTCGGCGCTCTTCCCGGAGCGCGCCGCCCCCGGGCGCGGGGTGATCGAGACGTTCGGCCCGCTCACCACCACCCCGTCCTTCACGTCCACCACGCCCCGTACCTGGTTCAGGACCGCGGCGATCTCCCGCGCCTTCTGCTGGGCGAGCGCGCGGTCCTCGTCGAAGATCCGGATCTCGATCGGCTGCGGGGTGGTGGTCAGGTCCCCGATGACGTCCTCCACCAGCTGCCCGAACTCCACCTTGAGCGCCGGCTGGGTCTTCTCGATCGTTCCGCGGAGATCATCGGCGATCGCGTCCGCGCCTCGCCTGTGTTTCGGACGGAGCCGGAGCACGTAGTCGCCCATGTTGGGCTCGGTGACGAAGAAACCCAGCTGGTCCCCTGTCCGCCGCGACCATGCGGCGATCTCGGGCATGGCGGCGATATCCTTTTCCACCTCCTGGAGCATGCGGTCGGTCTCGTTCAGCGAGGTGCCCGCCGGCGAGATGTAATCCAGGATCAGCGAGCCCTCGTCCATCTCGGGCAGGAAGCCGCTCCCCAGGGAGAGGTAGAGAGGGATCGCGATCAGGATGCACGCGGCGACGGCCGCGGCGCCGATCCAGCGCGCCTCGGTCGCGCGATGGAGCGTCTTCGTGAAGCGGCCTGGAGCGTGCGGCGCGTGCGAAGCGCCGGCCCGGGAGCGCCGAGCCGGGGGGCTGATGAGCGGCACCAGCGTGAGGCAGAGGAGGAGCGAGGCGCCGAGCATGAGCGCCATCGAGAGCGTGAGGACGCGGAAGAAGGCTCCCGTCACGCCTCCGAGGAACACGAACGGCAGGAAGATCGCGAGCGAGCAGAGACTCGAGCCCACGAGCGTCGGGAAGACCTCCGCCATCGCCTGGGAACGGGTCGCGGGGTTCTCGCCGGAGGAGCGCGCGGCAAGGTGCTCCACGACCACGATCCCGTCGTCCAGCACCAGCCCCACCGCGGCGGCGATGCCGCCCAGGGTCATCATGTTGAGCGACTGGCCCGCGGCGGAGAGCCCAACCAACGTCAGCGCGATGCTCGCCGGGAGGACCGCGGCGCCCGCGAGCCCGAGGCGGCGGCTCCGGAGGACGATCATGATGACCAGAACCGCAAGCAGGGCGCCGACGATGAGGCTGTCCCGGACGCTTCCGATCGAGCCGCGCACGAGATCGGACTGGTCGTAGAAGGTCTGTACATGGACGCCACGCGGAAGGCGGTCGCGGTTCTCAGCGAACCATCGATGCGCGGCGTCGGAGAGCGTGATCGCGCTGGCCGAAGGCTGGCGGAGGAGATTGACGAGCACCGCCTCTCGCGAGTTCGCGCGGTAGCGCACGAACTGGGGCGCCTCCTCGAGGCTGATCCGGCCGAGCTGTCCGAGGCGCACGGGCGGGCCGGACGGAACCGGAATCGTGAGGGAATCGAGCGATTTCAGATCCCGCGGCCGTCCGTCCACGAGGGCCAGGTAAAGCTGCGAGTTCGCCTCGAGGAACCCGACCGACTCGAGCGTGGACGCCTTGCGGACCCCATCCGCCACCGCCGCCGCGTCCAGCCCGCGCGATTCGAGCGCGACCGGGTCCAGGGTGACGCGCGCCTCGAGCTTTCGCCCGCCCTGGTTCACCACCTCGGCCACACCCGGAAGCCGCGACAGCTCCGGGCGCAACACCATGTCGGCGACGTCGCGCAGCTCGGCGAGGGACACGTGGTCCGAGGTCAGCGAGAATCCCACCACCGGAAAGAGGGTCGGATTCATGAGGCGCACGTCCACGGTGGTGCCCTGCGGAAGGCGCGTCCGGATGGCCTCGATCTGCGCCTGGATCCGCTGGACGGTCAGGTCGAGGTTCGACTCCCACCGGGAATCCAGATTGATCTCGGCCGAGCCGCGGCTCGTGGTGGACCGGATCTCGAGGATGCCCGGCACGCGCTGGATGGATTCCTCGAGCGGGCGGGTCACCTCTCTCAGGACGACTTCGCTCGGAAGCTCTCCCGAGTTCGCGACGATCTTCACGCGCGGGAACGTGACCTCGGGAAGGATCGAGGTCGGCATGCGCCGGACCGCGACCAGCGAGAGCGCAACCACGATCCCGAGCAGGAGCGCCATGCCCCGGCGCTGCGAGTGAACGGCTTCGAAAAAACCTTTCAAGGGACGACCTTGACCCGCGTGCTGTCGGGAAGGCCTCGCTGACCCCGGACCAGGACTCGCGTTCCCGCCGGAAGCGGCGGTGCGAGGAGCTCGTGACGGCCCTCCCCTCCGGGTCCGAGGCGAACCGCCGTCCATACCGCGATGTCTCCGGGAGCCACGCGCGCCAGACGCACTTCCCCGGTGAGATCGTCTTCCACGAGCGCGGAGTCGGGCACGAGGATCCCTCGATGCTCGGCTCCGGTCTCGATGGTTGCGCTCCCGAACCGTCCGAGCACTCCGAACGGCGCCTTGACGACCGGAGCGAGCCAGAAGAGCGCGGTCTGGTCCGCTTCGCCGGCCTGAGGCAGCCGGCGCTGGATCCGGGTATGGACCGCGCCCCCGCCCTCCATGGAGACCTCGGCGCTCGATCCGAGACCGACGCGCGCGGCTTCGGCCCTCGGCACGTGCGCCTCGAAGACGACCGAGCCGTCGGAAACCAGCGTCAGGATCTCACCTCCCTCGGCCACTTCCGACCCCGCCTCCACGCTCCGGCGCAGCACCGCGCCCGAGGCGCCGGCCACGAGCGGCACGCGCACGAGATCCCGCGTGGCAAGGCGGAGCGCCCGCTCCGCTTCCTCGCGCTCCGCGGCGTTCCTCGCCTGGCGGACCAGGATCTCCGCGCCGCGCAGCGCGGCCCGGGACTCGTAGGTCACGAGGGTCCCGATGGCGTCACCGCGGCTGACGCGATCGCCGGCGCGCGGGACCAGCGATTCGACGTAGGCCTTGAACGGCGCTGCGACCGTGACGGAATCCGAGACACGCCATTGCCCGGGGGCCGTCACGGGCGCGCGCACGTTTCGCTCCTCGAGAACCTCCACGCGCACCGGGACGACGGGGCGCACGGAATCCGCCTCGCCCCCTCCGCCGCGCCCGCAGCCGGACAGCGCGAGCGCGAGGACGCCCGCCGCGAGCCACCCGGCGGCAATGCGGCTCCGCGTGCCCGGTGCGCGCCGCGCGCGGCCGATCACTGCCGGTCCTCCGCGCGGAACTGGGCGCTCCGGCTCTCCTGGCGCGCTTCGGCGAGGCGCTCGCGTGCGTCCTGGTAGACGCGCCGCGCATCGAGGAGATCGAGAAGCTGGATCGCGCCACCGCTGTAGAGGCTCTTCCCGCGAAGCAGGTTCTGCTCCGCCCCCGCGCTCGCGTCGCGCGCCGCCTCGAGCTGCCGATACGCCGACCGCCACCGGACCAGGATCTCGAGCGCGGTCTTCCTCTGCGCGATGATCTCGCCGCCGCTCCGGAGGCGCGCCGCGCGCAGGGCGATCGTCTTCGCCTGCGCCGTCTGGCGCCCGCCGGCGGCCCTCACCGGAGCGCGAAGGTTGATCGTGGCCGAGGCGCCCAGGTCCCGGCGCAGCCGGTCGGCAAGCGTGGCATCGGGATCCATGCCCCTGAGGTCCTCCGGCACGCCCCTCGTGAGATCCGCTCCCCTGAGCCCTGCGTCGAGCGAGAGATCCACGGTGGGCGCTCCGGTCCGCTTCGCCTCGGCCAGGTCGAGGCGGCCCCGCTCCTCTGCGATCCGGGCCGCCGCGATCTCCGGCTGGTTTCCTGCGCTGGCCAGGACGCGCAGCGAATCCTCGAGGCCCGGCGCCCGGTCCGGAGCGTCCGGCGGCAGGATCACGAGCGTGGAGTCCACCTCGATCCCGAGGAGCGCCATGAGATCGATCTCCGCCGTGCGCTTCTCGAAGAGCGTCTTCTCGAGGGCGGCCCCGGCGGAGTTCCGCTCCAGCGCGATCCGGACCGAGTCGGTGGTGCTCCGAACCCCGGCGCGCACGGCGCCGCGCATGAGAAGGGAGAGGCGGTCGATCCAGTCGGCCGACTGCCGCTGCGCGGACTCCACGTCCCGCAAACGGAGGAGGTTGATCGCGAGATCGGCCGCCTGCAGCCCCACGTCGCGCGCCTGGATTGCAGCCTGGAGGCGCGCGGCCGCGAGATCCAGCGCTCCCCTCGCGCGGGCGCGGGCGCGGGCGCCACCGTCCAGGAGAGCGTAGTCGAGCACAAGCTTCGCCTCGTACTCGCCGAGATTCGTGATCGTGGGATCATAGAACCCCTTCGGGGCGATGAGCGCCCTGCCGACGAACGCGAGATCGGGCCGGCGGTTCTGCGCAACGGCCAGCGACTCGAATGCGGCGGCCTCCTGATCCAGATCCGCAGCGACGATCGCGGGGGCGCGGTGCCGCGCGAGCGCGACGCAAGC